>JAGLDH010000050.1 GCA_023145835.1 Methylococcales bacterium
AAATATCGGCCGTTTTAGCAAGCTATAAATAATTGAACTTGATCAGAGATTTCTTATGGGTTATGACCATTTAGGTTCAATATTATTCGGGCCTACTTCGGTAAAAAAATCTTCATGATAAATTACCTTTAGCACTTTCCAGTTGCTTAAATTTTGATTGGTGAAAGATGTTGCACCCTTAAACATAGAGTATATATGAGTCACATTACCAACATCCCAATGACTTATATCTTGGTTAAATGATGTTGCACTAGCAAACATACCTGATATATTAATTACATTGCTCATATTCCAATTGCTTATATCTTGGTTGAAAGATGAGGCTCCTTTAAACATAAGAGACATATTGATCACATTACTCACATTCCAATCGCTTATATTTTGGTTGAAATTCTTTGCATTTCTAAACATACGATACATTGTGGTCACATTGCTAACATCCCAATTACTTATATCTTGGTTGAAAGATGCATTATGCTCAAATAAACGAGACATATTTGTAATTTGAGAAGTATTCACCTGTGTTACATCGGCTCCATTTCCAATCATTGCTTTCAATTGTTGTCTAGTAATGGGGGCTGAAGTACTTACTTTAGTTGTTGGGAATAGTAGTGATGGGGCTTGATTAATTGAAGCTGATGATAAGGTTTTTATCCAAAAACCTGTCCAAGGTTCAATCATCAGGTTTTGAAGTTCAACATTGATAGACCCATTAAAACTCAATAATTTGTTTGCTACTACACCGTTAGTGTCTGCTTCCGCAAGTGTTAATCCAACAGAGGTGCCAGTATTAACCCGTAAATCTTTTCCTTCAATAAAATATTCAAAAGGGTTGGCTAACATTTGATATTGATCGCTTCCTGTTGTGGCTAAGGTTGATTCAAAACAATTTGCTTTTGAACATTGTGAGGAGCTTTGTACGTTTACTGGCTGGCTTCCATGTGGCATCTTCAACGTGGTTATTTGATTAACACTGATAACCCAGTAACCTTTTCCTACCTCAAGGGTATCTGTTAGAGCAGTTTTTTCATAAGCGTTAGTTGTTGGATTATAAGAATACAAAACCCAGTCGGTGTCATAAGTGCCGGGTATATCATCACCAAAAATAGCAGCTACCGTGTTTTGGCCTGTGGGTGCTTCACAGGGTATGCCTATTTGATACCATTGGTTTGCCTGTATTGTTCTAGTCACAAGGCATGCGTTGGGGGTAGCGGTAACTGCTACTGCATTTGAAAAGGGTGAAAAGAGGAGTAAAGAAAAAGATAATAAGTAGTTAATATTAAACATAATATAGATTCTCATAAAATAGTTTAAGTTACGAATAATCATTATATTAAGGTTAATTATTTATTTTTGTTAACTATATCACTGAGTTTTTGTGACTATATCACTGAAAATATTAAGGGATGACGATTGGTGTTAGGCTGTTGAAAGTTAAGTTTTAATACAAAAAGTTTAGCGTATGGAAGGGAAAGTTGTCACTAACATTAGGATAATAGGTATGTTTTTTGTAAGTTGAGCCTACGGCTCTAATATTAACCCAACAATTTTAGTATTCATGTTGTTGGGTTGCCAAAGAGGCTACCCCCGCCTACGTCTGAAACCTTTTTATTGATATATTTCTATATTAACTGACGGTGCTGGGCTAGCTAATTTAGCCACACGTAGTATATCTTAATCTGTTTAAATGATTTAAGAGCCTTGGTTGAGAATTAAGCCTCTTTTAGTTGAGTGATTTTCTCGTTTAATCAACAACTAGTTTATAAGCTTCCAGTTTAAAACTTCACCTGCCTTAAGAGGGGTAATCGTTTCATTATCTACAATGTAATTGTCAGGAATAGTCCAATTTTGTTTTTGGAGTGTAATCGTTTTGGTATTTCTAGGTAACTGGTAAAAATCAGCACCAAAAAAGCTAGCAAAACCTTCTAATTTGTCTAATGCATTGACTTGTTCAAAAGCTTCGGCATAAAGCTCTAATGCAGCGTAAGCACTATAACAACCGGCACACCCGCAACTGTTTTCTTTAGCACCTGATAAGTGGGGGGCACTGTCCGTTCCTAGAAAAAATTTAGGGTTTCCACTGGTCGCCGCTTTTAATAAGGCTTGTCTATGATGTTCACGTTTTATAATGGGTAAGCAATAATAGTGTGGACGTATGCCTCCAGCTAAAATTGCATTACGGTTAAACAATAAATGTTGAGGCGTAATTGTTGCTGCAACTTTGTTTGGGCTAGCGAGAACAAAATCGACCGCTTCTTTAGTTGTGACATGTTCAACAACAATACGGAGATTAGGAAAGTTCTGAACAATGTCGTTTAGGCTAGATTCTACAAATATTTTTTCTCTATCAAAAATATCACACTCATTATCTGTAACTTCCCCATGGATTAATAAAGGTATATCAACCTGTTCCATGGTTTCCAAAATAGGATATATCGCTTTAGGGTTGCTAACACCAGAATCTGAATTGGTTGTTGCTCCCGCTGGATAGAGTTTAAAGGCATGAATGTGCTCTGATACAGCCGCTTTTTTAACGTCATCTTTTGATGTAGTATCTGTTAGATAAAGTGTCATCAATGGATTAAAACTAGTGTGATTTGGTAATGCTTGCACTATATCTGATCGATAGTTTAACGCTTGTTCAACTGTTGTAACAGGTGGTTTTAAGTTGGGCATTATAATTGCTCTAGCGAATTGTGATGCTGTATGGGCAATAACTGCTTTAAGCATTTCTCCATTTCTAACGTGTAAATGCCAGTCATCGGGCTGAATGAGTGTTAATTTATCCATAGTCTTTACGTTTTTCTATTAAAATAGTTAGCTTATTCTATAGAAGGCTCTTGAAAAAATGAAATATAGGCCTTATATATAGTCATATTTTTGATTTTTTTGGAGCATCCAATGCCTATATATGAATATCAATGTCAGGCTTGTGGAAACGAGCATGAAGCAATACAAAAAATGAGTGATGATCCTTTAGTTGATTGTCCAGAATGTAATAAACCAGAATTAAAGAAAAAAATTTCTGCCGCTGGCTTTAGATTAAAGGGCAGTGGTTGGTATGAAACCGACTTTAAAGGTGGGCCTAAGAAAAATAAGACAGAATCTACCTCTACTAAAAAAAATGGGCATAGTTGTGGTAGCGATGGCTGTAGCCATTAGGTGAAATATACGACTATATTTCTGAATGATGTATACATCATTCAGAAATAAATATCATCAAAACCTTGATAAGTAAATACAATATTAAGGAAAAAGTACTTTTAACCCTCAGTAAATAGAGAAATAAATATGCGTACGCACAAGTGCGGAGAAGTAACAAAGCAACATTTAAGTGAAGTCGTTGAACTATGTGGTTGGGTTCATCGTCGTCGAGATCATGGAGGCGTCATTTTTATTGACCTTAGAGATCGTGAAGGGTTAGTGCAAGTCGTGTTTAATCCTGATGGAGCAGAAACCTTTGCTATTGCAGAAAGTGTGCGCAGCGAATATGTTTTACGAGTGAAAGGCACGGTTAAAGATCGTTTAGAAGGCACAATCAATCCTAATATGAAAACGGGTGAGATTGAAGTCGTCGTCGATGAAATAGAAGTGCTTAACGAGTCAGAAACACCTCCATTTCCGATTGAAAGCGAGATAGAAGTCAATGAAGAAATGCGTTTACGTTATCGATATATTGATTTACGCCGTACCGAAATGCAACAAAAAATGAAGGTGCGTAGAGATGTGACTCGCAACTTACGTAACTTTCTGGATGATCAGGAATATTTTGAAATTGAAACCCCTATTTTAACTAAAGCAACGCCTGAAGGGGCTCGGGATTATATTGTTCCCAGTCGTACTCACGAGAATGCTTTTTTTGCTTTACCCCAATCACCACAATTGTATAAACAGTTGTTAATGATTTCGGGTATGGACAAATATTATCAGATTGTTCGTTGTTTTCGTGATGAAGATTTACGTGCTGATAGACAACCAGAATTTACTCAGCTGGATATAGAGACTTCGTTCATGAATGAAGATGAAATCATGGGCACGATGGAAGTCATGATTAAAAAATTATTTTCTGAAGTTTTGAATGTCGATTTAGGTGATTTCCCAGTGATGACCTATGAAGAAGGAATGAGACGATATGGTTCAGATAAACCTGATTTACGTATTCCTTTAGAATTAGTGGATATTGCAGATGACATGAAAGAGGTAGACTTTAAAGTCTTCTCAGGACCTGCAAATGATCAAAATGGTCGTGTTGTTGCTTTAAAAATCCCTAATGGTTCTGATTTAACCAGAAAAGAAATTGATGCGTTAACTAAATATGTCAGTATTTATGGCGCAAGAGGTTTGGCTTATATTAAAGTCAATGATAGAGATGGTGGACTAGAAGGATTACAGTCTCCTATTGTTAAATTTGCCCCTGCGGAAGTGTGGGAAAGTGTATTGACTAAAACTGGTGCTAAAACAGGTGATTTGATTTTCTTTGGTGCGGATAAAACTAAAATAGTCAACGAAGCGATGGGTGCATTACGCGTTAAAATCGGTTTAGATCGTGGTTTGGCGGAAGGTGATTGGAAACCCTTATGGTTAATTGACTTCCCTATGTTTGATTGGGATGATAAAAATCAACGCTGGAATGCGATTCATCACCCCTTTACAGCACCTAGCTGTACGATTGAAGAGCTTGAAGCTAACCCTGGACAAGCCTTATCACGTGCATATGATTTGATTTTGAACGGGACAGAATTAGGGGGTGGCTCAATTCGTATTAACCACACGGATATGCAAACTAAAGTACTTGAAATATTGGGTATAGGTGAAGAAGAAGCGAGAGAGAAATTTGGTTTCTTATTAGACGCTTTAAAATATGGTTGTCCTCCACACGGTGGTATTGCTTTTGGACTTGACAGGTTAGTCATGTTAATGACTGGATCAAGTTCAATCAGAGATGTTATCGCATTCCCTAAAACTCAATCAGCTGCTTGTCCATTAGTGGATGCACCGGCTATTGTCAATGATGCACAATTACGCGAGTTAGGCATTAAATTGCGTAAGCCCACAGAAAAATCTGAAGCAAAAGAAGATTGATTTATATCCTCGCTAGCATTAACAATTTTATCGTTAATTCAGCAAATAAAATCAATGTAAAAGTTAGGTTGCCAAACAAACGGCAGCCTAATCTACAACACATGAAAATATTATGACTTCCACACCATTACCTATCCAAGATTATGCATTACTCGATGATGAAGAATGTGAAGCCCGTATTATTGCCGCTAAGGAAAAATTAGGTAAACGGTGTATTGTTTTAGGCCATCATTATCAGCGAAACGAGGTATTTAAACATGCTGATATTACAGGTGATTCGTTAAAACTTTCTAGAGAAGCTTCGGAGTCAGAGGCTGAATATATTGTTTTTTGTGGCGTCCATTTTATGGCAGAAGTGGCTGATATATTATCCCGACCCGGACAAATTGCAATTTTGCCTGATTTAGCGGCTGGTTGTTCCATGGCCGACATGGCAAATGCAACCAATGTACAAAAATGTTGGGATGAGCTATCGCAAGTAATCGATGCAGATAATATAGTCACACCTGTGACTTATATTAATTCAGCCGCTGACTTAAAAGCATTTTGTGGACAACACGAAGGTATTGTTTGTACTTCATCCAATGCAAAAAAGGTTTTAGAGTGGAGTTTTGCTAAACGTGAGAAAATTTTGTTTTTCCCTGACCAACATTTAGGCAGAACTACTGGGCATTTAATGGGTATTCCATTAGATAAAATGGTGGTTTGGGACTTTGGTAAACCCATGGGTGGGTTAACTGAGAAACAGATTAAAGAGGCTAAAATTATTCTTTGGTCTGGCTTTTGTTCTGTGCATCAAGTCTTTGAACCTGAGCATATCGATGAATTTAAAGAAAAACACCCTGAAACCAAAGTGATTGCACATCCAGAAGCTTGTTTTGAAGTCTGTCAAAAAGCAGACTATATTGGCTCTACAGAGAATATCTTAAAAGTCGTTCGTGAAGCAGAACCTAATACTCGCTGGCTAGTGGCAACAGAATTAAATTTGGTCAATCGTTTGCATGAAGAATGTAAAGACCAAGGTAAAAATGTACATTTCATGTCATCTACATTAAGCATGTGTTCTACCATGTTTAGAACTGATCCTCAGCACTTAGCTTGGGTGCTAGAAAACCTAGTTGCAGGACATGTTGTTAATCAAATTACAGTGGAAACTGAAGATGCTAAATTGGCTAAGAAAGCTTTAGATAATATGTTGTCTATAAAATAAGCAAATCCATCACTGCCAACCCATTTTTAGCTGACAGTGAATTGTCTTAATTGGAGGCTACTGTTTTACCCCATATAAAATGAGTGAACACTATAAAAGGGACTCAGAGCTTATCTGTTGGAGCATCCTTATTTATTGCCAGAGCAAGTGTTGCAAAATTATGAAGCAACGATAACTGAAAAAACGCACTTAACGTCTTGTATTAATCATACAGAAACGGGATGTAACCTACCTTAAGGAGCCTCTGATCAAGTCCAATTATTTTCTGCGCTAAATTCTAATCAACTTAATCAGAGGTTCCTTAAAATAGGCATTTAGATGTGTGTAATAATTTTTATTGCAGCACGATAAAAGAATTAAAAACTACACTTTGTAAACCCTGAAACAATTCCCGAGGGAGCTGTCGTTATTACTCGTGCCTTCCGTGGAAATTGATTGAAAGGTATAAGAATCGTTGGTAGGTGGGTGGGAAATTTGAACATTTCATCAAAGTTTCGCCAACAAGACTTTGTTTTCACTATAAATATCGGATTTTACTCTCGAGGCAGTGAAAATATTTGACCACCATCACGAAAAATACTAACCGTACAGAAAAAAGCTAACGTTATTAAAACAATGGCACTTCAACGCAACCAATATTAATTATAGTTGGGTACTGATATATACTTCGCGCAGTTTATCTATTTTTATCCAAATTATTGTTAGTCTCAGTTTCGTGTAGTCATTCGACTATGTAGCCGTTGATAGCTGTCATTAAACTATTAAGCCCCAATTATTAACCCTACTTTTATCTCATAAATTCAAAGTTTGTAATTAATTAAAACAACGACTAAAGTTTAACTTATTCCATACGAATATTATTTAGGACACCTCTATTCATTATATCTAAACAGATATGCACTTAAAATAGTTGACTACAAGACCCTGCTATTTACAGGGTTTGCAATAAAGTTATCAAATTTTTTAAGCAGATACATGCAGTCATGAATTAATAGAGGTGCTCTTTATATAAATTTCGGCACTTAAAATCTGATTTTAAGTTTTTCATCTACCTTTTCTGTCGAGGTTTAGCTTTTGACTTCAATATCATCCAACAATTTTCTTTCTGTTATAACTGAAGACTTTTATTTTGACCGAGGTCTTCCTTTACCTCTAGGGGCTACAGTAATGCATGGTGGAATAAATTTTTCTTTATTTGCCCGACATGCCACAGCAGTTACTTTGGTTTTATTTCAACCTGATACTGAAGAAGCGATCGCTGCTTTTCCATTTGACCTAAAGCGCAATAGAACTGGAGATGTATGGCATGCATTAATTTCAGGACTGGATACAGGGATTGAATACGCCTATCAAGTAGAAGGGTCAGCAGAATTACCTCATAGTTATCGACCTGATCAATTAGTAGCAGACCCTTATGCATTAGCATTAAATAATCGTCGGATTTGGGGCGATATTAATTCAAAAAAACAAAGTTTTTTTCGTAGAGCACTGATCGTTAATACAGAATATGACTGGGGGTTTGACCAACCTATCAATCGTCCCTTATCTGATTCTGTTATTTATGAAATGCATGTTCGAGGCTTTACTCAAAGTCCTAGTTCAAACGTCGATAACCCAGGTACTTTTCGGGGAGTGATAGATAAAATTCCTTACTTACAAGAATTGGGTATCACCGCTGTAGAATTATTACCGATTACCGAATTTGATGAACTTGATAATGTTCGCAATAATCCTAATGATAATTCTCCGCTCTGTAATTTTTGGGGTTATCATCCTCTTGCTTTTTTTGCGCCCAAGGCCGCTTATGCTTCAAGTCATCAACCCGGATCGGAAGTTAACGAATTCAAAGATATGGTCAAGGCTCTACATGCTGCTGGAATAGAAATAATATTGGATGTCGTTTTTAATCATACCGGAGAAGGTGATCACCGCGGACCTACCATTTCCTTCAAAGGCATAGATAACGCTGTATATTACATGATGGCCAGTGATAACACTTACATGAATTTTTCTGGCTGTGGTAATACAATCAATTGCAATCACCCTTATGTACGAAACTTTATTCTTGATAACTTACGCTACTGGGTCACTGAAATGCATGTCGATGGATTTCGTTTTGATTTAGCGTCAATATTAGGTCGTGACCAAGACGGGAGTGTGTTATCAAACCCTCCATTATTAGAACAAATAGCGGGAGACCCCGTGTTATCAAACACTAAATTAATTGCTGAAGCTTGGGATGCCGCAGGACTTTATCAAGTGGGCAGCTTTCCAAATTGGGGGCGTTGGGCCGAATGGAATGGAAAATTTAGGGATGACATTCGTGATTTTATAAGAGGTGAGCCCGGAACAGTAAAAAAACTGGCCACCCGTTTAGCAGGCAGTGCTGATTTATATCAATACGAAAGAGACCCTGGGCATGGTATTAATTTTATTACCAGTCATGATGGATTTACTTTATGGGATTTGGTGACATACAACGAGAAGCATAACCACGCCAATGGGGAACAAAGCCAAGATGGTGATAATCATAACCGTAGTTGGAATTGTGGTGAGGAAGGTGAGTCTAATAATCCAGTTATAAAAGCATTACGTCGGCAGCAAATGCTTAATCTTGCTACTTTATTAATCCTCTCACGCGGTGTGCCTATGCTACTTTCAGGTGATGAAATGGCTCGCAGTCAGTTTGGAAATAATAATGCATACTGTCAAGATAATGAAATTAGCTGGATAAATTGGGATCACTTAGAAACCAATCAGGAATACTTTCATTTTTTTAAAGCACTGATTAAATTTCGTAAAGAAAATGATTTATTACGACACGACAGCTTTGTTATTAATAACGGCGAAGGTGTTCAATTTAATTGGCATGGTTTTTATCTAAATCAACCAAACTGGAATGATGACTCTCATTGCCTTGCCATGCATTTATCAGGATCCACCCAATTCAAAAAAGCTGATGATATCTATCTAATCGCTAATGCAAACTGGGAAAATCACAATTTTGAATTACCACCGTTAAGTGAAGGAAAGCAATGGAGGCGTTTTATTGATACCAGCTTAACAGGAAAAAATACAATTATTGAATTGCCAGAAAAACGCCCCTTAATAGAAGATTTAATGTACTCTGTAAAATCCCGAAGTATTGTTGTTCTGGTGGCGAGTGATTGATTCATCAAATTGTTTTAAAAGCCTCGTTTAAACACACTACCCTTAATCCACACTATTTGATTAATACTTCAAAAATATTAAATTATCACACCTGAATAACGCTATTTCCTAGCATTTATAATGCTATATTCGGAAAATACGTCTTAATAATCCCAACCTTTTAAAGCGAATAATCAACTTGTATAAAATATGAGCTGATTATTTAATCTGTATAGACTTAGCTTTCTGATAAAAATGAAAGGCATCATTTATCCATCAATATTAATGACGGAATATTTCAGTTATACCAAAATAAAAGCAAGCTAGTTTTTAGCTTTACATTGATAAAGCAGACAGAGTTGATTTTGTTGGTAATGCATCGTTATGTATGGAAAAACAACCAATTCTTCTAAGCACTTGATATTGTTAGTTTTAGGTGGTATCTTAAGCGGTTTTATAATTTGTTGAAAAAGAAGTGTTATAAAGCCTTCGGTTAATGGTGCTTTAGCTATTCAGTTAGCTTATAGGCTTATTAAGTTTGGTATAAACAATCTATTCTATAGCTAATCTAGCCTGAAACAGAGTCGTAAAAAATAGCAAATCCTTTAACCTAAATAAATCAGTTAAATGCTTTTACATAATTATAACTTGTTAAATAGTATGCACAATCCAGTTTTTTACTGTTGACCTAATGGGGAGAATATTTTTACTTCTCACGGTTTTGTAAAAAAATTGGAAGAATAGCTCTTAATAAGGACTACTTTATCTAGGTTTACTAGGGTAATGAGGCTGGTAATAATAAAACAGAATATAGATGAGTGAAGATAACTTTAGAGAGCAAGTAAAACAAGGGGTAGAGAAACTTAATCGCCAGCAGAAAATACAATTTTCATGGCGTTGCGCTGTACGAGCATTGCCTTTTTTGGTGGGGAGTCATGGGACATTTGGTTTTTGGAATAACGAGAAAAGACAAACCCACCTTTATAGTGTTTTTTATGCCTTAGATAATTCTATTTATGCTGCTGTCAACGACAGCGCTACAACCGAGGCTAGAGCCGCTGCTTTTAAAATCGCTAAAGCCTACGCTGCTGTTTACAATGATATCGCCGCTGATATAAACCCAGCCTACACCACTGCCAACATCACAGATGACACAGTTACCTATGCCGCCGAAAACACGATTACCAACATGTTTGCCAACACGGTTGCAAACACGGCGGTCAATGCTGCCGCTAGAAATGATTTGAATCTAAAATCTCTAATTCTTAATGATTTACAGACTAATAATGAAGATAAATACGATTCTATTAGTTTCTATGGCAAAATTTGGACAAACTTTCAAGAAGCTCTTGAGGCAGAAGGTTGTGCTTATTGGGGGCGACTCTATAAAAATATTTTTGAAAGTGACTTTAAACTTGATCAAGAAGCGCTTGAAAGGCGAATCAATGTCCCCAAAGAAATGCGAGATCTAGGGGCTGCATCAGTTGCTAGTTATTTAGAAGCGTTGGAAAAAGGCGCTACTCGATATAATGAAGCGCGTATTATCATTTTAGGCGATAAGGGGGCAGGTAAAACTTGTATAGCAAGACGGTTGATTGACCCTAAAGCCCCTATGACTACAGAGGATGAAAGTACAGCGGGTGTTGATACTTTACTTTGGACATTAGAACAGGACGATATTAAGGTCAGGATTTGGGACTTTGCTGGCCACACGGTAACTCATGCTGTGCATCAGTTCTTTCTGTCAGAGCGTTGTCTTTATCTGATGGTATATAACGGGCGCACGGAAGAAAAAAATAGCTTGGAATGCTGGCTTAATCAAATGAAAAATTATGGGGGTGATTCTAAAGCGATTATTTTAGTTAACGAGCGTGATCAACACGGCGCGAATATTAAAACCAACTTTTTAAAAGAGCATTATCCCATTATCGGGATTTATCATTTTTCCATTAGAGATGATGTAGAAAAATTGCAAGCATTCCGTGAGAATGTAGCAGACTATATAAAAACAAATCCTTCATGGGAAAATCAGCTGATACCTAGTAATTACTATAAAGTAAAAAATGAATTAGAGGCACTTTTTTCTAAGGATGAAAAACATAAAGCACAGGAACATATCAGCAGAGCTGAGTTTAACCAGATAGCTGAGCAATATGATGTGGAAGATAAGGAAAATCTATTGCAGGCTTTGCATTGTTTAGGTGTCAGTTTGTGGTATAAAAACATGGCGGGTTTTGATACCTTGGTGTTAAATCCTGAGTGGATAAGCCATGGAGTTTATGAAATTATCAATTGGGTGCATGGCGCTAAAAAGTATGCCTTAACATTAACCGATTTTACAACCGTATTTGCAGAGGATACTGGGCGTTATCCTGAAGATAAGCATCAATTTTTGTTTGAGTTGATGATGCATTATGAGTTGGCTTATAAAACAGAAGAGGGCAATCAATTAATTATTCCTCATTTATTAAATGAAGATCGTCCTAAGGAGCTACCACTTTTCTCTGTAGGTGAAAGTTTGATGTTGCGATATAAGGCGGAACAACCATTACCCCCTAATACCATTTCTCGTTTTATTGTTCGTCATAATCAGAAAATCAAAAAAGACCCTCAGGAATATTCAGTGTGGCGTTATGGTGTGATTCTGGAAGATGGTCAGGGAAGCTTGGCATTGGTGAGAGAAGAGGATCGAACCATTAGTGTTTCAGTTAAGGGGGAGTATAAAACAAGCTTTATTGCCGAGCTGAGAACGACACTGAATGATATTTTTAATAGCTATAAAAGTGACAAGCCAGAATTACAGTATCGGATAGAACGCTTTGGAGAAATTCCTGATGAATTAGAGGCAAAGTACCCTGTCTGGTTACTAGACAGACAAGTTTTAAATCAATCAAATGATAATGTACCTTATTATGATGATATTACAAGGCAAAATATTGATTTGAATAAGGTTACTAATATTTTCAACATAAACAAAGGAAATTTAATAAATGGAAATGCAATAGTAGGAGGTAAGGGAAATCAGGTTTTGATGGATAAATCTAAACATACAACCTTTATTTTTCACGATTGTAATATTAAATTGCAAGGTAACCTGAATGATTTAGCTCAACTATTAACCGAAGCGGGTGAAAAAGAACAAGCAATAGAGTTGAAAAATACGGCTAAAGCACTAGAACAACTTGAGCAATGCAACAGTAAAGACGAGGTTAAAAAGAAAGGGCTTGCAAATAGGTTGCAGCGATTAGTTGAGAACTTGGGCGATAAAGATTCTAAATTAGGCAAAACGGTGAAAGGCATTGAAAATGCTATTAAGATTACCCAAGATATTGCCAAGGGGTATAACAAAATTGCTGAATGGGTAGGGTTGCCACAAGTACCAACACCGCTTTTATAAATATCATGCCACGAGTTGTGCGTAAGTTTTATTCTCTTTTATATTCCCCCGTAATCTAGAATATTTATCTATTTCTATAAAACGACAAAAAGATTTTCTTAGTTTATCGAATACTCTGATCCAATTTTTTGAATATGGGTAATAGGTGTGAGGACTATTTGTTAGGAGGTAATTCCTGGCAAAGCTTCCCCCTGACCTTAGTACGCGGATATCGATGTTGTGATATTTCTTGTACCTCCTACCTTATTGATTTAATAGATGACTGTAAAACCCTGAATCGCTAAAACCTTTACAAAACCTTACCTTTCTCTACACCTATTTACACGGAAAATAGATAGAATTATTTTGACAGAACGAAAAACTGTCAGTTTCTATTTATTTTTTATCTTTAATCTTTATCAGATGCAGGATAAATAACTCATTTATTTTTCATAACTAAAAAGGTAGAGCAATCATGGGAATGATCTTAGAAGTCGTCGCAATGTTAAAAGAACCCTTGGGTATGGCAATTGGAGTTGCTGTAGTGAGTGCCGGTTATTTTTATACAAAATGGGTTTTCGCTGAACATCCAGATGATGTATAAATGGTAATTTTAAAGTTCTATTAAAGCCGCACTAGTGATCCTAATGCGGCTTTTTACGCTTTGCAACTTTTTTGAAGTAGCCCTAATAACTCTCTTCAATCAAGATTTAAACCTCCACTTTTATTCTATTAACTAAGGTCTAGGTACAGGGGTTGGTCATTGTAAAGAAACCTTAAGCCCTTTTTATAAAAGTTGATTACAGCTTAAGTACATTGTTTTCTGCCGGCAGAGACGTATTTATTTTAAAATATTTCCCGGCCAGTAAAGAGTAAACCGGGCACCACCCAAGGGAGAGTTACTAATTGAAATATACCCTTTGTGAGCCAAGATGATTTTATCCGCTATAGCAAGGCCCAGTCCATGTCCGCCACTGCGTTTGTCGCGGCTTTTATCTAATCGGGTAAATGCTTTAAAAACCCATTTTCTATCCTTTTCCGGAATGCCTTCACCATCATCATCTACATGAATGATGATATTTTCTTCCTTTATTTCAAGCGTTAACTTAATCTCTTTTTTTCCATATTGACAAGCATTACGCAGTAAATTATGAATGGCTCGTGCTATGTATCGTGGACTGAACTGTACGCACTTATCTTTTGAGGCATCATGAATATGCAATGTGATGTTTAAACCTTTTGCATATCCTTTGGCATTTTCAACAATGTCCTGCAACCATGGAACAATAGCAATCATCTGTTGTTTTTCTATTGGGTTAACCTTTTCAAACCGCGCATAGTGCAATAATTCATTAACTAAAGATTCCAGATCATCAACATCAGAACTCAACCCATTCATAAACCGTTGCTTAGCCGAATCATCCGCTTTTTCTAGCATATCAAGACCAAATCGCATGCGTGCTATTGGCGTACGTAATTCATGCGAAACAGCATTGGTGAGTTCTCGGTGACCTGCTATGAGCCCACTTAGGCGATCTGCCATGTTGTTAAATTGGTTAGCTAAATTGCCAAGTATTGCAGATTGATTTATATCTGCTCTGGTTTGCAATTTACCTGAACCAAATTCATCAGCAGTTCTACTCAATTCATTAATAGATTTCCACAAAGGTCGAAACCATAAGAAAAGTGCAATGGCCAAAAATAAGAACAGTGAGAAAAAAATGGCAGTGAAAAAACCAACGGAAGTAATGGCTTGTCTAATGGGTCCAAATACCAGTACATAATCAGAGTTATCCAATTTTGCAATAAAGCGCCATTGGTTTGTATCATGATCTAGAGCAATAATTTTTCCTTTGTTGAGGTGCTGTTGTTCATTTTCCTCTAAATTTATGTCAGATAATAGTTTCAACTGAATAGGAACACCAAAGTGTATTTGTAAATTATTAACAATACGATTCCACTCGTCCTGTGGGTGGTTCAACAATCTTTTTCTGATAAGATAATAAGTTCCAGCCGCTTCTTTATGGTCTAATTCACGTTGGTTATCAGAAAAATTGAGAACCATAATGGTGTTAGATGATTGCATTTTTTTTAATACTTTATCTCCCTCTGTCTCAGGTATGGCAATCTTACCTGTTAACAGCCGTTTCCATACCTCTTCATTAATCAATGGGTCTTCCTGTTTCAACAAAAAAATCGGGAATTTAAAATGAGATTGTAAATTAGCCACAGCTTCTTGCTGTTGTAAGTATGATAAATCTTGAAGCTCTTGCTCAACTAAATAGAATGTGCCGCGCAACAAGCGTTCAGTACTATCATAAACTTTACCTGATAACAAAATATCGGGTAAATATTTAACAGCTATGATAAAGCTGGCAAAAAAAACTGATAATATCAGGTAGAGTGGTAAAAAAATACGCAACATTACCAGGCATCCCTAACGAATAAATAGCCTTTACTCCACACTGTTTTTATTTTTTGTGGATGCTCGGTATCGTCTCCCAGTTTGTTTCGTAAATGTGAAATACGAATATCGACCCAGCGGTCTTGTCCATCGTATTCAATACGACGAATAGCGGTTAATATTTTTTCACGACTCATTGTTTCTCCAGCATGATTAGCTAGATACCAAAGTAATTCAAATTCATTAGTGGTGAGATCAATAGGAAAACCTGATAAAGTTACCTGTCGGGAATCCATATTAATTTTAAGAGACCCAAAAATGAGCTGTTTAGCTTCGTTCGGATGATTGGCTTTCTCATGTCGACGTAATAGGGTATTAATTCTTGCCAATAAAACACGAGGTTGAATGGGCTTAATCACATAATCATCTGCACCTAGTTCAAGTCCCAGAATTTGATCAATATCATCATCTCTAGCTGTTAGCATGAGCACAACCCCATTAAAGTCAGCACGTATTTTTTTATAAACTTCAAAGCCATCCAGTCCAGGTAGCATTAAATCAAGAATAAGCAAATCCGGTTGCTCTTCAATCAAACGATAAACGGCTAAATCCCCACGTATTTCATGCGATACATTGAATCCTTCATTTTCAAGATATTCTTGAACCAATGCCGCCAAACGCTCATCATCTTCGACTAAAAAAATAGATTTTTTACCGACTGATGGAATAGGTTTTGTCTTCATATACAGTAAATGATATTCAAAGTTACTCATGATTAAATGCTTTATTTTTTTAATCTTAGTCTACCTTAAAAAACAAACTGATTTGTTGCCAACAAGTGATAAAAATGTATCGAATTGTACGTTAACAATAACGCTTCGGTTATATGATTGAAACTAATATTGATTAAGTTTTATTAGTCCCTAATAAAGG
>JAGLDH010000051.1 GCA_023145835.1 Methylococcales bacterium
CGTGTTGAACATTGTTTTAGAGTGATTAAATGTCAGTTTGGTTACCGTAAAGTGCGTTATAAGGGATTGGAAAAGAATCGAGTTCAAGTGCTTATGTTGCTTGGGTTGGGCAAACCTCTATCAATTAAGAGGGAAGCTCGCAGGATAAATCCGTCCAAAACTCGATAAAATCGAGTTTTGGACGAAAATAGCGGTAAAAAGAAGGGGGGTTTAGAATGAAAAATGAGAAAATTTTCAAAAAACCAGCCGAGTTTCCTTTAAAGCAAAGTTTCTAACTTGATCAGAGGCTCCTTAAGGAATCTCTGATCAAGTCAAATTATTTTTAGCTTGTTAAAACTGCCGATATTTTCCACGGAGATCAGTGCAATAGAATAACTATTACGCCTCACTTTGTGAAAAATAGCGACAGTTTTTTTTGCGCTAAACTCTAATCAACTTGATCAGAGATTCCTTAAAAAAACAAACTCAAAATAAAAAAGGCTGCTCAGGTATTAAAGGTGATCAAAGAGCCATTGTGGAATAACCATGATGCTACTGTAGACACTGAAAAAATATCAGCTAATATTAAACTTTAGCAATTAAAAAAATGGCATTATGGATATTTATACTGAACAAGTTCGTCATTCATTGATAATAATGAGTTAAGGAACAAGGATATTAATAATATCTGAATTTTGTCTTGTTTTCGTTGTTCATCAATAACAGTCATATATTGAATGTATGAATAATATAAATCGAGATTCATTTCTAGTTATATTAACATTGAGTTTAGGTTTAGCAATTTCCTTAACAGTTGTTTTTTATCAGTAAAATCGATAAATGGAATAACACCTTTTCCGTTAAACTGCAATAATATACCTCTCTATTGTATTTATAATCAATGAAATATAGAAACTATCTAATATTTATTATTAAATGAGAGCGGATTGTAATCAATAGTTTTTTAGAGTTGATGTAGGGTGCGAGTTTTATATAAATGAAGTTTTTTAATTTATGTTGGCTTATACCAATACTCGTGCTTTGTTTTCCTAAAACACTTGTAGCTTCCCCAAATCAATCAGCATTGTTATCGATTACTCAGAAGTTGCATTGCGCTAATACAGAAAGAGACTCTCAAGCACTTTTATCAATGTTAATGTCAATTCCAAAGTCTCCCTTTGGTATTCCAAGTGATAATTTTGAAGATAACGAGCAAAATTTTTTATATGCAGCCACTGTTGATATTTTATTACAGCAATTATTAGAAACTAGTCGACGGTTTCCTAATCTACAAGAGTCTGTTGAGCGTACTGCTTTATTATGGGATTTTTGTGAAATAATGTCAGAGGGTGAGCTAGTCGATTTGATGATTAATTCTGATAATGAAATTATTAAACAATCTGCAGTCAAACCTTTTCCAGCAAAAAAACAAGGATTTAGTCTTTGGGGTTTTCTTAATCCTGACCCTAAAAATCGCCATGTTCCCAAAATTTTAGATATACCTACTTTTCCTTTGGCTCAACAATCTCTTCTATTTCGCATATTTGTTAAGCAATGTTTTCCACATCCAGATACAGGAAGGTTATTCACTGAATTAAAAGAATCTGAGCGAATTGGAAAGCTCAGAATGAAAAAAGAATTCAAATTAGGAAAAAAGTATCCTTATCAATGGGAATTTGATTGTGAAAAAAAATTAGAACCCTTACAAATTGTCGAACAAAGGGATATTGTAGAAATAGAGCCAGAACTTGAAATAGAACCGGTAATAGAGCTAGAAACGATAATAGAACAAAAAATAGAAAAGGTAATACAAGAAAGTTTTAAACCAGAATCTTTGGAGGAGAAAATTCCAGAACCAAGTTTAGATGAAAATTTCAGTCTTGGGTTAAACACTGATAATGAGCTAGGCCTACATCTTCAGCCTGAATTGGAATCAATAGATAATCAACAGACTAAAGTAGATAGATTGTTCAAGCCTTACACTGAACCAACGAAAGATGATGGGCCTATAATTTCTGTTACAAATCAAACGGGTGGTTCAAGTAATGGAGGGCCATTACCACTCCCTCCAAAAGATGGGTATGGGTTTAGTGGTAATGTCTATCATAGCTCACCACTCGCAGGAACTCTTTCTGTGGGGGCAAATGTGAGTTGGACGCCACATTCATATTTTTTTATCAGAGGAGGAGTGAATTATAAATACTATCCTGATGACGATGTTCTTAGTTATTCATGGGGAATAGGGTACGATGATTGGCATCCAGGCACTTTTTCATTTCAGTTAAATAACTGGGGACCTATCTTACCAGGAGAGGGATTGGCATTTGATAAGGCTATTGCAGATATAGGCTATAAATTTAAAGCGGAATTTTTAAAGCCTTATAAAATAGCTGGCTCTGCTTCATTTGTAATTCCAGTGACAGGAGATCAACAAATAACGACTACATGGAGTTGGGCTCCATTTGAATACTGGTTTGTACGTGTTAGTTTTCAAGTTAAACCTTTTAATTATGATGGTGTAACTTGGTCATATGGGTTTGGTTATTCAGATTGGCACCCTTTTACAGTTGGTCTTGCTTATAACAACTGGGGACCTAATTCATTAACAGATGATAAAGGTGATGGTGTTAATTTTAAAGATAATGGACTCGTCTCGCTTTCGTTTGGTTGGGCGTTCTAAAGTTGAATGTTATTAGTAAAAGGCTATACTTTTTTTATCCCTGTATACATTAAAAATAGGCTAGCTATGCGACTCTTTATTTCTATTTCATTCCTTTTTTTAATTGGGGTTAATCAAGTAAACGCAAGTGAGATAGTCATAAACCAAGTCGGTTACTTACCTAATTGGCCTAAAGTGGCGCTCTGGGTTAACTCTGATACCACAAAAAAACAGATCGAATTAATCGATACGGCTACGAAAAAAAGTGTCTATACATTTAGGGCTGCGAGAAAGCATAAAGATGCACAAACTGGCGATTATATTCAAGAATTAGATTTTTCCTCTTATAATAAAAAAGGGCGGTATTTATTACGTGCAGGTAACATCAAATCGTTACCCTTTGCTATTGGAAATGATGTTTACAAATCCTCTTTAAGACTCTTACTACGTTCTTATTATTTGCAACGATGTGGCATTGCAATTTTTGATGCTGAAACAGGTTTAAATCATGCCTCTTGTCATCTTCATGATGGTCTTGTGAAACATGCAGATGGTTTTCATAAAGAAAATGATGTAATCCATAGTATTGGAGGCTGGCATGACGCAGGAGATAATGGAAAATATGTGGCAACAACTGCAATAACTGTTGGCCGAATTTTAGCGCTTTATGAAGAACACCCTGCATTATTTACTGATTTTTTATTAGACATTCCTGAAAGCAGCAGTGATTTACCTGATGTACTTGATGAGATGAAGGTTGGGTTGGATTGGATGCTAAGTATGCAGCGTTTAGACGGTGCGGTTTATCGAAAACTTTCAGGCGAATCCTGGCCTGTTGACTTAGCACCTGATCAAGATAAGCAACCACGTTATATTTATGGTGTAACCTCACCTGAAACGGCCAAAGCTGCTGCAGCATGGGCAATGGCTGCAAGAATTTATAAATCCAGTCAACCAGAACTGGCTGCACGCTACTTAAAAGCAGCAAGAAAAAGCTGGGATTATCTACAAACAATTGACGAGCAAGTGTTTGAATTCCAAGAGGGAGACAACAAAGGGTCAGGTCCTTATATGTACAATGAGACGGATGATGATATTTCTTTAACTTATGATTGGGATGACCGATTATGGGCGGCAATGGAGTTATTGATCACAACGGGTGAAAAACCTTTTCAAAAATATGTAAATAAAAAACTACCTGATGCACCATTAGCGTTTTTTGAATGGAAAAACCCATCAGGAATGGCATTTTCCCATGCGTTATTTCATCCTGCTTTGCCAACAAAAAGAGAGTGGCATCAAGGCGCTAAAAAGAAAGTGATGGCTCGCGCTAAAATATTACTTAATAACATAGCTGCAAGTGGGTATCGAATTGCTAATAGCCGGTTCGTGTGGGGTTCTAATAAAATGACAGTAGAAGAGGGCATTATATTAATTTCTGCCTACCGTTTAAGCCAGGATACTGCCTATCTAGATGCTGCAATTTACCAGCTTGATTATATTTTTGGCAGTAATCATTTTAATATGTCATTTGTGACTGGAGTAGGAAAAAACCCTGCTAAGGCGATTAGTCACCTTTATTTATCAGCTGCTAAAACAAAATTAGCTGGATTATTAGTGGGAGGGCCGAATATTCTTGCACAAGCAAAGATAGCACCTAAAAATAAAGGGCCATTGAGTTATATAGATGACCCTCGATCATATGCGACTAATGAATATGCTATTGATTACAACGCCTCATTGATAGCGTTGATTGGTATGCTTATCTCAACCCCCTATCCGGATAACCATTAGGGTCTAAAAGCAGGAAAGGTCGTCGTCCCAAAAGAAATTAGAGCGTGGTCAAGTTTTATTATTGCGTCACTAACTCATGCTATCCACTTGCTCTTTTTTCCCGAGACTGAGAAAGGATACCTCTATTAATTGATGAATGGAATTGAGTCTAAAATACCCAATTTCTGCGTTGAAATCCTTCGCAATAGCCTGCTATTACTTTCGATAATGCTTTGATCTTGAAAATTTTGGTTCTCAATTTTTTCATCCTCAATTAATAGAGATACCCTTAATCTTAAGATTCCTTAAGACTCAAGATTCTTTATCACTAAGGAAAATGCTGATGTAATCAGATTGCTAGTTACACAAGTAGAGAAATTTTCTAATTGGAGACATATATAATCTCCCCTCTTTTATCGTCATATTACCCCTGTATTGAAATCACTTAAATCGTATCCTCATATCCTGCTGGGCTAAATTAAATCAGAAGGTAGATCTAAAATAGGCTGTGAATTAATATGCAAAAGTATATTTTTTAGACATCTTTGTGCTTGTCGCTAATTAGAATATCTGTATTGCACAAAGGTAATAACTTTTTTTAAAATATTAAAAAAGAGGTATAATCTTTTTTAATATCATTAACCTATGTTATTTTGTAGTACCCGCTTTGTATAGAGTCTTGTCATATTCTCATCTGCTGCTTTAGTTAAAAAATATTACCTAGAATGTTATGGCTAAGTTTTATATTAATTTTTTTGTGACACTTCTGGTTTGTTTGGGTTCATACCCAGTTACGGCTGAGCACGATCTTCGCTGGAGAATAATTGATTGGCCACCGATGTATATTTCATCGGGTGTTCATATAAATCAAGGTGTTTACGACCAGATGATTGAATTGTTGAACATGGGAATGCCAAGTTACCAACATCAAACTCAAACAATGAACACAAAAAGAGTTTTGTTTGAAATGGGAAAAGGTGAAAAAATTTGCCATCCATCAGCCCTAAAAGATGCAGGAGCAACATCGTTATTGTCTGTTATGAATAGTATCATCCTTCCACATCAAATTATTATCCATAAAGATTCACTCAATCAATTGGGGAATGTAACTGAATACGCGCTAAAGACATTATTAAATAATAAATTGCTACGCGGAGGTCTGGTACCAGGACGATATAGCAAATCGATTAATCAAATTATTGATGCTCAATTGAAGAGTAAAAATAATCATCATCTTGTTATCATTGAAAGTTATCATAATTTGACCAAGATGTTATTGGATAAACGTATTGACTATATAGTCGAATATGAAGTGGCTGTTAGTTTTCAGGCAAAAACATTAAACAAAGAAAATTTAACAGTTAGTCTGGATATCATAGATTCTGGAAATCCAGGTTTTTTACCTGTTTATGTTGCTTGTCCAAAGACGGAATGGGGGAAATTAGTCATTAATGAAGTCAATAAAATTTTAATTACTGAAAGTCAAAATAATTTATCACTTCAATCCAGAATTCAGTGGTTTAATGAAGAAAATAGAAAAAAATTGAAATACTTTTATAAACAGCATTATTTTACTGATAAGCACACTCAAACCCATTAAGTTGAGCTATGAACAGGAATCTTAAGCTTAAATCATTAAGAATTACATTGTTAATGATTCTTATGCTTTTTTTTCTTATTATGCTAATTGCACTATCACTTACTGAAGCTTATATAGGCTTGGATAAAAAACGGCAAGAAATATCGGTATTAAATCAACAAATAGGTGTTATCACTGCAGCGAGTGCTGAAAAAGCGTTATGGGATTTTGACGAAATCACAGCATCTCATTTGGTCGAAGGTATTTTAAAATTAGACGAAGTTACCTCTGTATCTATTTTGGATAAGGATTGGCAGATATTTAAAGAAGCGAAGAAGAAAACATCAACCTCTACTACCCCCCAATTCTCTTTTTTTAAAGAAAACCTCCATTTTATCTACCCTTTAAATTCACCAGACAGTTTTGTTATCAGTTTAGATAAATCCAATAAGGATTATGATATTCAGCCTATTGGGTACCTTGAAGTTTATCTTGATCACCAGATAATATGGGATAGTTATCTTTATGAGGGGGGCAAACAGGTCTTTACCTTAGTTGCATTGATGATTTTTTTGTTGTTTGTTATTGAGCGAACGTTTAGTTATTTAGTTACCAGTCCACTTGTACGATTATCTAATAATGTTTTAAAAATCAATTTTGATAACAATGAACTCTATGAAATACCTGTTGAAGGGTTCCAT
Source organism: Methylococcales bacterium (assembly GCA_023145835.1). Lineage (GTDB taxonomy): Bacteria > Pseudomonadota > Gammaproteobacteria > Methylococcales > Methylomonadaceae > QPIN01. The sequence continues at coordinate 6,692 of JAGLDH010000051.1, forward strand.
TCAAAAAATGAATTAGGCTTATTAACCAATCGATTTAATTCAATGGTCAAACAACTTCAACACTCCCATGAACAATTACTCAAATCACATCATCAACTTGAACAACGTGTTGATGATAGAACAAAAGATTTAGAAGTTGCTAAAAACAGTGCTGAAAAGTTACAGAAAGCCGCTGAAGCAGCTAGTGGTGCCAAAAGTCGTTTTTTAGCAAGTATGAGTCATGAATTAAGGACGCCTCTAACGTCTATTATCGGGCTTGCAGAGCTTATGGAAAATCATCCAAAACTAAACTCGAAAGAAAGTTCCTATATTCAGACTATTAATGAGAGTAGTAACGTATTACTCACTTTAATCAATGATATTCTTGATATTGCCAAAATAGAGGCAAAACAGATAACCATAGAGAGTAATGACGTTAATCTCGATGATTTTTTGCGGAGCATTATTGCTATGTTCTCAATTCGTGCCAAGAAAAAGGGATTAATACTAAATTCAACGTCTAATGACTTACCTGATTATATCCAAGTAGATAATCTTAAATTACGACAGGTTCTTGTTAACTTACTTGATAATGCAATTAAATATTCAGAAAAAGGAAAAATAACGCTTAACTTAAATTTTGATGTTCAGGGCGACCACAAAGGATTTCTTTATTTTGACGTTATTGATCAAGGGATTGGGATTTCAGATTCAGAGTTGGAACTCTTATTTAAGCCTTTTAGCCAGACACATTCAGGCCGAAAGACTGGCTCGGGAACTGGACTGGGGCTGTTTATTTCAAAACATTTTGTAGAACTGATGGGCGGTGAAATACTAGCTACATCACAAATACATTCAGGTAGTATTTTTAGTTTTTTTATCCCAATAATTTATACTAAAAGACATGAAATATTAACAGTAGAACAACAAATTGTAGAGATTAAACTAAAACAAGGACAATCACCGCCCACAATATTAATCGTTGAGGATAAGGAAGCAATCCGGATGATGTTAGAAGCACACCTTGAGCGTGTTGGTTTTCGTGTGGAGATTGCTTGTAATGGTAGAGAAAGTATTGAACAGTTTAAATTAATTCAACCAGACTTAATCCTTATGGACTATTTAATGCCTATCATGAATGGCTCAACTGCGACTAGAGCTATTCGACAAATGCCTTCGGGAGAATTAGTTAAGATTATAATGCTCACAGCCAGTATTTCTGAAGAATCAATGAAAAAACATACGACCTATAACTACGATGCAATAGTCTATAAGCCATTAAAAATTGTAAATCTTTTGGAAATCATTGGGAAAAACCTGGATGTTCAATTTACTTATCAAGATATAATTGATAACGACCGCTTAGGTTAATAAAAACTATTGTTCTTCTGCTTTTAGTTGTAATTTTTACTTAACCGGATAATCCTGTTTTTTTTATGGGCAATCATTATCGCCTATACAGAGGGGCTTGGGCTCAAGAGTACCATGACCTATACTTACCAAGTTACCTTAATAGGGATTATCCAAATAATCAACATAATAATGGTTATACTTCGCGCGGTCACGGGTGCGGTTTTCTATCGGTTGCTTTTTGCCGATAGGCTGCGTTACTGAAATGGTTACATAGCCAACTATGCGCCCATTTCAGCACTTTGCTCTCGACAAAAAGTCAGTGCGTTATAAATTCCACATTTGTGTCTGCGCGAAGTATAGCAAAAAACTGATAGGCTAAAAATAGCAAAATAATTATTCTAAAACAGAGATGATTCTAAGCTGAAATTGACACGAGGAGCTAGTTAATTTTTAACTTTCCTATACTTTTGTATACTAGTAAATATCTCTATTGCAAGTATATTGAAGCTATCAAGAAGGTTTGAGTTTTTACTCATAAATAAAGGGTGGTGGGTTAAAAATATAGTTTTGACAAATATTGACTCATGAGTAACAGTCTTTTGGAGTGCAGGTTTTAACCTGCATTCTTTTGAGTAAAAGCAGGCTAAAGCCTACGCTCCAATAGATGGATAAGGTTTAAAATACCTTTATCAACAAATTCGATCCACTACCAAATAATTCAAATTCTTGATTATCGAACCATCAATTTTTAACGCAAAGTATTTCAGGTTATATCCGACGATTTAAACCAGATCGATTATGCAAAAATGTTAATTAGTGATAGTTTCTCGAGAGGATAAGTACCCAAGTAAAATTAATTTAACTTTTTACTTGTCTTTTTTACCATTTTAGACACCGAAGAACTAGTTACGTAGCTTGCTATGCGCCTATTTATTCGGTGTCTAAAATGAAAAAAATCCTGCGTAAAATTGTTAAATTAATTTTACTTGGGTACTTATAAAACCAAATGATATTCTATGGATACAAAGCTTAACCCAGCAATGTTACTTGTTTAATAACGTCTGATTAGGCTAAAAATTGGTATTCGAGTAGAGCCGTTTAGATGAAAATTTAGTGATCAGAATAGGAGGGGAGCTAGGTAAAGCCGTTATGAATTTTGCTATTTCTTCATTTAGATATAATCAGGAACTACAGTATTAATTGCTTTTTTTATTGATGAGCAATCAACTTTTTGTTAATAAATACAATATGTTATCAAATTTATCGCTTAAAAACAGATTATTAGTCTGGTTTTTGCCCATTGCACTATTACCGGTACTGGTAGGTGGAATGGTTATTTATCACTCCTCTGTTGAAAAAATTCATAGCGATGTTAATCATAAACTCCAGGTGCTTGTTGATAAAAAAACCAATGAAATTAATCTGTTTTTTCAAGATTATAAGAATAATGTTATTGCTATTGCTGAAATGCCACAACTTATTCAGATAATTAATCAATATAATCACGATTTAAAACCTGTCAATATAAACCTAAACCAAAGTGGTTTTTTTCAGTACTTACAAAAATATATTCAGCGCTTTGATATTGATAACATTATAGTTGCTGATATTTATGGTGATATTTTATTAACAGTAACCTCAGAGCTAGGAAATAATGTAAATACAATAACTGAACCTTATCGAATCCGAGAATCACCCTTAGCAAGTGCGTTTAATTCAGCGATAGTAACTCAGCAGGTGACTTTATCAAATATTGGTTTTTTAAAACCTGTACAAGATTTAGCTATGTTTGTAGCCGCTCCGGTGATGCATAAAGGAAAAGTATTGGGTGTCGTTCTTATACAATTTAATGCAGAGTCTATTAATAGTTTACTTGCAGATTACAGTGATTTAAGTAAAACGGGTGATATTGGCATTGCGTCACCATTACTCGGTGAAGCCGTTCAAATAACCTCTTTACGTCACCTACCAGATGCCGCTTTTCAACTAAGATCAAATTTTACAGACGATGATTTATTAGTTCAATCTGTTAAGCAAAATATTGGCTCAGGCATTTTTCAAGATCACCGAGGTATTAAGGTATTTGCTGCTTGGAAAAAATTATCTCAAATAAACTGGGGGTTAAGAGTCACTATAGATGTAGAAGAGGCGATGCAACCCATTACTGAAATAACAATGTGGTTTTTTAGTATAGGTCTAGTGAGTGTTTTGACGATGACGATTATTATTATCATTATTTCACGTAAATTAACTCAACCAATCAGTGAATTAATAGTCGTCACCAAACGACTTGCTGGTGGTGATTTGGATATTCAAGCAAAAGTTCATGACCAAAGTGAACTCGCAGAGTTGGGACTGTCATTTAACTATATGACTAGGCAGCTTCGACATAGCCGTGATCAGCTACAAAAATCACATCATCAACTTGAACAACGCGTCGAAGATAGAACAAGAGATTTAAAAATTGCAAAAAATAGTGCTGAAAGATTACAACGAATCGCAGAATTAGCCAATGGTGCGAAAAGTCATTTCTTGGCAAGTATGAGCCATGAGTTAAGGACGCCATTAACCTCTATTATTGGACTTGTCGAGTTAATGGATCAGCATCCAAAACTTAATAAAATAGAAAATAGATATATCGCGACGATTAATGAAAGTAGTAATCAACTGCTCACTTTAATCAATAATATTCTTGATGTTGCCAAAATAGAAGCTGAACAAGCAACATTAGAGAGCAATGAAATAAATCTAAATAATTTTTTACAAAGTATTATTTCCATGTTTGTAATTCGAGCCAAGAAAAAAGGATTAATAATACATCAATCATTTTCTAAGGCCTTACCTCAAAGTATCCATGTCGATAAACTTAAATTACGCCAAGTTCTTGTCAACTTGCTTGATAATGCTATTAAATATAGCGAAAAGGGCAAAATAATACTTAACTTGAATTTTGAAATAATGAGTGAAAACAGTGGGGAATTGTATTTTGAAATTATTGATCAGGGGATAGGGATTGCAGATGAAGAAATGGAGTTATTATTTATGCCTTTTAGCCAAACACAGTCAGGTCGACAAACTAATTTAGGCACAGGACTGGGATTATCTATATCACAACATTTTGTAAAGTTAATGGGAGGCGAAATTCGAGTCAAATCACAAGAAAACTCAGGCAGTATATTTAGCTTTTTTATTCCAACTACTTACTCAGAAATAAGTGAAATAAAGGTAGTTAAACAACAAATTGTTGGAATTAAACTAAACCAAGGACAACCACCACCCAGAATTTTAATCGTTGAAGATAAGGAAGCAATCCGTATGATGTTGACAGCACATCTAGAGCGTGTTGGTTTCAATGTACAGATTGCTTGTAATGGTCAAGAAGGCATTGAACAATTTGAATCGACTTGCCCAGACTTAATCATTATGGATTATTTGATGCCGGTTATGGAAGGCACAATAGCGACTAAAAAGATTCGACTAATGCCGAAGGGGGAGTCAGTTAAAATCATTATGCTTACAGCCAGCATATCAGAAGAGTCTCAGATCGAGCATAAATTCTATAACTACGATGCAATCATTCACAAGCCGTTAAAAATTAAAAGTCTTTTGAAAATTATTGGGAAAATACTAGATATTCAATTTATTTATCAAGAAATAAAGTATCGCACCACGTAGATTAAACAGATAAGCATATACTTCGTGTGGCTACAGGCTAAGGTTGTGATATTAAATAATATGTATTCTGCTTTGTATTGGGTTAAACCTTAAACCCCATGGGTACCTCTATTAATTTTGGACTCAATTTTCCATTAATTAATAGAGGTGCCCATCTATTTATGGAGCGTATGTGATCAGAATATTCCATGTGCATTTATTTAGGAGAAGATATTCTAATGGCTTCATAAAAAAAGAGGGTGTGTCGTAAGTTATTGCAACGTATATATTTTATTTTAAAAATGATTTATTAGTATCTTCATCGGCATAAATGGGAGGGTTTCTGAAAGGATATACTTTTGTATAATTGTATAAAAATGAATAAGTGATACTTTATAAGCCAAGACACATGTTTCATTTAAGAAATAGATTCTTTTTATAAATGAGAGAGTAAAAAATATTTTATTATTGTTATGTGAATTTTAAAGTAACGCAACAGATTTATCTTTGTCACTTCACATTGTCTTTATTTTATTTAAGCATTGGCACAGATAGTTCTTGTTCAATAAATGTAATGGGGGGGTATAAAGAGGAGGAGTTAATAAAATCAGATAACTTGCAATGGTTTTTTTTAGGTAGAGTTATTTTTATTACTTGGAAATAGTCATCATAAGGCATTAGATATTCTTAAATGTATTTCTCACTGGAATTATGAGAAATCTTTAACGTAGAAAATCAGTGCTAAATTGTTTTTTAAGTTAAATGAGCGAAGGGTAAGTTTTTGTAGATGACGATAATTATAAAAACAGACAATGCTTCCCGTTAGAGTTCATTTTTTGGTATTTTAGTAATTTAAACAACAACTATTTGTAATACTTGTCATTCAATAAGTTTTGGTTCACTTTTTTGAATAACGAAAGGAGGCTACAAAGATGATGAAATGTTGTTGGTTATTTATTTTATTACTCCTATCAGGAATAGTTCTGGCAAATCCCTCAATTGTAGAGCTTGAGCCAATGGTGGTGACAGGGTCTTCAATCAGGCAAGGGGTATCATCAAATTAATACCTGTTACGACTATCACTTCAGAACAAATTAAGCAGACAGGCGATAGTCGGAAAGTTTGAAAACCAATAGACATCTTTCCTAAATAGGTGAATACCTAAGGTTAACAAGAGCAGAAACCAAATGCCAAGTTAAAGAATAGTTTTTATGTTTTCCGCGATAAACATCTTTGATAATTCTAAATATTTTGCAACGCC
>JAGLDH010000052.1 GCA_023145835.1 Methylococcales bacterium
CCCTCCTGGCCTGCCATTCAGTATCTAACTCCAATTTTTTAACGATCAATTTATATTTAAGATGAATGCACAGGTAGAGGATACGTCAAAAGTATTTGACGTTGTAAAGCAAGGGATGTCTCTTGTTTTAGTGGTTGCTGGTGTAGCTGCTTTTTATTATTTTTCTGACGCACCTGGCTTTACGATGCTTTATAGGGTGTTGATGCTTGTGGCGGTTATTCTTGTTTCTATTGGAATTATGGCTACGACGGAAAGAGGGAAAGGGATTTGGGAATTTGCTCTTGAGGCAAAACAAGAAGTTAGAAAGGTAGTTTGGCCAAGTAGGGAAGAAACAATAAGAACAACTTTGCTAGTATTTGGTCTGGTATTTTTGGTTGGGTTAATTCTTTGGTTTTTGGATATGTTCCTTTTTTGGGGAATTAAAAGCTTAACCGGTCAAGGAGGTTAGGTAATGGCTTTGCGATGGTATGTTGTGCATGCGTATTCAAATTATGAGAATAAGGTTAAACTGGCTTTAGAGGAGAAAGTAGAGCTGGAAGGCATAGGAGATCTTTTTGGTAAGATTTTAGTGCCAACTGAAGAGGTTGTCGAAATGCGGATGGGACAGCAACGGAAAAGTGAAAGAAAATTTTTCCCTGGCTATGTGCTGGTTCAAATGGAATTGACTGATGAGACCTGGCATCTGGTTAGAAATATACCAAGAGTGTTGGGTTTTATAGGAGGGACTTCCGATAGACCTGCGCCAATCTCAGATAAAGAAGCGAGTGCAATTTTAAATCGAGTTGAAGAAGGTGTGAATAAGCCTAGGCCTAAAGTATTATTTGAAGTGGGTGAAGTGCTACGAGTAATAGATGGTCCGTTTAAGGATTTTAACGGAAATGTAGAGGAAGTAAACTACGAAAAAAGTAAGTTAAAAGTCTCTGTTTTAATCTTTGGTCGAGCTACACCTGTTGAATTGAATTTTGGTCAAATTGAAAAGATCTAAAAAATTATAGTTAAGCGAATAGACCCTTGTTCTTTAATAGAATAGGGTTTTTTTTATTGGGGAGCTGAAATGCGTTGGTACCCATTAGGAGTAAAAAATGGCAAAAAAAATAACAGCATATATTAAATTGCAAGTAAAAGCTGGTGAAGCAAATCCTAGTCCTCCTGTTGGTCCTGCATTGGGACAGCATGGGTTAAATATCATGGAGTTTTGTAAGGCATTTAATGCAAAAACAACAGACGTGGAAAAAGGTTTGCCAATTCCTGTTGTTATAAGTGTATTTAGTGATAAAAGTTTTACGTTTATTACTAAAACACCTCCTGCGTCAGTGCTGTTGATGAAAGCTGCTGGAATTAAGAAAGGAAGTGGGGAGCCTAATACAACGAAGGTTGGGACTGTGACTAGAGCTCAATTAGAGGAGATTGCAAACACGAAAATGGAAGATCTAAATGCGGCTGATATAGATGCTGCGGTTAATATTATTGCTGGTAGTGCCCGTAGCATGGGTCTAAATGTGGAGGGACTATAATGGCTAAGTTGACTAAAAAAGGGAAATTAATTGCAGCCAAGGTTGATGCAAGTAAATATTATCCTATTTCTGAAATTGTTAGATTGTTGAAAGAGTTCTCTAATCCAAATTTTGATGAGTCAGTTGATGTAAGCGTGATGTTAGGCGTGGATCCTAGAAAATCAGATCAAAACGTTCGAGGAGCTTCTGTTTTACCAAATGGGACTGGAAAATCTGTTCGGGTGGCTGTTTTTACACAAGGGCCAAATGCTGATGCCGCAAAAGAAGCGGGTGCTGATATAGTAGGAATGGATGATCTTGCTGATCAAGTAAAAAAAGGTGAGATGAATTTTGATGTTGTTATTGCTTCGCCAGATGCAATGCGAGTTGTTGGGCAGTTGGGGCAAATACTGGGGCCAAGAGGTCTAATGCCAAACCCTAAAGTTGGAACTGTTACACCTGATGTTGCAACCGCAGTTAAAAATGCGAAGTCTGGTCAGGTTCGATATCGGACTGATAAGGGTGGGATAATACATTGCTCTATTGGGAAAGTTTCATTTGATGAGAGTTCATTAAAACAAAATCTTGAGTTTTTGTTGGTTGATTTAAATAAAGCAAAGCCTTCATCTGCAAAAGGTATATATTTAAAAAAGATTGCTATTTCTTCTACTATGGGTCCTGGGCTATGGGTAGACCAGAGTAGTATAGAAATGAAATAAAAAGGGAATATTAGAAATTAACCATTTCTAAGGAACAAACTTTGGGTTGCTGGGTAATCTGGCAGCCGTCAAAGACCGCTGGTGCGAAAGCATAATTTATGGAATTATCTGTTTTCCAGCGTAGACGGAAGCTTTACTATATTTTATTAGTAAAGAGCCGTAAGGTGCACTCAATTTGGGTGTGTTTTATTTGATTTAGACATATGTCTAAATAAATTACCGGAGGTAATCTGTGGCATTAAACCTAGATAGCAAAAAGGTAGTTGTTGATGAGGTTGCTAAATATGCTGAAAAAGCATATTCAGTTGTTGCAGCTGAATATTGTGGGTTAACAGTATCTGAGTTAACTGAGCTGAGAAATACGGCAAGACAAACTGGCGTTTATTTAAGAGTTGTTAAAAACTCTTTGGCAAAGCGGGCAGTTGCAGGAACAGATTTTGAATGTATGCAGGAAGGGCTTGTTGGTCCATTAATTCTTGCATTCTCAATAGAAGATCTTGGCTCTGCAGCACGATTGATCAATGACTTTGCAAAATCCAATGATAAGTTAATTGCTAAGATCATAGCTTTTGATGGGCGTGTTCATGACATTTCTGAATTGTCACGTTTGGCAAGTTTGCCTACGAGAGACCAAGGTATAAGCTTAATTATGGCGGTTATGAAGGCACCAGTAGGAAAGCTAGCACGTACTTTGGCTGCTGTAAGAGATCAAAAGCAAGAAGCAGAAGCTGCATAAGTTTCATTAGCTTCATTAACTAGTAAAAACAATATTATTTAGAGGAATATCAGGAATGGCAATCTCACAAGAAGATATTTTAGAAGCAGTTTCTAACATGACCGTTATGGAAATTGTAGATTTAATTTCAGCAATGGAAGAAAAGTTTGGTGTTACAGCTGCTGTTGCCGCTGCCGCTCCAGCTGGTGGCGGTGATGCTGGTGGTGCTGCTGAACAAACTGAATTTGATGTTATATTGACATCATTTGGTGAAAATAAAGTTGCTGCAATTAAAGCGGTTCGAAGCATTACAGGATTAGGCCTGAAAGAAGCTAAAGCTGCTGTTGAAGGCGCACCTACACCAGTTAAAGAAGGTGTGAGCAAAGGCGAGGCGGAAGAAGCACAAAAAACACTTGAAGAAGCAGGTGCACAGTCAGAAATAAAGTAAATCTGATTGATAAAAAAGCTTGGGAGCTGATCAACAATAATTATTGATGATTTGAATACTCTAGGTTTTTAAGTGAGGGGCTGGTGGCAATTTGTCATCGGCCTTTTACTGTTTGTAAGAGGTCCTTACTTATTTTATGGTGTAAGTTTGGATATATATTTAACAACCCTTGATTGAAGGTATGAAAGCAATATGACCTATTCTTTTACCGAAAAAAAGCGTATTCGTAATAATTTTGGAAAAGGTACAGAAGTATTAGATGTACCCTACCTATTGGCAACGCAGATTAATTCATATGCCAGTTTTTTGCAATCTGGCATAGAGCCTAAAAAAAGAATTGAAAAAGGCTTACATGGAGCATTCAACAGTGTGTTTCCTATTGTGAGTCACTCTGGTTATGCTGTGCTTGAGTATGTTAAGTATAAGTTGGGTGAGCCTACTTTTGATGTAAGAGAATGCCAGCAGCGTGGTGCCACTTATGCGGCACCTTTGCGTGTATTGGTGAGATTAGTTATATATGATAAAGATGCACCAGTATCAGCAAAAGTTGTAAAGGATATAAGGGAGCAAGAGGTGTACATGGGAGAACTTCCGTTAATGACAGATAACGGAACTTTTGTCATTAATGGAACTGAAAGGGTGATCGTTTCGCAATTACATAGATCCCCTGGTGTTTTCTTTGATCATGATAAAGGAAAAACACATTCGTCAGGAAAGTTATTGTTTAATGCAAGAGTCATTCCATATCGTGGATCATGGCTAGATTTTGAATTTGATCATAAGGATGCTGTTTTTGTCAGGATAGATAGACGACGAAAAATCCCGGCAACAATATTACTTAGAGCTTTAGGGTATGACAATGAAGACATGATAAAAATGTTCTTCGAGACGAATAAATTTACCTTAAGTGCCGATAGAATTAAATATCATATTATTCCTGAGCGTTTACGCGGTGAAATGGCTCTGTTTGATATTAAATATAATGGTGAAATTCTTGTTGAGGATGGTAGAAGAATAACTGCTAAGCACATACGCAAAATGGCAAAAGCAGATGTAACAGAAATTGAAGTGCCTAAAGAATATTTATATGGGAAAATTTTAGGACACAATGTTGTTGATAAGGAAACGGGTGAATTGGTTTCAAATGTCAATGATGAAATAACTGAAGAATTGTTACAAAAGTTATTAGATGCAGAGGTTGAGGAGATAAATCTTCTATATACGAATGATTTAGATAGAGGTCCGTATATTTCGAATGCGATGAGTTTAGATTCTTCTACGAATAGATTAGAGGCGTTAATAGAAATTTATCGTATGATGCGTCCAGGAGAGCCACCTACTAAAGAGTCTGCTGAAAATCTTTTTTCCAATCTATTTTTTACTTCAGATAGATATGATATGTCTGCGGTTGGACGAATGAAGTTTAATCGGCGTTTAGGTAGAGAAGAAATAGAAGGTGAGGGGACGTTAAGTAATGAAGATGTTATTGATGTACTCAAAGAATTAATTGCTATTCGAAATGGTAATGGGGTTGTTGATGATATTGATCACTTAGGAAATAGACGCGTTCGATCGGTGGGTGAAATGATCGAAAATCAATTTCGAGTTGGATTGGTAAGAGTTGAAAGGGCTGTAAGAGAGCGCTTGACATTAGCTGATTCTGAAGGATATATGCCGCAGGAAATTATCAATGCAAAACCTGTTTCAGCGGCAGTAAAAGAATTCTTTGGTTCAAGTCAATTGTCACAATTTATGGATCAGAATAATCCATTGTCACAGGTGACTCATAAGCGACGTGTTTCAGCATTGGGACCCGGTGGTTTGGCTAGAGAACGAGCAGGTTTTGAGGTAAGAGACGTACATACAACTCATTATGGTCGTGTTTGTCCTAT
>JAGLDH010000053.1 GCA_023145835.1 Methylococcales bacterium
TCAATATATTCATAAAGTTCTCGTAAATCGTTATGCAATGTCTCATAGGTTCTATGATTTTTTAGGTTCTTACTGCCACATTTGACGCAGTTACCTTTTTTATTAAGTTCTATGATGACATTCTAGAGGTTATTTTTGTTATGATTCAATTATATCCCTACGGTAGATCTCTTTGGTGAATAGTTGGAGCCCAGTACCTCAAAGACCTTATCAAGTTCAAGCCAACTGATTATGACTTAAACCTGGTGTTGAGAGATGGTATCTGCATCCGGTTTTAACTTCGCACAAAAGCTGCTACGTCAAAACCTACCTCACTGACTTGACTGCTTTTCGGGAAAAAATTTTAGCTTCCCTCGCGTGCTATTTTGACTTGGCTTCAGCTTGTTCCCTGTCGCTCCGTTTCCATGATTTTCAGCGGGAGTTGTTGTTAGTGGCTGGCATATTGGTCGATTAATGAACCAAGCTGGATTATAGTGTAAACCCAAGAAGAAATTTAAAGCCACAACAGATTCCAAACATAATAAGGCTATAACCCCCAGCTTCTGATAGTCATCGGGCTATTTTACAAGAACACCATATTATTCAATCAATGAGGCGTAAAGAAAATTGCTGGGATATGCAGTCTCTGAAAGTTTCTTTCATACCCTAAAAATAGAACTGGTTCATCACTGTCAATTTAAGACGTGTGAGGATGCTCAGCAGGCAATATTTGAATATATTGAGGTGTTTTAATAACTGAGAACAAATTCATTCTGCTAACAACTATAAAACGTTGTGTAACAGCGTATCCGAAAAAGTGATGGCACATCAGGACAATCTGGTTTGAATTAACAAACAATCAACAGGTTATAAGCTTGATGTTTTACTTTATTTAAACACGATTGTCCTGCCGTAACTAGTTGTCTTGGCATCTCTTGCTTATTTTTAGTAGAAAAAAACAAACTATGGAGCTACAACCCTTGAAATTCAAGAGGGAATTACCAAACGGCAACAGCTCCTAAAATAAGATTATTTTTCGTATTTGATAACTGTATACCCTTTATTAGCTTTTTTCTGCACTTTCTGCACTTTCTGCACTTTCTTATCGTGTGAAGAAAACGGGTTGTCACCCATCGACATGTGCTTTTTTTCTTTCATATTAATATCTGATTGACTGGTGAACGGGCTGTCACCCATCGACATATGCTTTTTTTCTTTCATATTAATATCTGATTGATTGGGCTGGGTCTGGGGCTGGGTATTTTGCATTTTTTTGTCTTCAGCAACTGCCAATGCAGGTAGTAATGAACTCAATATAACGGTTAATAGTATTTTTTTCATCTTGTTACCTCTTGTTATTAAAATTTTTGTGTGGTGAGAGTATATTCTATCACTGAATGTTACACACCGATCAAAGAAAATATGAGTTGTAGTCACTCAAAAAAACTGTAAGTCATTGATTCATAAAATCGGTGCTAACATTAGTTTTATCATTAAGATCAAATTGGACAGCTGTTTCTGTACTCCTGATAAAAAGTTATTACCCCGACCTAGATAACTTATACACTATCCTCATCATTTAGAAATAAAACATAGAAACCTTGTCGCTCTATACAGAAGAGCATTCATTTTAAACATAAGATTTAGATAACACTCATGCTTCAACTATTTTCAATAGGTTTGGCCTTTCGTTACTATTTCATTTATACATATATACGCTCATTTGATTAACATTTCTACTGAGTATTTTTATCGAAAATTAGAGGCTATTGCCATTTTATTTTAACCAATTGAAATGTTAAGAGGTCTTTAAAAATCCAATTTTCAGACTCAAACAGTTTACATCAATTGTAATCATGGCTTCTTCGGCCAAATCAGATAAATCCACCACCCAATTTGAAAAGCATTGGCTGAATTGCTCTGTATCAATCAATGCAAAAACATCAACTAGAGTATCGTACGAGGGGACGCCGTATTCTAAATTTAGCTATTTGGTAAACCACTGTTCTTTAGCCTTACCAAACCGTTCAATGGCAACCCAGTTGTCTGCTCCGCAGATGGCGGCATAAAGGGTAATGAAAAATATGTCCGAAAACAGGTGTTTTTTCTGTCTGTCTCTTTTTGGGTCTTCAATCATTGAAAAATGATGAATAATAGAGGCCTATTGGCTGGTCTGCCATTTTAAAATCAAAATGATAGTTTTAAAGCCTCATCTAAATTATAATTTCAACCAGTTTTAAGCCTGATTACCTTAAAAGCAGAGACTATCTTGGTTGTTAAAAAAATCTATAAAGTTGTATGTAGTAGTTTATCCCGCTCAATTAAGTCTGAACCACGGTCTTTATTTTTGTATTTTATTATGAATAATCCTACTCACAGTAGAGTAATGTAAGAAATAATACTCTCCAGTTTTGGCTAAAGTAAAACCGCCACCTCTATTTGAGACAACTATAGCCTCATTCTTTCCACTAGAGTCTTTTTCATACTCTTTAAGAGACTTAGGAACCGATCGCTTCTGTATTTTAGGTATCTTAGACAGGTTTTTTCTTGATATATTTATCTGAACATTCTCCACAAAGTCATCAGAGCCAAGATAAATTTGATTCTTTAACTTTAATCAAGGAGGAGGTGGTTGAACTCCATTTGCGACAAACTGAACATAATTTTTTATCGCTACTTTCTTGTCTCTCCCAAAACGACTTAATATCCATTCTCTATCAAACCATTTTAGACACTAGCTAATGCCTACTGTCATACCATAACCACTCCAATACTTGCCTTCTATACTTTCAACCATAGTGGTTCGTATTGGATTTAAGACTATATATCGAGATAATTCATGAAAATAAGTGTTTTTTTCTACTAAAATAGCTTTGTATCGATCATGAAAAACATGGTCTGTTCGTGGATCCAATCTGTTAAAATGTTGCGTATATACCCCCATTTAAATAACGCATTCATTTTGATAAGTTTGCATCAGGTGTTTCAATTAACAAATAATCACCTGATTAGCAAGAATCTTCCGCCAAACGTTAAGAGCCCTTTAAAATAATCGGGGTCAGAGTAAATTAAATCCTAGAAATAAAAGGGTCAAGTCTTGTCTTTTGCTACCCTCATCTCTATACGTATTACATTTTCCCTAGGCATTTTTTATGGCACGTCCTATTCGAATAGAATAATGCCCAAAATCAAGTTGGAATGACCCGTTAAATTACTGAATTTTCGGAAAATATCGATTTATCAGAGAAAAAATCCTTGATGAAAAATAGAGATGAAAACTATTCTGAGAACTGTATTAAGGCAACTCGCAATAAAAAAACCACCGTTTTAAAGTAAAATATTAGGAATAAATAGGGACAGAGTAAAATTAAATACCAAGGAAGTATCGAATGTTCTTCTCAGTTTTTATATAAAAAAACAACCAGACGAGCTGTTTATTTTAGGTTATGTTTTAAAGAGAATTGATAATGATTGAAAAAGTTACAAACCAAAATTTTGAAGAGGTCTTACCGCTAATAAAGGAATATCAAATTTTTTATGGTGTAGAGCAAATTGATGAAAAGAAAAATCAGGCATTTTTTTCACAATTCATACAAAATCATGAAAACGGTATTCTTCATCTATATAAAGTAGCTCATAAAGCAATTGGCTTTACTACAATTTATAAAGGTTTTTCAAGCACAAGGTCGGAAGCAGTTGCAGTATTAAATGATTTGTATATCCAGCCTTCTCATCGAGGAAATGGATATGCTAGAGAATTAATAGATAATGCTATCAATACCGCAAAGTTAATGGGCTTTTCAAGGTTACAATGGTTAACCGCAGAAAACAATGAACCTGCTCAAAAGTTTTATAATAAAATCGGTGCAAATAAAAGTTCGTGGTTCTTTTATGCAAAAGAAACATAACTAAAAGTTCCTGTTGGCCGCTGACAGCGCTCGTTTTCAGAGGTCATTTTTTATCAAAGTTCAGTGTGCTGTCAGAATTGTTCTTATACCTGACAGCAGCCACTGTACTTAGCGTAATCAAACTTGATACCAAAGGTTTGTGGTTTTAGTTAGAAACCAAACCATCCTGAAATTGTTTCTGCAACATATTTCAGATCATCTGGTGAATTATTCTTCCACTCTTCAAGAAATGCTTCCAATGAAATATCGCCTCCAGAGTTTCCAAGATTTAAATACTTGACTGAACGCCAGCGGTCAGGAGATTCGGAAAAAAACAGGAAGATTTCATTGGCTATGATTCTATTTTTATTTCGTTGTCCGGCATCGTCTCTGAGTGATTGCTTTTCTCTTTGATACCAAGTGGCAATTGTGTCTCCTGGTTTAAAAAATTCGGTCTTCGCCTTCTCTACTTCATTGAGGATAAAGTCGTTAAAATAGTTTTCCATAAGTTGAGAATATCCTTGAAGACTTTCAAAAGGAGGATTTGTTTTCCACACTTCTGACAGTCTATTAACCGAGTGCATTGCAGCGGTTTCACAAAGTGCTTCCTCAAACCACTGGTTTGCATCACCCGGTGTGTTTCCGTAATTAGAGACAATATGCATAAACTCATGTGAAAACTGGTAAACAAGTTGTGCCCAGCGAGCTCCACCGACACTGACATCAACGTTATATTCGTTATTTGGCCCCCTATTAAAATAGACAATGGGTGGTGGACCAAATTCCCCCTTGTTTGTCAAAAGAATTGGATCCAGTGAAATACCAGGGATGTTTTCTAGTAAACTTCGAGCAGAAGACAGTGTAATGGCTTCTATGTTATGAACACCTGCTGTTTCCCAGCCGCCTCCAACCGCTTTGATGACGGGGTCATCACTGACTGGCTCAGGTTCAGGAGTTACACCATTCTTAGTGACGGTAAACTTAAGAGTATTACTGTTTGGTGAACTCCATCTTTGTTGAAATGTATTCACATACCAGAATCCTCCTGTGCCTTCAGAAAAAATAGCAGATGAATCATAATAGGAGCAAGTACCAGTCCCTGAAGAACAGCCAGCTTGCTTTGCACCAACAAATTGCCAGATAGGTATATCCCCAGCCGCATCGACAGTGTAGAGCATGTATGCTCTTGTTCCAGGTACTGCAGTCCATGTAAATGTTGGTTGGTTTGTACTAATCTTCCCAGTTGGAGACAATGCATTGGGTGCGATGGCATCTGAGGACTGTACATTCGGTGTTGAAATAAGGGCTATTAAAGGTAATGCTTTAAGATAATTTTTCATAGTGTTTCCTTACTAAGGGTATTGCATATTAAGACTCTACAATTTATTAAATTGACTATATTTGGGCATCAAATACTAAACTACTATTTTCTGTATATTTCCGTATTATTGAATGCAGAGTATGAAAATAAAAATGATTACGAAATTGATAAAATAAATATTTATATAATTAATTACCTCCTGTTTTTTATAGACTGACTGATTTTTATATTAATGCCTGAAATAGAAGGCAAATACTTTTCGAATAACTTATTTGAGGTTGAGCCCTTCGTTCTTCGCATAACGACAAACAACACTTGCTTCGATAATATCAGCACTGTTAGCCATATTGACTGCATCATTTATGAGATCTTCTTTGTCACAATAATCAGATAAAATATCAGTCACTACTGGATTTATAAATAAAAAAACAGAGGGGTTAATGCCCGTTTAAAAAGAATTTTTATTGTTGATGTGAATAAGAATATATTCATGTTTTTCTCCAACGGTTTCCTTAGACATCTTGGTTCCCAGCTTACTTTAATTTAAATATAGATACAGCTACCCTAAAGGGTAGTTTTGGTAATTATTATTCAACCTATTTTGATTTTTTAAAGTGTTAGTTTTTACTTGTAAGGTAATAAGAAAATACTGACTAAAGTATTACTTACAGACAGTACTACCTTGTTTGTCTATTGGTATAACCTTTATTTACAATGAGTTTTACGTAATCTAGCCATTGTTCTGTTGTGAAGGGTATTTTAGGTTTTCGAGGGTTTATTTTGATCATTTCTGGGCAAAATGGATGGAAGTAAGCTGTGAAATAGATTGACAGGCAATAAAAATACTTATTGATGGCTCTCGGTGCAATCAAATTGTGGTGGAAGCAGGTTCTTAGAGCATACTAAATAAGTATTGGTCAAGTTTTTGGGGCAGTACTTATTTCTGACACGAATACTCTTTTCTTGCGTAATTTATTGATAGTTCTGTGCTGGCAATGAGTCGGTTGATTAATCGTATAAGCTATTACAACTTGGTCGGTTGCTTCACCGACTCTTGTCAATTAGAGCATCCAGATCTCAAACCTCGACAAGTTCTGGATAGCGATAAAAGATATCGCGAAAACATACATCACTTTACAAGCTCTAGAAACTTTGCCAAGTTTTTCCGCTAAATGAAATAGACTTGATCAGAGGTTCCTTAATATGTACCAGTGAGAGTTACTTATTTTTTTGTTTTGTTTTTATTAAATATTTGATATCTTTATCAAAAAAGATAACTCTCTTCAGAAAAACTGAGGTTTTAGATTAAGCCGAAATTAAAAAATTTCAGTGATGTATTCACCAACTAATCCCACAAATTATTATTTGGATTCCTCTGATTCAATAGAAAATAATAATTTTACTTGTGATTCATCTAGTTGATTTTTTTTAATATATGCAATTTTTCCTTTAGCTTTTTTAACCTCTGTAATAATACTTTGTTGATCTTGCCTGACGGGGGGCAGTGGGGCGCTTCCACTAAAAGTCAGTCTTGCCCAATAAGCATCAATTTGGCTTATAGAGCGATGAGTTAGTCTCTCATAAAATTCGTTTCGTAAGCTTGCTTCATCTAAGGGAAGTGCTCGAATACCGTTTGAAAATTTTCGTGTACGACCCATAAAAATAGCGATAACTTGTCTTTTAGTTAGTATATTTAGCGTATTATCAATATTTCCAATCACAACAATGTCTTCAGCAGTCACCTGAAATGAACAAACTAACAGAAGAGCTAATGATATTATTTTTTTCATTTTCACTCTCCTTAAAATATAAAATCAATGCCAAAAGACACCAAATTAACATGATGGGGCGTATTTTCATTTGGATCATGTTGCCATAAAGATGAAAACTTACCATTTTTACCCAACCAATAATGAGTCCATTCTGCTTTAAAAGCCATTTTTTGATAAAAATCCCAGCGTAATCCTATTGAGAGTGATTGTTGTTTAATCGCCTGCCCATTAAAACCATCTATTATTTGCTGATTTATCTCCCGTATAGCAGGTTCGTTAGGTGTTCCTACAAGCAGAGGATTAATATCTAAGGCCTTTGTCTTTTTTTCAAAGCTATGTGCAATACCATAACGTGAATACAAAGTAACATCAGAGAATCGCCGTCCAATGCTCAAATAAGCACTAGCAACGTCAGCATTAATGATTTGTTGTCCTTCTTCATCTAAATAAGAGGCCTCAGCATGAACAAGCCATGTCCCATCATCATATGCTGTTCCTAAAGACATAAATTGCAAATGAGTATCATTAATATTGGTTAATGGGAGGAATTGATTTAAATTAGGTATTAAAAAATTAGTTGCTGGATTAGTAAGAACCCCTCTTATTCTTGAAAAGAGGCTTGATTCAAGGTTTTTACTCTGCCAAATATGGCCATAGCCCGCTCTAAACCTCCACTCTCCTGTCGTGTAGATAATATTAGCAACGAGCACAGGGCCTTCTAAATCAAAGTCTTGAAAATATTCAGAAAGCTTTGTAAATGTGTAGCCACCCCCCAGTTTTAAAGTTAACTCCCCATTCTCTAGGTAGAATGATTTTTTAATATCTGCACCATCAAAATGGGTGAGGGGAATATTTGCGTAAAACTCATGAGGTGGCCGTATCCATGGATAGGCATAACCCACATTTCTATAGTCAGACAATAAAAAAGCATCAACTCCTAAGCGACCAACACGTATTTCATAGTCTTCAACTACTAATGGATTCCATTTTAGAAATGCCCAGTCTAAATTTTGTTCAAAAAAATCACCTGCATGATCGCGAACCACAAACTGTGTTGTGAAATGAAAAGAATCATTAATATCTACATCAAGCTGAAGACCCAGCCGGGAATCTGTTGTTATTTCTAGTGATTTTTTTACTTCTTGGGTGCTTGTCCTATCTCGATAAAAACCAATTGTTTCATTATCTGAGCGTGCGAAGCCAATACTGCCAAAGCCCTTGATAGACCATTCGGGATAATTATCATCTGCTATTGCGGTTGAACCTACCGTGGTAGCTAAAGCTAAAATAGAAAGGCTAACGTAGCTTATGAGGTAAGAAAGACAATGGTTGTCATTTTTTTTGTTACGGTGCATTGTTATTACTATAGATAAGCACTAAAAAATATTGTTTTTTATCATACCTTTAAGTGTAGTACTTATCTGTAATAAGAGTGGTGTTTTACCAAAATTTTTTTAAATATTAGTCATTTATAGATTAATGGACGTATTCATTTCTCAAATAATGTTTAATTTACAGTGGTAAGATTCTAATTTTTGCAAGATATAAGTCGTATTTTACTAAGAGGTATTAAGACTAATTAACATTAATTAACTGTTTAATAATGTCGGCTGGAATACTAACAGAGAATATAAGTTGATTTTGGAAAATTGAGTTCTATCAGGAGCCATTAGATCAAATGAAGGAATACCATCTATCGGAAAAATATCACTGACTTGAGTTACTATTTTACTTAGTCTCGACATATAAAATTATAAAATTATAAAATTTTAATCTTATATTGGTGTTCAATAATATTTCATTTATTCTTTTTAAAAAATAGATTTGTTTTAATTGAATGAATAAGCAATAAAAATCACATCGCAACAACTTGCTCACGGGGTGTTATGGCTTCAATTATGCTGTAAATAATGGCCATTCTTGATTTCTTACGATGAGTATAATTCTTTCAAAACATGCTAGGCAATTTACTTTCTTTAGTTTGCCTATTCACAACTCATGATCTATTTTAAAGTAGTATCAGTGTATATAAAGATAAGCAGAATTTGCCTGTTTCTGTATACATACTTTCAGTTTAATTAACTAGTCTGTTAAAAACACATTATGTTTAAGCATTTAATTGATTACTTTGATACATCCTTATATGTTCAAATATGGGAAAAAAGAATAAAAGTCACTAATATTTCAGCAAGTGATATTTATGATGAAAAACCTCTCATTGCTATTTCAACAAATAAGAAAGGTAATAAAATTATAGAAGCAATAGGCAATGAAGCTTCTTTAGTTTCTGGGGATAATATTGAAATAATTAATCCTTTTAGTCATACAAGGTCTTTAATCTCAAATTTTGAAATGGGTGAAAATCTTCTTAAGCATACATTTATTAGAGTGTTAAAAAGAAGCATCTTTAGACCAGCCCCAAAGGTTGTTATTCATCCTATGGAAAAAACGGAAGGTGGTTTAACAAATGTGGAAGAAAGAGCATTTAGAGAATTGGCACTGAGTGCAGGTGCTAGAGACGTTGTTGTTTATCAAGGTCATGAATTGCTAATGACTGGTTTTAATTATGAAGATATTAAGATGCGTAGTGAATAATAAATAAAGCTTATAGATAGTTATTAAATGAAGGTTGAATAGATAACGATCCACCTATTATAAAAATATTAGTTGTCTCATTATTTTGGGTATATGACTATGTTTGATTTATTTTATGAGTTATTTCTAATGAAAATAATTGTTTTGCAAACTGATTATTTAATCGAAAAAAATATGTTATATACAGTGGAAATGGACTAAGGTTAAAATTTCAACCAATATATGTAATTAAGTATAATATTGTTTTTAGACGGTTTTATTCCCAAAGTTTAGTGCTTTGCTAGAGTTCAGCAAGCACAATCTGAGTCAAATCGAGTTTGTATGATAAGGTTAGAAAGTTGGAGCTTTTTAGTTTGAAAAAAAATATAGTAGTTTATATTACAGGCCATGGTTATGGGCATTTATCTCAAACCATAGAGGTGCTGATAGCTTTATTTAGGATAAAACCACAAACTCAATTTACTCTTATTACTTCTATACCAGAGGTAATGGTTTTAACACGAATAGCAGAAAGAATACCTGTTTCCCACATTGATTATGTGAATGATGATGCTAAAACGGATATTGGTATCCCTATGGTAGATGCCATTCAGGTCAATCAAGAAGAAACTATTGCTGCCTATAAAAGAATTCATCGCCAATGGACGAGCCACATCAAATTTGAAGAGCAAAGGCTGGTAGCACTTAAACCTGATATTGTGTTGAGTAATGTTGGATATGTTGCACTACAAGCGGGTGCTAATCTTGATATACCCTCTGTGGCATTATGTTCATTAGATTGGGCAACGACTTGGGCTAAGTTTGGTTCTCAGGATGGTGAAGGAAAAGAAATTTTTAATCAAATTGTTGAAGCATATCGCTCTGCAAAGATATTTTTGCAAATGACACCTCATTTACCTATGCTTTTTTTGAAAAATACAATCAGTGTGCCTTTTGTCGTCAGACAAGGAAAAAGCAAGCGCCAATTTATTGATCAACGTTTTTCTCAGTGTCTAGGGAAAAAACTCATTCTAATTTCTATGGGTGGAATGGATGCAGAGATAAATTTTGATCAGTGGCCTAAAATTGATCATGTCATTTATATTGTGACAGGGAGAAATACCTTGCCTAAAGGTTTTATCCATTCAGATGAATTGAAATTGGACTTTTCAGATATTATGGCATCAGTCGATGCGGTGTTAACTAAAACAGGGTATGGCATGGTGGTTGAGAGTGTGGTCAATCAAATACCTTTATTTTATGTTGCCCGTATAGACTGGCCTGAACATGAGATTATGCTTGAGTGGTGCAAAGAAAATAACTGTGTTTTAGAGGTTACTCGAAGCGAGTTTGAGCAGGGCTTAACGAAGGATCAAATAGATAACTTGTTCTCTCTGCCCGCTAAGAATAAAGTTTTGGAGGCTGGGCAAGGTGCTGAAATTTGTACAAATTATATTTTATCACTGATGTAATTCTATTAAACGGTATTTTTTTAAAAAAGTTTTAACGATAATAATGCCACCTAATAAGGGACAAATAGGTGGCATTATTGTGTTTTTATATTTTACTGAATAACATTAATCGTCACCTTACAACTTGCTGTAGTGCCGTTGTCATTAGCAACATTCATCGTGTATGTTTTAGTTTGAGTTGGGTAAAACCAAGTATAGTCAGAAGGCATGTTTACAGAACCAACTCCATTATCAATGTTGGCTGATGATGCGTTGTCTGTCCACCACCAAAGTGCACTTCCTTCGCCTAATTTGATAGTCTGTGGATCAGCACCTATTTCACAGGCAGGCGGGGATTCTTCAACTTGACCTTCAACAATAATTGTTGTCTGGCATGTGGTTGACGTTCCATCTTGACCTTTTGCAGTCATAGTATAAGTTGTCGTTTTTGTTGGGTGAGTCCAATTGAAGCCAGAAGGCGTGCTAATTGATCCAATTGTATTGTCAATATTGGCTGATGCCACTGCATCTGACCACCACCAAAGAGCTGAACCTTCTCCTTTTTTTATTTTCTGCGGATCAGCTCCTAACTTGCAAGTAGGTGCATTAAATTGTTGCTGGTCTTGTGTCATAAGAAATGGAGTATTCTGCACTCCATTATAAGTTCCATAACCAATGACTTGCCCTTTGTTATTAATAGCTGAAGCTGTATTTAAACTAGACCATCCTTCGGCTCCTTCAGTAATGAGAGTTTTTAAATCATGAGTTTGTCCGTTAAAAAATAAAATAGCTTTAATAGGTTTAAGTCTTGTTCCAACTCGTTTTATGACCATCCCAACAGCTAGGCCGGTATTGTTAATATCAGATGCACGAGTAGATTCATCATCAAAGATTCCTAGATCAGTAATAGACCAGTTGTTATCATTGAATGTGGCGATAAAGGCTGCGTCTCCTCCCTGTGCTGCATCTTGGTTGTAACCAACAATTTGGTTGTTGTCATTTAGCCCTTCAAGAACCAGACGATCACTTGAAAACTGATCTGTTGTGAGAGTATTCCATTGAGTATTTTCTTTAGAAACTATATGAGAAGTCCTCATGCTTTGAGCACTTCTTGTTCCTAAAGTACCCACTATTTGATGACGATTATTAATACTAAAGAAGTTATGAGTGAGGGGAACTGGGACACTTATTTCAAAATCTATTTTAGCCCAATTATTCTCATTTTTTTCTGCTATAAAAATGTTTCTTAGTAAATTTTCACCATTTTGAACAGGGTTTTTATAATAAATGCTTCCAACGATGTCTCCTGTATCACCAATGCTATAGGCTGAAGATGAGTCAATACTTGGAGAGTTAAGTATAGGCGTTAAGTCTGTCATTACCCAATTATTATTGATGCTTTCAGCGACAAAGGCGTGAGTAGAAGTGGATGTTTCATTTAGTTCGATAGAACTTTTGCCTACTATTTGTCCTAAATTATTAATTCCATATGCGAAAGAGCTGCCATTATTGCCTCCGAGGGAACCTATGTCTGTCATTACTCGATTACCATTAATTTCTGATGAAATAAATGCATGACGTGATGAGCCTGATCCGGATGAATTTCTTTTAGAATATGAGCCTACTATTTGACCTGAGTCATTGATATCTCTAAGGTTGATATTGGTTGAAATTAAAGGCTGGCTCGTTATAGGTGAAATAGAGTACTGAAGGTTTTCTGCAGGTAAAGGAGGTGAAGCATGCAAAATAGGATTAAACAATAATAAGCTTAGAAATATTTTTGATTGTAGTAATTTTTTCATGAGAGTTTAACTAAAGTTGTAATATGTAATGAAAGCCCATTTATATTTTTCTAGTTAGGGGTCTTGGTTTTTACAAAGTAAAAATTCATTCTATATCATATGATTATATTTACTCAATATAAATACCTTTAAAAAAGTATTATAAAAATAGAATGGGTGGAGAGATGGCTATAAAAGAGGGGATAATGACTAAAAGAATGAGTGCTTTAGTGACTGTTCTTTTTATAAAATCTTGTTTTAATTCTAAAATTAATTTTTCTGGATCGGTTTTATATTGCTTAATTTGATTAATAGATAATGAGTTAATACTTATTTTATTTGTAAAATAACGAAGTGTCATATTTTTTGATGTGGTTAGTTTTGCCCACCAGAGGGGGTGAGCAAAACTAAGAGAGAGGTTTGTTAGGAATGAGAAAAGAGAGAGAGGCTTCATTCCTAACAGAGTATCTTTAGTTTGATAATTTAATATCATCAATCCAAAGATTTGCTGCCACTTCAGGACCTCCATTCCATCCAGTGTAGACGCCATCAGCAGAATGCCCTTGGTCAGTTTTAGAGCCTAGCGTTCCTTGACTAAATCTTATCGTTTTGACATTACCTAATGTTTCACTCAGAGAAAAAGAAGCGTTTGATTTTCCATGTCCACCTAAAGGAACCATTTGAACGTCAGCTAATGAAAAAGATGCATCATGCCAATTGCTATCATTAGGAATCACAGCACCTGTTTTTACTACATAGCGAGTTCTTAAGTCGGCTAGTGTGTTGCCAAAGGCTAGATGTATTTCAACAGGCGCTGTTCCCATATTTTTGAATCTTACTGAAAGAGTTTTTGCACTTTTTGCATTATAGTTACCACGCCATTGCCCTGTTTCATTTTGAAAAACGATTTTTTTGTCTGGGTGTGTCGATGTTTTTCCTTCTGATATAAGTTTAATGTACTTGTTACCATCTGCTTCAGTTTCAACTGTTAAAGGTAGGCCTGCTGCTCCACCTTTATTCCAGCCTTGAGTCGTTCCATCAGTAAAGTCGTTAAGGATTATGTCAGCTGCGCTAACGTTGGCGCAGGCTAGAACCGAAGCCAAAGCAACCACAGGTGAAAATACTTTTTTCATTTTGTTCTCCAAACTTTGCCCCTGTTGGGCATTAATTTTTAAATTTTTTATCAAGTTGATTGTTAGTAGAAAAATTCTACAAATGAGCAAGCAACTTAGAATTTAAATGTAGATCAATCTATAGCTTATATTTTGATTCTGAAAGCCATTGAAGTATGTTTATCATTCGCCTTGTCTTTCCAGAAACGACCACGGCCTACAATAACACCGTCATCACTGATGCTATATGCTTCACGCAATTCTTTCCAGTTTGCTTTGTCGGCAGCTGGTAAAGCTTCATAGAGATCTATTAATTGACCATTTTGGAATAAAAAAGCATGTCTGCCAGGTTTAGGTTTATTATCTACTGCGCTACCGACTACCTGTCCATGTGTATTAATATCATATCCTTTTGTATCGCCACCCAATCCTGGTATTTTTGTCATTGAGGTGCCATCATGAATAAATGCAGCATATTGTCCTTCTGTAGTTAATGACCAGCCTGTAGTATGACCTTTATCATTGATTGCTCTTGCTTCTGAATAGCCAGAGTTATCAAGTGATCCTAAGTTTTTAGCTGTACCATTTTCATATAAAAAAGCGACTGCAGATCCATCCGCCGTTGTTGCAACACCCGCAATTTGGCCTGCGTCATTAATATCAAATGCAAATGAGCGTTGGCCACCTAGAATATCACCACCCAATGCAGTCATTGCTTTGCTCTTCGCATCATAGCTGAATGCTACGTGGTCAGAGTTGTCGGCTTTACTTGATGACCAACCCACCGCGATATCGTTATTATTGATGCCATAGGCTCTGGAATCTTTTCCTTGGGCAAGAGGAGCAATGGTGACTAATTCTTTTCCACCCTTGTTATAAAATGCATTGTAAACACGAGGGGTCGCTTTCTTTTCACTGATAACGCCAAAGCCTACAATAGCACCCGAGTTATTAATTGAGCGACCTGCGTCGCGTCCACCAAGTAGTCCGTTTAATCCTTCAATCTGTCCTTGATCAAAAAGAAAACGAACAGGGACTGTTTTCTTTTTAGTATTACGAGAACGTCCTGTAATTCCCTGGCCATTATCGCTGACACTGTAGGCATAAGAGAAAGAGCCCGGAGCAAGAAAGCCTAATGCGGTGATTTTTTCACCTTTAATCATTTTTCCGTAGATAGTTGGACCAATGCCTGTTGCTTTAAATTCGGCTCCACCAATTGATTTGACTTCTGCTTTATAGGTTTGTGCTCCACCAACGGCAATGTCTGTAAGTTTGAATGATAACTTATCTGAGACTTTAACAGCAGGGTTGTTAGGTGCAGTGGAAATAGGGGTCGCTGATTGTAAAATAAGTTTGTCAGGTGCTTGGTATTGCATCGTGACGTCATACATTGCTTTCTTGTACATTACGTGTGGAATATGTAATGTATTGCCAGAATAGGTTGAGTCACCTGCATTAGCAACTGAGCAGCATAGTGCTAATGAGGTAAGCATTAAACCAGAGTGTTTCATGAGTTTCACCAAAAATGATTGTTAATAAAGTTTAGGGATGGCATTTTAAAGCGTAAGACATCACTATTTTGATTCAACGATTTTATTATTCTTATTTAAAGAGACAATATTATTAATCGCCTATTTTAGTGGTGAGCAAAAATTGTGCCTGATTTGGATGTGTGTTTATGAATATTGGCAACTTACTAATATCGTTAACTATTTTAAGGAAATTATTTCTATTTCAATTGAACTAATGAAGAAATTATCTCTCTAATAGTCTAAAAAATTAGAACCAGGATTGTTAGAAAGGCTGTAGCCCTGTCTACATACAGTGAACAGCTTTTTTTTGGGGAGATAGGAAGATTAGAATTGGTGTTGATTTTCCAGAGGAAATCTAAAAAAGTAGAGTAATTAAACGCCGTTATATAGCTTGCTTAGTGTGAGTTATTTCACCCTTTTTTGCTTTATTGATAATGTCAATTTAGCTTAGCCTGCTTTCCCAAGAAAAGAAAAAGATTGGGCTTTAATTAAGCAATAAACTTGATCACCCTGACATAAACTTAAATCAGAAAACGCCTTTGGTGTAATATCGATAGTAAGTGGTGCAGCACCAATATCAACACATATTGAGATACAAGAAGCATTTTTTGTACAAGAAATAATAGGTGCTTTAATTTGGTTTTGAATAGAAATTTGAGAAATATGCTGTTTGGCAATTGCTATTTCACTAGAGCGAATAGAGAGGTAGCAAGAGTCTCCAATCGAAAATTTATCTGTTAATGGGAGTAATATTCTGTTGCCTTTTAACTCTGCAATCGTGTGGCCTGACTCTATATCATGGTCAATAATGGTTGCTGTGATAATGTTTTCTAGTCCCATTGTGTTAGCAATACCTTGAACACGCTCTTCTTTGATAACATCGTAAAAATGACCGTCACCAAGAATTCGGCCGTTGTTAATGACGACTAAGTAATCTGTTAAATGGAGTATTTCTTCCATTGAGTGACTGATATAAACCATCGGTAGATTGAGCTCATCTTTAACGCGCTTTAAAAAAGGTAAGATTTGTTGCTTCAATCCCTGGTCTAACGAGGCTAGTGGTTCGTCTAGCATTAAGAATCGTGGTGAGGCAAGTAATGCTCTACCCAATCCTACCCGTTGTTTTTCTCCACCTGAAAGTTGTGCTGGGCGCTTTTTTAATAAATGACCTATTTCTAATAAATCAACAATTTCTGGCATCTCAAAACGACGTTGTTTTCGATGTATTCGTTTATAGCCGTAAAGTAAATTCTGTGTAACAGGTAAATGGGGAAATAGTTGGCTATCTTGAAACACCACGCCTACTTCTCGTTTATTGGGAGAAAGATTAATATTTTTAGCACTGTTGAATAAATGTTTCTCTCCTAGCTTTAACCAGCCATTATCTGGATGAGCTAATCCAGCAACGAGGTTTAAGAGCGTACTTTTGCCTGAGCCTGATGAGCCGAATAAACCGGTAACAGGTTTATCTAAAGAAAACTTTGCTTCAAGATCAAAGTTGCCTCTTTGTAATTGTATGTCAAGCGATAACATTATTTTCCTCCTAACCAAAGTGCAGTACGACGCTCAATAAGAGCGCTAAACAAGAGGGCGCTCAAGGCAAGAATAATAGAAATAATAAGTAATCGTTGAGCGGGTTCATTGCCGTCAGGGACTTGTATATACGTGTATATTGCCAAGGGTAATGTGCGAGTTTCACCTTCAATATTGCCAACAAAGGTAATGGTTGCGCCAAATTCACCAAGGCTTCGTGCAAAAGCTAATATTGAACCCGTTATAATGCCAGGAAGTGCCAAGGGTAAAGTGATGGTAAAAAAAGTATTGATTGCACTAGCACCAAGGCTTCTGGCAGCTTGTTCTAGCTTTATCTCTATGCTGGAAATTGATAATCGAATTGAGCGTACCATTAATGGAAAACTCATTAAGGCAGTTGCTAATACCGCGCCGCGCCAACTAAAGGCAAGGGTAATATCAAAATTTTGATAAAGCCATTTTCCAATCATTCCTTGTTTACCTAGTAATAATAGTAACAAATAGCCTGTTACTACTGGAGGCAAGACTAAAGGTAAATGTAATAATCCATCAAGTAAAGATTTTCCGATAAAATCATGCCGTGCTAATAACCAGCCGGTAAAGATACCGGGTATCAAAATAATCGCAACACTCCATAAACTCACTTTTATTGAGAGCATCATGGCTGAATATTCTGTGGGCGATAGATCGAACATATAAATACCTTATTGTGTGGTAGTAAAACCATATTGATTAAATATAGTTTTAGCTTGGGGTGTCCTTAAATAATTCAAAAAAGTGTGGGCTGAATTTGGTGCGGAAGGAAGTGTAGCCACTGGATAATGAATTGGGTTGTGGCTAGTCGATGGAAATTCAGCGATTAAATCAATTTTAGTGGAAGCGTTGGCATCAGTAGAATAAACAATTCCTGCAGTACATTCACCCCGTTCAACAAGAGTTAATGCAGCTCTTACATCTTTTGTACCGACAATATTAGGTTTTATCATATCCCACCAGCCCAGAGAGGTTAAAGCCTGCTTGGCATAAATGCCGACTGGGACGTGAGCAGGATCTCCAAGACAAAGTTTACCATCAAGCTTTTTAGGAAGGCTTTTTTTTAGGTTCATATCTAGTTCAAAAAATTTCCCTTTGGGGGTAATGAGTACAAGTTTATTACTTAATATATTTAATCGAGATTTGATGTTAATAAGTTGTCGTTGTTGTAAATAGTCCATCCATTGGGTGCTAGCAGAAATATAGATGTGTGCTGGGGCACCAGCTTCTATTTGTTTTGCAAGTGTAGAGGAGGAGGCAAATGAAACTTTAACTTGAATATCAGCGTTTTGTTCATTGAACAGGTCGATAATTTCAGAAATTGTACTGCTTGTGCTTGCCGCGGCATAGACTAAGACTTTTTCAATAGCAAAGGTGGGTTGGGCAATAAATAATAATGTAATCAAATAGGCAAAATATGGTTTTAAACTAAAATGTATCATGGATTATTATTAATTTAATTGGATAGATCGAAGTGTATAGGACGTTAATAAAAACAGTAATGTAGCCATAATAAAAAGTGGCAAGATACTCGACTGTATTTCTGGTGTGTTATTAAACAATAAAGCTTCTCTGCTATTATTGACAACAAGAGAAAGTGGATTGAATTGAGCTATTCTAGCTAACCAATCAGGCATTTGTTTGCTCGGTACTAATGCTGTACTCGTAAATAACATAGGCATATTGACTAAGTGAACAAAGGTGGCCATGTTTTCTTGTGATTGGGCTTTTAGAGCGATAAAGCAGGAGAGGCTACAAAAGGCAATGCTAAATAAGATGAGACTATTCATCATATGACATAAAGGTAAAATGCTGAGTTGCAATTTAGCGCCTAAAGCTAAGGCTAGAAATAAGACTAAACATGATTGAATGATCAGGCGAGATGTATCAGCCCCGACTTTTCCTACCATAAGCATTGTTTTTGAAGCGGGTGTTGACAAGACTCTATTCAAAAACTGTGTTTGCATATCTCGGATTAATTCTATGCCAGATTGAGAAGCACCAAATAAAACGGTCATGGCACAAATGCCGGGGACTAGAAAATCGAGATAACTGATGCCTGCTGGCATTTCATCTAGAGAATAACGGTGAAATAAAAACCCAAAAAAAAGCATCCACATAAGGGGTTGCATGAGTGAAAAAGTGAGAGCCACAGGTCTCCTTAAAGTCTTTAACCAAGTGCGTTTAAAAACAACTTTGGCAATAGCAAGTGAACTAAAATTCAAAGTAGATTCCTTTTCCCTTTCTTATTTTTGTTGTTTGATGGTTTAACAATATTTTTACCCGTTAGTTTGAAATAGGCATTTGCCAAGCCAGAATCATCCCATCGACACTCAGTTACTGTTTGTTCTCTGGCAAAGATTTGTATCGTTTGATGGAAAAGGAGGGGTTTTAATGGGCCAACGTTATTATTAAAGACTAATCGAGCCGATTTCTCTTTAAATTGAATATTGATAGATGAAGATATTTTTAATAATTGTTCCTCTAGGTTGTTTATGTCTTTAAGTTTTTCAATGGTTTTAATATGTAATATGGGTGTTGAATTAGTTTGAATAATTGTATGAGGTAAAGCATTGGCAACAATTTCCCCTTTATCGAGCATGACAACATGAGGGCAATATTGCTGAATATCATCCAATTCATGACTGACAACCACTATGGTATTGCCTTTCTCTTGATAGGTTTGAATAAAATCCCATAAAAATGCCTTGCCAGTAGGGTCTAAAGCACTTGTTGGTTCATCCAGTAATAATAATTGGGGTTCATGAATAATACCGATGGCTAAGTGTAGTCTTTGAATCTGACCGCCAGAATAGGTATTTATTCTGCGAGTAATAAATTCGTTCATTTCAAAAGAATCAATAAGTGTATTGATTCTTTGTAATGCATTCGTGCCTGATAAGCCGTAAAGAGCTGAAAAAAAATGTAACGATTCTTTCCCACTCATTTCAGGGTCTAGTGCTTTGTCTTGACTTATATAGCTTACTTTATTTTTTAGTTGCTCATTTTGTTGCACGGCATCTAATTGGAATACTTTTGTGTAGCCTTGTTCGGGCTTAAGCTTTCCCGCAATTATTTTTAAGAGTGTGGATTTCCCTGAGCCATTAGCCCCGATAATACCTATAATTTCTTGAGTTGATATGAGCAAGTCAACTGCCTTTAAAGCAGTGATATTATTATTGTATGTTTTGTTGATGCCTTTAAGGCTAACAATTTCAGTAGTATCAGTAAACATAACTATATGAGAAAGGTAAAGCGGACTTTAGTCCGTAACGATAAGGAATCGCTGATTAAGTCGATTAGAATTTAGCACAGAAAAACTGTCGCTACTTTTCACAAAATTAGACGTAATAGTCATTCTATTACGCCGATCTTCGTGGAAATTATCGGCAATTTTAGCAAGCTAAAATAATTGGACTTGATCAGAGGTTCCTTAAGGATAACTTTTTAACGTTGTTTGTAAAGGACTAAAGTTTGTTTGTTACCCTTCTGATTTAGTTATCGGCACGAACAATCGTTCCTACATGCTCACCATTAATAGCCGCTTTAATTAATTCAGGCTTGGTGCCATTAATCACTTGAAATGATTTGACTAATCTAGATGTTTTTAAAATATCCACCAATACCTCATCAAAAGGTAATGTTTTAAAGTTACGTGCTTTTAATTCAGATGCTGTAATTTCTGGAATAAACTTTGCATCAGGGTTGGTTTTTGGATCAGAGTCATACAAACCATCAACATCCTTTACTAGTGTGACAGATTTGCAACCAAAACACTCACCAAGAATTAAGCAGCCAGCGTCGGTTCTATGAGGTGGGATACGACCAATACCCGGAGGATGTTCCCAAAGTGAATAGGGAGGGACACCATTAAAAATCACACCCGGTGCAGACCGGATAAATAAAGGTAATAAATGCCCAAAAATTTCAGGTGGAATAGCAACAACGCCATATGGAGAAAGCAAAGCCCCTAGCATATGAGCATTACCTAGCGCATCGGTAACAGAGATTTGAGCCAGTGCTCCTGTTGGCAAGCCTAAATCACAGCCTATAGAAAAGACATGTTTGCTACGTAAACCACCACCAACGCCAAGAATTAGCTTTTCAGTTTCGAGTAACTCGCCTAAAACCTCAACCACAGGGTAAGTTAGAGATTTCCCTTGGTCAATAATTGAGCTTGAACCAATTTTGATAACATGCGTATCAGGAAGCATGCGGATAACGGGTGTTTCAACTTCAGTTGAAGCCATTACCTTTTTATCGATAAGGCTTTCGCGCATCAGAACGGAGTTAAGATGATGGCGTTTGTCAGTTTGATTTGTCATATTGTTGTTTGTCAGTTTACTTTAATACACAAGGTTTCCATTCGTTGAAAACCAAAAAATAAGTCTGTGTTGGGGTTAATCAGCACTAATGATGGTTCCAACTTGTTCGCCATTAAGCGCTTTAGTTATATTGCCTGGAACAAGGCCATTAATAATCTGAATATCACGTCTGACTTCTGCATTTTTCATAAACTCCAGTACTGGGGGCTCTACCACTGAGTCTGGCAAATCCATTTCATTTAATTCATCGACTGTAATTTTAGGAATAAATTTAGCATGCTTATCCTTTTTAGGGTCAGCGGTATACAGCCCATTTTCATCTTTAATATAAATCATGGCGCGAGTACCAAACATTTCACTAATTAAATAAGAACCGCTGTCAGTTCTATGAGCTGGTAAGCGTCCAATCTCAGGGTTGCGTTGCCAAAAAACATAGGGAGGCATACCAAAAAAGATAACGGCTTGGCGTTCTGCAAGATATAAAGGTAATTGAGGGAATTGGATAGGCTCAATAAAAGGAATACCATGTTTAGCCATCATGAAATGAATCATTCGTGCATTTTGCATACTAACAAAAGTACCTAATACACTGAGCACACCTGTAGGCATACCTAGATCAACACCTACACTATAAGCATGTCTAGCTCTAGTGCCTGCGCCTGTGCCAATAATCATTTTATGATGTGGCAGGTTTTCTACTATTTCATCCAAGATGGGTAATACAGCTACTCGTCCGCGATCAATAATACTTTGTCCGCCAATTTTTATTACATTTGCATTTGGAAGTACTTTAAAAACGGGCTGTTCAGCCGTTTTTTCTAAAAGTGATTTGTCTGTCAGGCTGCCATCAATTAAAGCGGCTCCAAGTTCTGTTAATAATTCATTACTCATGTTTTTTGTAAGTTTAATTGTTGTTTTTTTGATTATAAGGAAGTGTGATTGCGTTTAACTCGTAGGTCTCTTCAGTCTCCAGGGCTTGGTTTAAATCAGTAAATTTTTCTTGAGCTTTTAAGATGAGTGTTTCTAGAATTTGTTTTTTTATTGATGGTTCTATAGCCTGGCCTGCTATGCCATCAACACTTTTCCACGAATTAATGGAATCAATGGGAGCATGACTTACTTGCCAACAAGAAGCTGTGATAGTCGGGAGTCTTTCCCCTCCTTGTTGTTCTAGTGCCTTAAAAAGGTGATTGCGATGACTTTGGCCACTTTTTTCTTTTAATCCAAATTCGTTTAAAATTTCATGCATTTCCTTGCGCATAAAGGCTTTGGTTGATTTTTTATTTCTTTTTACATTTCCAAGAATAAGAATCGATGATGTGGATGAGAGTTTTTTTAATTGATTTAATACATGTATTTGATCAAGTTGGTGCATTGCTCGGGAACTGAAAAATACTGAAACAGAATGATCTTTAAGTGGCCAGGGTGTATTGCCATCCATTTGAATTAGATGAGGTATTTTTTTATTGCCATCAAATCGGTTGCGATAAACATTAAGCATTTCTTTAGAAAGATCAATGCCTATGTAGGGGGTAGCTAAGTCTTGAAGAAAATAGCCGATTTCACCTGTCCCTGCACCAATATCAAGAAACTGGCCGTTGAGATAAGGTTGGATTATCTGTTTGATAGAAGATGCAATATTTTGTACTGTTTTTTCACCCAGTCCGGTTCGTTTGTCGTAAATATCGGCTTGTTTATCAAATTGCATAGGAGAGTGGAAAAATTAGTTGATTAACAAATCTCAGCAATCAGCAAAATTAATGCCAAAGCATAAGAGGGTAGTTTTTTTGCTATTAGCTTGTAAGAGGAAAACCACAAAGAATCAAAATGTTATCTTGATTATTCGAAAAATTCTGCTAAATAGGCTGGTGAGTTGGAGTAGGGGTTCTATTTGGAGGGTTTTTAAACAGTCGTGCGGCCAATAAAGGGGGATATGACGCATTTTTGCAAGTTAAATAACACAGTTGCTTCTATCTGTTTGTTTGTTTGAAAAAACCTAGGAAAACAAGTTTGAAAGTCTACTTTAGATTAACTATAATTCACGGCTGCCGTAGAGTTGATAGGTTAACCTCAACTATTAAGTCCTCCTCCCTAATTCCTCACTTTTAATATACTATAGAATATGTCTTCAGTATTAATTCGTACCCTTTTGTTGTTAGTTGCCTCAAATTTTTTTATGCTATCAGCTTGGTATTTACATTTGAAATTCCTTGACCATAAACCTTGGTATATTGCGGCGTTAGCGAGTTGGGGAATCGCTTTTTTTGAGTATTCAGTGCATATTCCTGCCAATCGAATTGGTCATACAGAGTTATCTTTATTTCAGTTGCAAATTATTCAAGTAGGTATGTCTTTGTTGATGTTTATCCCATTTGCAATGTTTGTGATGAATCAGCCTTTTAAAACAGACTATTTTTGGGCGGCACTCTGTATGTCAGCGGGGGCGTATTTTGTTTTTCGGGCCTAAAATGAGAGAATTTAATACTGTTTAGAAATCAGTTAGATCAACAATTTTATATTGGACAGATTGGTCAAAAATTCGTACACCACCCCCTTCGGCAGCGGTTTGGAAAAGAAAGGTGGGGTCCATTACATCAATTCCAGCTAAATAATTAACACCAAAAATAGATAGCTCTGTAGTCCATGGTGTGCTCGGTCCCATTAAGACTGTCTTAGCATGGCTTGCGAGTTCCATTAGGCGTGGAAATGTTTTGTTGGCAATGGATGCGCCTGTAATAAAAACCCAGTCTGCTTCAGGGATTAAAAATTCAGCGGCAGAATCAGGGTAATCTAAGCCTATGGGTTGGCGTTCGATTACTTTTATGTTGTACTCAGAGTAATAGCGTTCAATGCCAGGGTAGTGACCAATGACCACTATTTTTTTATCTTTTATTTGAGGAAAAAAGTATTCAAAAACAGCCAAGTTTGCTGCTCCTGGTTCTGGCTCCAAATACTTTCCAGGAGGTGAGGGCTGGTTGTTGAGGCTGCAATTAATAGCCGATAAGCCAACGGTTGCTTTAAAAAAATCCCAGTCTGTAACCCAGGGTGTTATCTCCGTTAATCGTTTATCTTGTAGCGTGCCCGCCCAGGGTAATGTTCTAGTTGCAAGTGGAGGGCTCATTGCCAGGCCGGAATAATTGTTAGTTTGGCATACCGTCCAAACTTGGCCAATGACAACGCGCTCAATTTTGCTGTGGTTATTATTGGATAGGTCTAATAGTAATTCATAAATTTGATGGGGGTTGTTCATTTTAATCGTTTAAGTTGTTTTATATCCATTCTTAAATTATTTGTCAGCAAAAAAAGTACCAGTCGATGTATCCGTTTGAATATTAATAGAGGCGAGTGAAGCCTGAGTGGCTTTATCGTTAAGTAATTCAATAAACACTTGGATTGATTTTTTGTGTAATCTTGAGTCGGCAACCATAAAGTCGTAATTTTCATCTTTTATGGGTAAAAAAACAATGTTATCGTCATCAGCGACTGACTGAATGGCTATACCCCAATCGGCTCTATTTTGTTGAATAGCCGCTATCACTGCTCGATGGTTACTAGTTTGGACTAGGTAGCCATTAGGAATAGACCCATCAAGTAATTGATCAATTAAAATACGAGTACCACTCCCTGTGTTACGGTTGATCATTAAACATGAAGGATCATTTTTGATTTTGCTAATAATTTGCTTTGCATTGTTACCTTGAAAGCGAGGATCATTTTTTCTGAAAAGTAACCCTTGTTGCCGACGATAACCTTGGATTAAACTGAGGCCAGCACTCATGAATGAGTGGTTGTACGTGTTGTTATCAATATTAAAAAGATGTATTCCCGCTATGTCACATTGTCCGCGCTTAACTGCTGAAAGCCCAGCGGCTGAACCTACGGACATGAAACGAGCCTGAATACCTTTTTCTTTAAGTAAGCTGATGAGTAAATCAAGGCCGGCACAATGACTTCCGATAATAACAAGGTCAGCGGGTTTTGTATCACGACTGAGGAGTTGTACTTGAACTTCGCTCCCTGCTTCTAATAGTTCAACATGGCGGTCAATACGAACAAAGCCATCAGCATGACTGAATGTTGTTACGCTGCCAGACCCCTTCCCAATAGGGTATGCGGTTAGCGTAGGACGATGATATTCAGTGTCTTCAGGTGGGTTTTCAAGTAACCGGACTAAAAGAAACTCTGTTCGTCCAACATCTGAATTGACACGTACTGCAAGTTCGGCTGTTTCAACACTTAAGCTCGTGGGAGGTAATCCAGATAATTGGCGGATGACTGGGGCGATAAATTCATGAAAGGTAAAGATGGCTGAGGTGGGAAATCCGGGTAATACAACAACCGGTTTTCCTTGTGTCGCCGCTAGACAAATAGGCTTGCCTGGTTTTAATGCAACACCATGTACAATAACGCCTGGGTCAGTCAGCTCATAGATAGCTTGGTACGATAAATCACCTTGGCCTTTGCTTGTTCCTCCTGAAAGTAAAACCATATCGGCTGATAATAGAGCCGAAGCTATTTTTTCTCTTAGGTGGGGAAGATTGTCGCTTACAATTCCTAATTCAATCGGCTGGCCTCCGAGTTCTTTAACTGCATCGGAAATGATCCGAGCATTAGAATCGTAAACAAACCCCGGCTGCATAGCCTCTCCTGGAGCAATGATTTCATTGCCTGTGGAAAGTATTGCGATTTTAGGGCGTCGCCAAACTTGAATTTTTACTTCACCAAGAGCCGCTAATATGCCTGTTTCTCGACTCGTTAAGAGATCGCCTTTATAGAGAATTGTCTCGCCACTGGAAACATCTGTCCCTGCAAAAGCTACGCCTGAGCCAGGGCTAACAGGTTTAAAGACCATTAACTTATCATTGTGAATGTCAGCATGTTCTATCATAACAATGGCATCTGCACCTCTTGGTAACATTCCACCTGTTGCAAGAGGTGTAGCTAAACCTTTTGTGATTTCAAGTGTCGGTGTTGATCCTGCAGCAATCTGCTCGTTTTGTAATTGTAAGTAAATGGGCGTGTGTTCCTCTGCACCAATAGTGTCATGAGCTTTTACTGCAAAACCATCAAGATTTGAGCGATCAAAGGAAGGAACGTTGACTTTAGCGACTACGTCTCTGGACAAAACCCGACCAAGTGCTAAATGTAGATCAATAAATTCTTCTTCTAAAGGATGTAGGGAAATTTCTGCTTCAAAGCGAGATTTTGCTAAATCACGATCAATAACATCAAGGAATTGTTTTTGTTGTTCCATTTTAAATTTATACTACTCTCTAGTCGTAAAGAAATACGTCAACTTCAGTTTCGGGTGGGTAGCCTTCGCTGTTAGTTGGGATAATCACAAAGCCATCTGCTTGCGTTGTGGAGCTAAGAATAGCGGCACCGCTTATAGCAATAGGTTTGATAAAGTCACCCGATAAGCAAACACGTGCATAATCTGTTCTCCCTATCATTGATACCATTTTTTGTTTTAATTTCTTACGCACAGAGCGATAGGGTTCTTTTTTAGCGTGACCAGACAGTTGGCGAATGAAACGGCCTGCAAAAAAATCATAAGCACATAAGCAGGCTACGGGGTTACCTGGAAGTAAAAATACCAGTTTGTGTCCTATTGTTCCCATTCCTGTTGATCGACTGGGGCGCATGGCAATGCCATGAATGGCTAAATCACCTGCTTCTGCTAATAATAAAGGTGCTAGATCTTCTTCTCCGACACTTGTACCGCCTATGAGTAACAAAATATCATAATCATCAAGCATGGCTTGTTTTATCAATTCCGGATTGTCAGGTATGATACGAGAGTTTATGGTGTTGGCTCCATCTCTATTGCATAGAACTTCTAGCATGGGGCCGTTAGAATTAATAATTTGATAGTCTTTGGGTGGTTCACCTACTTCAAGTATTTCATTTCCAGTCACTGCAATACTAATTCGAGGTTTTTTTAAAACAGAGACTGTTTCCTCTCCAATAGAGGCTAGAAGAGCGATATCTTGGGCTCTTAGGCGGCGCCCTTTTTTTAATATGATGGATCCTGCCGTAATATCTTCTCCAATACGACCAATATTTCGACCTTCTGCAACACTTTCCATTATCATAATATGCTGATCATCTATTTCTATATTTTCAGCAGGTAAAACAGCATTTGCCCCATCAGGAATAGGAGCGCCTGTCATTATTCTTACAGCCGACTTTGAAGTCACTTTAGCTGTGGATCCTTGGCCTGGCATCGATTTTCCAATCACTTGAAGTTGTAATTGGTTGTAAGATGATGCGCCTTGTGTGGCAGAAGCAACAATGGCATAGCCATCCATCATAGAACGTTCAAAATGAGGGATATTAAATTGACTCGTCGCGTCAGCAGCAAGTACTCTCCCTGCAGCTTCTTGCAAAGGGATTCTTTGTTCTGGTAAATCAATTGATTGTTGATCTAACCAAGTGATAACATCCTCAACAGGTGAGCGCTTTTTAAAGCCGCGCATCCGAACATCATCGGCTTTAGGGTTTTTGTCAGCTAGTTTTATTTGTGTTTTTTTCATGAGGTTATTTTAAACGCTTAAGAATTGGAATTGAAGAGGTTCGGTTTTTAAATGATAAAAAAAGAAATAGGTTTTGTGATGAAAATAAGTTTTACTTGTTTTTAATATATTGGCTTGATTATTGCTTATGATCTTTGATTGGTCTGTTAAAATATATTGCATTGATCGGAGATATTTTATGCATATTCAGCAAAACGAAAATAAAAATAAATGGCTGATCTGGGTTAGTTGCTTGTTAATGGCTTTTTCAATGACAAATAGCTATGCGGCTATCAATGCTTTTGATCTAGAAGTGAATCATCCGCCTATCCCTATATTGGACGAGCAAGGGACTCATGTGGTGTTGTCAAAACAACCCTATAGTCCAAAAAAGACTTGTGCGGGGAGTGGATGTCATGATTACGAAGGAATAACACATGCTTATCATTTCGAAATGGGACGTGATGAGGCTGATGATGAGTATGGTGTAAAGCGAGGTTTGCCTCATTTAGTCTCACCCGGTTATTACGGGGGATATACTTGTATGGGAGGGAGTAATCCTCAAGTTTTAGCAAAAAAAAATAATGGGAGTGTAGAGGAGTTTGCTGATTATGGGTCAGCAGGTTGGTTACGCACTTGTATGGATTGTCATGTAGGCGGTGGGTGGGCGGAAAAAGACCGGAATGGTATTCGCTATGATCAAAAAAATATCGCGGATATTAATCCGTTAGATGGTGATTATTATGATCGTGTGCTCAATAAGCTAACAGGTGAGGAAACGGTCGAGCTATGGGATTGGAAAAAAAGTGGTGTAGGAGAAGCTGATTGCCTCTTCTGTCATATGAAATATTCTAAATTGGCGCTGCCTGTAGATAGTGGTTTGAGTCAGCCTTTGTCACCGCGACATGCACGTCGTGCTTTTGTAAAAAAAGGTTTCTTTCGTCAAGCTGCTTCTGCCACCATGGAATATGTCAAAAATGATAAAGGAGTTAATCTTTTAACTATTGCTAGAGCGGCGGGAGATTTCGTTTTAGATGCAAATGGAATGCCTGTTTTAAATTGGCATCCTGAGGCGTTTACTAAAGAAGGGCGAGTGATCATTCCAATGTTACGTTTTCCAGAAAATGCTAGTTGTATGGAATGTCATTTAACAAGTAATACTCGACGTGGGTTTTATGGATTTGGTGAAGAGGCAAAGCAAACGCTAGCTTCGGCAGATGAAGGGGATGGTGAAACACCAGGGGCAGGGTCTACATTTGCTGATGATTACCGGGATGATGTTCATAAAGGGACTAATTTTACAGAAGATAATGGGCAACAGCGCTCGATAGAAAGCTGTAATTCTTGTCATTCTGTACAATACTACAAACCTTTACACTCGAATGTAGATTTGAATGCGAACCATAATTTTCCGAAAGGTAATTCGGATATGGATGTAAGAAATGATTTGGATTATCGTCCTAATGTAAAGTCTTGTGAGAAATGTCATATTCATTCTGTTCATTCAATTGTAGGTGCGTCAAACGAGACTTTATTAAAAACACATACTCAGCTGTGGGCTTCAAGTGGTGGGTTAAATGGATATGCACCTGAGAGCTTAACTGCAATTACTCAAAGGCATTTTGATGTGGTTGCTTGTCAAACTTGTCACATTACTAATAAAAAAGATGCGAATGGTAATGAGTTGCAAATGATGTACCGGTATCGTGTAGCAGAAGATGGATTGCCCAAGATTTCACCTTATAACCCCAGATTGAGGTATCACTGGAAGGATAAAGCCAGTGGGCGAGTGCTGTATCAAAAAGAACGGAACTCTGTATTGGTAAAAGCAGGAGATGCAAAAGGTGTTGCTAATATAGTTGATCCGGTTAGTCAGCAGGTACTCGGTCAAATTTCAGGAACAGGAAGTGGGAAAGACTTTGTTGCTAATGACCCAAATAGTTATGAAAGTTTCGTTGCATTAAAAACTGCTTATGACAGCTTGTTGCGTAGAAAAGGGTATGTAAACCCAAATACAAGTATGGTCTTTGCTGAATCTAATGAATATGTTATTTCACATAATACAAGGCCTAAAAAAGAATCAATGCCATGTAGGAATTGCCATACACAGAACCAAAATGGTGGATATGGACAATTTATTTCAGATACGGGTGTTTTAGGAAAGTCAAAAGTAAAAGTGATCGCTAAGCTTCCTGATACTCGGTTGGTGTCAGAAGGTATTGTGACTCTGGGGGTGCCTTACAATAAGCTTCAGCCTAATGGTGAGATTACCCAGAATGTTGCTGATGTTTTGTATGAGACTAAAATAGACTCTTTTATGAGTTTATTAAAAAACTCAAGTTCGAATGAAATTACAGGCGAATTTATTGAAATTAAGACAAAAAGTTTGTTA
Organism: Methylococcales bacterium; assembly: GCA_023145835.1. Lineage (GTDB taxonomy): Bacteria > Pseudomonadota > Gammaproteobacteria > Methylococcales > Methylomonadaceae > QPIN01. The sequence continues at coordinate 30,208 of JAGLDH010000053.1, forward strand.
GCTGGGCTGGGCTCTGAATTATCTGGATTAATTGCTTCTGATTTTACAGATGTTAAAAGCTTTTATTTTACGGTCAATAAAGGAAGTCCGAATTTGCGTAATATGGGGGCTATTATTCCTGGTAATGCTGTTAACAATGTTTTGTTTCCAAAATTACGTATTGCTTTAGGAATAAAAGAAGGTGTTGAAAAAGTAGCGCAAGATATTTTACATGCTCGTGAATATGGAAACTTAAGATCTAGAGTTTTCTATATTGATGTGTTGGATGAAGGTAAGGGAAATATATCTAGTTTTAATGGTTCAGTTATGTTGATCAAGGCTGCTTATAAAGGTGAACAAACAGATATTAATAAGATAAATGTAGTGATAGCTAATCGAGCGACGACTCAAATAAATAGCATACCTAGTACGGATATAGTCATGTTAAAGCCAGCAAATGAAGTGGGTGATGGCTTTGTTATTTTTAAAATGAAAGAATCTGGGTATTTTATTGTTGCAGATAAATGATTTTAATGGTGAGAAGAGCTAAAGTTATTATTTCTTAAGGAATCTCTGATCAAGTCCAATTATTTTTAGCTTGCTAAAACGGTCGATATTTTCCACGAAAATCGGTGTAATAGAATGACTATTACGTCTCTCTTCGTGAAAAATAGCGACCGTTTTTTCTGCGCTAAATTCTAATCGACTTAATCAGAACTTTCCTTAGCTAGAGGTGTTTAATTTTTTGTTAAATTTAGTCATAAATCCAGAGTTACGTTAGAATAGAGTTAATGATTAACCAAGTAAAGAAGTCAAGATATGCAAATAAAACTCGCTAACCCTCGTGGGTTCTGTGCAGGTGTAGACCGTGCTATTGAAATTGTTGACCAAGCATTAGATGCTTTTGGTGCGCCAATTTATGTACGACATGAGGTTGTACATAATCGTACTGTAGTTGAAGGTTTAAGGGAGAAAGGGGCTATTTTTATTGAAGATGTGAGTAAAGTGCCTGAAGGATCGTATTTAATTTTTAGTGCGCATGGTGTATCAAAACAAGTCCAGAAAGAGTCTGATGAACGTAATTTAACTGTTTTTGATGCAACATGCCCTTTAGTGACAAAAGTGCATATGCAAGTTGCCAAACATGCTAAAGAGGGGCGTGAAGCTATATTAATTGGACATGCAGGGCACCCGGAAGTTGAAGGTACAATGGGGCAGTATGAAAAAATAGCTAAAACAGGGGGGATGTATTTAGTTGAAACTCCGGATGATGTTAAAAATTTAAAAGTTAATAATCCTTCCAATTTAGCCTATGTCACTCAGACTACGTTATCAATGACTGATACCCAGGTTATGGTCGATGCGTTACATAAATATTTTCCTGATATTCAAGAACAGAAAAAAGATGATATTTGCTATGCGACACAAAATCGTCAAGATGCAGTTCATGATTTGGCTGAAACAGCTGATGTTATTTTAGTTGTTGGTTCGCCTAATAGTTCTAATTCGAATCGTTTGCGAGAGATTGCTGAGCAATTAGGTAAAAAATCATTTTTAATTGACACTTCAGAGGATATGAGTAAAGAGTGGTTTAAAGATGTTGAGGTGGTCGGTGTAACAGCTGGTGCATCAGCACCTGCGGTGTTAGTCCAGGAAGTTATTAATCAATTGAAGGAGTGGGGTGGAACAGGCGCTATGGAAATTCAAGGAATTGAAGAAAAAGTTGTCTTTTCTATGCCGAAAAACCTAAAAAAACAGATTTTATCAAACTAATCTTTTCTTATCTCGTTTAAATAATTGAGCTTATGATACTCTAGATTCTAGTTAGTGAATCTGGAGCCACTAGCTCTAATCTACATTGTTTTTCTTCTAGTGTTTCTTTTTTTCCATCAAATAGATGCCTTATCTTTTCTCTGTGTCTATTTAGTATCTTGCTATCGATAAAGTATAATTGTTATAAGCCCTGTATCTTTAGTTGTAAGAGGTCTTTGTGTATGACTTAATTAACTTGAGTCTCCATAAAAATATTAAGTCTAACCTTGAATCTTTAATGAACCCCCCCCATGTTAAAAAACATTGTTTGAATAATGAATGAATTTGGAGTTGTTAAATGAGTAATGAGCAGAATGCATCTGAGCCAAAGTCAGATAGTGAGCTGATTGACGAGGTGCTTGAGCAAGCAAGCGAGCATGCCGAAGATGTTGTAAATGAGTCAGAAGAAAATCAACAGCCTGATGATTCTGAAAATGAAGCCCCTGAAGAAATTTCTCTTGAAGAGCTACAAATACAATTAAAGAAAGCACAGCAAACAGCTGAAGAAAACTGGGACAAAGCCGTTAGAGCGAAAGCTGAAATGGAAAATCTTAAGCGACGGACGCAAAAAGATTTAGAGAATGCGCATAAATATGGTTTAGAAAAGTTTTCTAAGGAACTACTTTCCGTTATCGATAGCTTGGAGTTAGGTATTCAGGCATCAACCAGTGATAACCCAGAAGTTGTTGCTTTAAAGCAAGGAAGTGAGCTGACAATTAAACAATTTGAAGCTGTATTTGCAAAATTTAATATTGAAGCACTTGATCCTATGGGGCAGCCGTTTAACCCAGAGTTACATCAGGCAATGACTATGCAGCCAAGTGCAGATGTCGAACCAAACACCGTTATTAATGTGTTTCAAAAAGGATATATCTTGAATGGTCGGTTGATTCGTCCAGCAATGGTTGTGGTCTCTCAAGCTGCTAAACCAATTGATGAATCAATAGGTGATTCAACAAACTTAGATGAGCAGGCTTGAAATTAGTTTTAACAACCTCATATCTACAATAATAAAATAATACTATAAGTCTGGAGATTTTAATGGCTAAAATAATTGGAATTGATTTAGGAACCACAAATTCTTGTGTGGCAGTTTTAGAAAATGGAAAGTCGCGAGTAATTGAAAATAGTGAAGGTGCGCGTACTACGCCTTCTATTGTTGCTTTTACAGGTGGTGATGAAGTTTTAGTGGGTCAATCTGCAAAAAGACAAGCAGTGACTAACCCTGAGAATACTTTATTTGCAATTAAACGTTTAATTGGTCGTCGTTTTAAAGATGATATCGTACAAAAAGATATCAAAATGGTGCCTTATAAAATTGTTGAAGCAGATAACGGTGATGCTTGGGTAGAGTGTCATGGTAAAAAAATGGCAGCACCTGAAGTTTCATCTCGTATCTTGATGAAATTGAAAAAAGACGCAGAAGCATTTTTAGGTGAAGAAGTAAAAGAAGCTGTTATTACTGTACCCGCTTATTTTAATGACTCTCAGCGTCAAGCGACTAAAGATGCAGGTCGTATTGCAGGTCTAGAAGTAAAGCGTATTATCAATGAGCCAACAGCAGCTGCATTAGCTTTTGGTATGGATAAGCCGGCGGGCGATACAACTATTGCTGTTTATGATTTAGGTGGAGGTACATTTGATGTCTCTATTATCGAAATTGCAGAAATTGAAGGGGAACATCAATTTGAAGTATTGGCAACTAATGGTGATACATTCTTAGGGGGTGAAGATTTTGACTTAAGAATTATTGATTTCCTAGTTGATGAATTTAAAAAAGACAATGGAATCGATTTACATAATGATCCATTGGCATTGCAACGCCTTAAAGAAGCCGCTGAAAAAGCAAAAATTGAATTGTCGTCAACTGAGCAAACAGATATTAATCTGCCATATGTGACAGCAGATGCATCAGGGCCTAAGCATTTAAATGTTAAGTTAACACGTGCAAAACTGGAGTCATTGGTAGGTGACCTAATTGAAAGAACTAAAGGCCCATGTGAGCAAGCTCTTAAAGATGCTGGTTTGTCAGCTTCTGAAATCAATGATGTGATTTTAGTCGGTGGACAAAGTCGTATGCCTAAAGTTCAGGAGATTGTAAAGTCTATCTTTGGGAAAGAGCCTCGTAAAGATGTTAATCCTGATGAAGCAGT
>JAGLDH010000054.1 GCA_023145835.1 Methylococcales bacterium
ACGTAATAGTCATTCTATTGCACCGGTCTTAGTGGAAAATAGCGGGCATTTTAGCAAGCTAAAAATAATTGGACTTGATCAGGGGTTCCTTAACTAGGTTGTTGAGTTTCTCTTCTAGAAAATAATATCAAAATCATCACTTGAGAGAAAAATGACTAAGGTTACTTTTAGTGACTGGATAGATAAAGACTAATTATCTATCTTCTCAACATTGTTAATATTATCTTTATCTAAGCAAAAAATCTCTAAGTTAATAACTGAATAGTATTTATGTATTTTTAAACTTATTTTTTTACCCTTAGAAAGTGTGTTGATAGACTCATAAACTACCCTCTGACTCGTTACAAAACAATAGTTGCGGCTATACTTGTGCTGATTTAACCGTTGGATATTTATCTCATCTTAATTTTTTAGAGGGCGTTGATGGTACTTCGCGTGGCCACAGATGCGGAATTTATAACGCACTGATTTTTGTTGAGAGCAAGGCGCTAAAACAGGCACATAATTAGTTACATCACTGTTTTAGCTACGCAGCTATCGGCAAAAACTCAGTCGTTAGAAATCTGCAGTCGTGACCGCGCGAAGTATATATTAAACCTCAGCTTATGTATGCGAAGAGGGTTAAGTTTTTGCTATGAGATTAGTCGTGAATAATTATTTTTTATCGATCTTGTCAGGTTTCTTTTTCATTATTAATGTAAGAAATGTTGCTGCTGAGAGACCTGATGATGCAAATAACATACACATCACCATGATTTGGTATCTAGCTGCTATAAATGGTGAAACACCTGATAATATTTGTCCTGTCATCATGCCTGGTAAGGACACTAAACCAACGGCAAAGAGTGTATTAATAGTTGGAATAAGTGCAGCGTTAAAAGCAATGTTTCTAGCTTGAATGATATCTTTATGATTTTTCATTTCTGATTGAAAGCGTTCTGCCGCTAGACTGATGCTATTCATGCAATTAGCTAAAATCATTCCGCCTAAGGGAATAACGTATCTTGGCTGATACCATGGGTCTAATTCTAAAACACCAGCTACAATAATAGAGAGGGTAAACCCACAAGCGATTAATAATGACAGTATTGCTTTTAAAAAATATTCCTTACGCTTTTGTTTAACTGTATCTAAAGCAATCCAACATGAAAAAAACAACATGACTGAGAGGATAGATAAGGTGATTGGTGCTGAGTTTGTTGCAAAAATCGTATTTAAAAAATAACCAACAATTAATAGTTGGAGTAACATGCGACTCATTGCATAAAGTGCATGTACCGTTTTTAATTTCCATTTAAAAAGTATGATTAATACGGTTAATACAGGTATAAGAGTAAAAGCTAAGTTTGTTAAGGAAATCGTTTCAATATTATTCATAACTCTGGAGTCTCTATGCGTTATCTAATTTTACTATGTCTTTTAAATCCGTTGTGTACATTTGCTGAAACTTCTTTATGGAGAGTGAGTAAAGGTGAATCTGAATTGTTTATAGGAGGGACGATTCATCTTCTTAGTACCAATGATTATCCACTTCCTAAAGAATTTGAAGCGGCATATAAAAAAGCAAATATGATTGTGTTTGAGACAAATTTGCAAAACCTAGCTTTACCTGAAATACAGAAAGAACTTAAGACACGTGTGACTTATAAAGGTAAAAAAACTTTAAAAGATGATTTAAATCCTGAAACCTATAAAGTATTAGCAAAATTCTTAACATCGAAAGGATTGAGTATTGAAGCCTTTAGTCGATTAAAGCCACCTATGGCTATGATTACATTATTAATGGTGGAACTACAACGGTTGGGGTTGGCAGAAATGGGAGTCGATAAGTATTTTAATGAAAAGGCGCGGGCAGATGGTAAAACATTGGGTGAACTTGAATCTGCTAAAGTGCAGCTTTCTGTGATTGAAAACATGGGTAAAGGTCATGAAGATGAAATGATTTTGAGTACAATTTCTGAGATGAAGAAACTAGCAAAAAGCATAGCAGAAATGAAAACTGCATGGCGACAAGGTGATGCTAAAACCTTAGAAAAAATTGGTATTGCTCCAATGAAAAAAGATTACCCAGAACTTTATCAATTACTTTTAGTTAAAAGGAATAATGCTTGGGTACCTAAAATAAAAGCATTACTAAAGACACCTGAAGTTGAGTTGATTTTAGTTGGGGCACTTCATTTAATTGGTAATGACGGCGTTTTTTCTCAATTACGTGCTTTGGGGTATTCGGTGGAGTTATTTGATAAATAAATCTATAGCCTGGAGAAGGGTGTTAATTTGATGATGATAAATTGATTATTAACACCATACTTTAGAACCTGAAAGGCAAAGTATGGTGTTTATCATTAAATGCTAATTATAAATTATTTTGCTCGAAAAAATCAGTTAAGAAGCTGTCATTTTCAAGATCCGATTTAAAGTAGCCATTCTTCATTAGGGACTCTATAAAGAGGTTTCTAATTTGAGTGCGCGTTAGACTTTCAGGCAAACTAGGCTTTACAGGCACTGGCTTTACGG
>JAGLDH010000055.1 GCA_023145835.1 Methylococcales bacterium
GCTTTACGGGCACTGGCTTTACAGGTTTGGGTTCTACTTTTGCAGTTATACCCGGTTTAGCAGAAACAGGGCCTTTTGGTTTTTTAGTGATCTGATTGACTGGAGGTAAGTAAATTGCTAATGCACGCTCGCTTACAAAAGGTACAAACCCTTCGTTATTTGAACGGTTATATATCTTATCAACATTGCTGGGAACTACAGCATAATCTACCGTCATAACGGGTAGTCCTTTATTCTGCGCCATACGTAAGTATTTCAAATATGATTCGCTGCTGACATGTAGTGTACTATTAGGGAACTCTGTATACATCTGCTGGCAAGCAGAAGAAAGTGAATTGAAATATGCAGAGGTATTAACATTGCTATCTAGAGCAGGCAATGGACAATCTCCGGGAGGGTTATTCTCCGCACTTCCATCAAACCATGTTTGCTCTTGAGCTAACGCATCGATAGAATCTACATAGTCGTCATTTTTAACTAACTCGGCTGCATTCTGAGCAACTACTATAAAATTAGATTTACGTGATTTTCCGTATGTACTTAAGCGATGAACGAATTCCACCATGGCTGCTTCGGAATTGACACCTGCTTTATTGGCTGCTGATTCCACGTTTTCATCTGAGTACGCTTCAATCCAATCGAGATAGATTCCATCAAAACCAGCATCAATAAATTTCTGGATATATCCACTCGAAGGATCAAGCCAAATTTTTTGCCACTCAGGATGCCAATAGGCAACAGGAAAATTGCCTTCCCATCCATCAGGGTCGTCGGCAACAATCCACGAAGGGTTGCCGATACCCCAGCCACTCTTCCAATAAGTTCGCCAGTCTTCTGCTTCACCTATGTCAATATAAGCCAAAACCAGTTTAGGGTGGGGGGCATTGTGTAAATCAGATACAACTTGTGAAACGGGGAAATCAAGGTTGCCCTTATCAGTATTAATAGGCTCCATTACGATCAAGTCGTATTTGGAGTCAATCATCTTTTGTATAGTATTGGTGCCAGGTTCAAAACCTAGATAATAAAGCCAATTATTGATGGCTTTACCACCTAAATAAATTGTATTTGTTGTATCTGCAGCTTCAGTTACTGCCTGTGGCCGAAACAGGGTAGCAAAAATAAGCATGAATTTAAATAATATAGTAATTTTGTTCATTCTTTATTCTCAAATAATTTTCAGTCTCTATCTAACCGTAGTTGGGTGGATAGTCTCAATGCTGACACCAGTGAGTGTGCCAAGCTAACCCTAAAGCTAGTGTAAATTAAAAATAAATAAAGTCGCTACACCAGTGAGGTTATTAATGCAAGAAAAATAATGTACATAAGAAATTTTTTATAAAATCGGTATTGAATGAAAAGAGTTTTTCTAGAAATTATTTTTTAGCTTGAAGTGAATTGTTCTTGTAAAAAAAGTGTTTGATATGTTAGTAATTCAATAGTTTAAACAGGTTCCTTAACAATAAAAATTCAGAAATTAATCAAATTTATTTTGCCTGTCGATCAACAATAATAGTGTGGTATTTAGTAAAATATTATTGAATTTATTGACTGTAAATTGAAAAAAGTGGGTCGACAATATCTGGATGAATTTGTTTTTTAAACTGATAACTCTTTCTTGTAGTATCAAATGAGTAGGCTATTTTGTTAAATATTTATTTAATTGAATGGGTATCAAAGTGCCGTTTCGAGAGGCTCCTCACAAAATATATGACGTTTATTTTATGAACACTGTTTAAATAGTAAACAGGCGTTTAGTGGGAATTTGTTGGTTTTGTGATTCATAAGCTGTTGAATTATATGCATTGGTATATATAATTTAATTTTGGCATGACATTTGCTGTGTTTGATAATGAAGCTGCCGTGTAGATTTTAAGTTGATAATATATTTCGCAGGTCACGAATACGAAATTTGTTGTGAGTTGACTTTGTTGACAAAACTGATTGTATTAAAACTTACTTAAGTAAGCTTTTGTTGGTAATCGGTAAATAGCATTAATATCCATGACAACGAGAAGTCTACAGCGCAGACATTAAAACAGTATAGTGCGGCAGCTTCATTAACTTTGCTAACAATAAATAATGAGGAGCTTACACATGGCAATAAGTGCAGCAACAAAAGCCGCAACAGATGCTTTGGCAGTAAATCGTGCACCGACAAGCGTAAACGCGCAAGAAGTTCATAGATGGTTACAAAGCTTTACTTGGGATTTTGATAAAAATCGTACCAAGTATCCAACTAAGTACAAAATGGCGAATGACACCAAAGAGCAGTTTAAGTTAATCGCTAAAGAATATGCTCGCATGGAGTCAGTTAAAGATGAGCGTCAGTTTGGTAGCTTACAAGACGTATTGACACGTGTTGATGCGGCTAACAAAGTACATCCAAAATGGAATGAAACGATGAAAGTTATTTCTAACTTCCTAGAAGTTGGAGAATATAATGCGATTGCTGCAACAGGTATGTTGTGGGATTCTGCATCAGCGCCTGAGCAAAAAAATGGCTATTTAGCACAAACGCTAGATGAAATTCGTCATACAAACCAATGTGGTTATGTGAACTACTATTTCACAAAACATGGACAGGATGCTGCAGGGCACAATGATGCACGTCGAACACGGACGATTGGTCCACTATGGAAAGGCATGAAACGTGTCTTCTCTGATGGATTTATTTCAGGGGATGCGGTTGAGTGTTCAATTAACTTACAGTTAGTTGGGGAAGCTTGTTTCACTAATCCGCTGATAGTAGCTGTTACCGAATGGGCTGCTGCTAATGGTGATGAAATCACACCCACTGTTTTTTTATCAATAGAAACAGATGAGCTGCGCCATATGGCAAACGGTTACCAAACAATTGTTTCGATTGCAAACGACGAAGCCGCTTCGAAATATTTGAATACTGACCTTAACAATGCCTTCTGGACACAGCAAAAATATTTTACCCCAGTTCTTGGGATGATGTTTGAATATGGCTCTCATTTTAAAGTAGAGCCTTGGGTTAAAACCTGGAATCGTTGGGTTTATGAAGATTGGGGTGGTATTTGGATTGGTCGTTTAGGTAAATATGGAGTGGAATCTCCACGAAGTTTACGTGATGCGAAAGTCGATGCTTATTGGGCACATCATGATCTATTTCTATTAGCCTATGCTTTATGGCCTACTGGTTTCTTTCGCTTAACGTTACCAACTGCAGAAGAAGCTGATTGGTTTGAAGAAAATTATCCAGGATGGCATGAGCACTATGGGAAAATCTATGAAGAATGGAGAGCGCGTGGTTGTGAAGATCCAAACAGTGGTTTTATTCCATTAATGTGGTTTATTGAAAATAACCATCCTATCTATATTGATCGTGTATCACAAGTTCCTTTCTGCCCAAGCCTATGTAAAGGTGCAAGTACATTACGTGTACATGAGTATAACGGTAAGAAAAACACATTCAGTGATGATTGGGGCGAGCGGATGTGGCTTGCTGAGCCAGAGCGTTATGAGTGTCAAAATATGTTTGAGCAATATGCAGGACGCGAATTATCAGAAGTGATTGCTGAATTACAGGGTGTGCGGAGTGATGGTAAAACATTAATTGCACAACCACACACCAATAAAGACGGCAAAATGTGGACGTTAGATGATATTAAAGCCTTGGACTGTGTCTTTTCTGATCCAGTTGACGCGCTGTAATTCATTTCACATTTTATATAGATAAAGGAGATACACATGGCAATTCAAATAGAAGTAGGTCAAAGGGGCTTAACCGACCCTAAATTGCAACAAATTATTTCAGATGCAGTGCCTGATGAGCCGTTAGAAAAAAACCGTAAAATGAATTATTTTGTTAAACCGCGTGGTCGTCGTTTATCAGAGTATGAGATTTTATGTTGCTACACACAACCTACACCCGACTGGATTCCCGGGGGATTAGATTGGGGGGACTGGACTCAAAAATTCCACGGTGGTCGTCCATCATGGGGTAATGAAACGACAGAAATGCATTCAACAGATTGGCATAAACATCGCGACCCAGACAAACGCTGGCATGCTATTTATGTTAAAGATAAAGCTGAGGAATGGCGTTATACCCAACGCTTTCTAAAACAATACTCAGGCGATGGTCAAATTCGTACCATGGATCCTGTTTGGCGTGATGAAGTGTTGAATGATTATTTAGGTGCATTTTGCTTTAGTGAGTATGGTTTATTTAACTCTCACTCTTCAGCGTCTCGTGATTGCTTGGGTGATACTTTACGTATGAGTATTGCAATGATTGGCTTGGATAAAGTTGATAATGCTCAGATGATTCAGCTAGAAAGAACATTTTTAGCAAAATTAGTCCCAGGTTTTCCTGAGTCAACTGATGAGCCTAAAAAAGAATGGACAACAGGTTCTATCTATAAAGGTGCCAGAGAAACGGTTGAAGATATTTGGCAAGCAACCTATGACTGGAATGAGATTCTTTGGTCTGGACATATGGTTTACGATGCAATCTTTGGTCAATTTGTTCGTAGAGAATTTTTCTTACGATTGTCCTCATATTATAGCGATAATTTAACCCCATTTTTTATTAACCAAATGCAGCTTTATCATTCGCAAACAAAAGGCATTACAAGCGATATGTTCTTTTATTGCCTAGCTGATGACCCTGAGTTTGGTGATTATAACCGTCGTTTAATGCGTATGTGGACTGATAAATGGTTACCAAGAACAGTCAACGCATTGAAAGATTTTATGGGTATTTTTACAAAAATCCCAGAAATTGATCATGTCACAACTCAAGATGCTATTGAAAAAGCTTTGACTCGTGTATTCGATGATTGGGCTGAAGATTATGCGGCTAAGATTGATTATAAAGCCGATACTGCTGCGATGGTTAAAACTGTCTTATCTGGGCTTAAATAAGAGGAATCTAAATATGTCAAATAATGCAAATTCGTATGGTGCTGGCATCATGGCGAAAACAGGCAAAGAGTTTGCCGATGAATACTTTGCTGAAGAAAACCAAGTGGTTCATGAAAGTCATGAAGTGGTCTTGGTTTTAAAAAAATCAGATGAAATTAACATTATTGTTGAAGAAATTTTATTGGGTGATCGTAAAGATGAAAATCCAACATTAGTGGTAGAAGATAGAGCCGGTTATTGGTGGCTAAAAGCAACCGGTAAAATCGAAATTGATTGTGAAGATGCTGCAGAAGTTTTAGGAAAGGACTATAACGTCTATGACTTGTTAGTTGATGTGTCATCAACTATTGGGCGTGCCTTTACTCTGGGTGAGACCTTTACCATTACTTCTGAGTTAATGGGTCTTGATCGTAAACTTGAAGATTTAGAGGCATAGGAGATAAAAAATGGCTAATTACAATATACATGATAATCCCGTGCGTGATGAATGGACGGCTAAAATTGGTGGTTTAAAAACGCTTGCCAGTGGGCATGACTTCTTAAAAGATTTTCGTAAAAAACATACAACGCCTTTACGTGCAACTTACGATCTAGAATTAGATTGGGGTTGGATTGAATGTAAAATCGAAGAGAAAGTTGCCTTATTAAAACATGCAGAGCTTAATGATGATCAATTCAAAAATTACTGTACTTGTGGTGCAAATGCTCAAGAAGTAGCCGATGCTGTTGTGGCTAAAATGGGTGCATGTTCAGATAAATATGAGGCAGAAAAGCTACATATTAATTTTAGAATTGATTGCAAGCCACCTATTATGCCAACCAATGTCTTTATGGATGCAGATCGCCTTTTAGGCACTAAGTTAATGGAATTGAGAAATATCAATTATTACGACTTGTCCTTGGAAGAGCTGCGTAAGGAGCGAGGCGTAAAAGTGATTACGATTCAGTAATCATTAATAAAGAGTTTGTCAGCTGTTTTATTTCTTTTTTGTATGCGTGGGATAGAACGGTTGGTGATCATTAAAAGTGCTGCTATGGATGGTAGTACTTTTTTACTTTTTAATTAAGTGAGCAAAAACATGAGTGAGCATTACCAACAACCGACACAAAATATAAGTTCTTTATTTAGCAAAAATGAAGAATTAACCAAATTATATGATGATGAAACTTATACTGCTTACACAGAAGATCTAGAGTTTATGTGGCGCTGGACAATTTATCGAGAAAATGAATTAGTTCAAGAAGGATGTTCTTTAACAGAAGATGCATCACGCCATGCAGTTAACCATGTGATGGCTTTTTTTAACGCCAGTAAAAAAAACGAACAGACAGAAATAATTGAAACAGGAGAATCGTGATTCATGGCTAATCATCAAATTAAAATTATCACAGAAGAAGGCGAATCAGTTTCATTTGATTGTGCAGAAGACGAAGATATTATAACTGCTGCTATACGTCAAAGTATTTACTTAATGTCATCTTGCCGTGAAGGTGGATGCGCAACTTGTAAAGGTGAATGTACAGAAGGTGACTATGAAATAGGTAAGGTTAGCTCACAAGCACTGCCACCTGAGGAACAAGAAGAAGATCTAGTGTTGCTGTGCCGGTGTTATCCGACTGAAAATATGGTCGTTGAAGTTCCCTACACCCTTGACCGCATTGCCTATTCAGAAGAAGGAAAAGAATTTTCGACAGAAATTATTGTACTGGAAAGTCTGTCAACTAATGTGATGAAACTATGTTTATCTCGATCAGATGGTGAAAAAGAAATTAAGTTGGACTCAGGACAATATTACGATTTAGAAATCCCAGGTACAGAAATTACTCGATCTTATTCTCCTGCCAATATTGCCAATAAAAAAGGTGAAATGGAATTTTTAATTCGCCTTTTAGAGGGTGGAAAATTCTCAACTTTTCTCAGTCATGAGGCAAAAGTAGGACAAACAATCAACGCTTGCGGGCCTTCTGGTGTCTTTGGCTTAAAAGCAGATGGTTTTACCCCTCGCTACTTTGTGGCTGGTGGTACTGGATTAGCACCTATCATATCAATGGTTAGGTTTATGAAAGAATGGGGTGAACCTCAACTTTGCACTATTTACTTTGGATCTACTTTAGAAGAAGAAATGTTCTATGTACAAGAGTTAACTCAGTTAGAAAAAGAGATGGATTCACTCACTGTTAAATTATGTGTATGGAAAGCAACTGATTCTTGGCATGGGGAGAAAGGGAGTGTGGTGGATATTCTTAAAAAGGATTTACAAGAAACGACTTCTAAACCAGATTTATACTTGTGTGGACCACCGGGTATGGTTGACGCTGTCTATTCAGTGTGTGAAGAAACAGGCGTTCCTAAAGAGAAAGTTTATCTGGAAAAATTTCTTCCTGGTGTGAGTTAAGCTCTTATCTGTAGAGTGAATAAAATGTTATTCACTATCTAATTAGAAATATCAGATAACTTTTTTGCTCCTCAACCTAGGAAGCATTAAATATTTTTAGAGGTTTGGTCATGAAAAAAGCTGATTTAGATTTTGTAAATGAAATGGTTGTTCAGCTTGATCTCTCAATTGCCTCATTAATCGAAGATGAAAAAAGAATTAAAGAAAAAATAAGTGAAGACCGAATTGAAGAATTAAGGGAATATTGGCTTATGGAAATAACAGAAGAAGAGTCTCAAGAGCTAAAAACCACCTTTGATCATTGGGACAAAATTCTGATTCGAACATGGGCTCACTTACGAAGATCACACGATACACGTGCAAAAGCAGGTCAAACTGTTATGAAAAACCAAGGAACAGATTAAAAACAACTCCTGTTACCAAGCAAGAGCGTGGGAATAATTTTTGTTGTTTCTATTCTCTTATTAATAAATACACCACGCAGGTAAATATATGCCAATAAAGATTATTTATGATGAAGGAGCCCGTACAAAGTTTATGGCGGGAATTAATAGAGTAGCAGACTCAGTTGCTGTTACCTATGGAAGTGCAGGTCCCGCTGTTATGATTCAGCACGTTGCAGATGGTTTAGCCCCCGTTTTTACTCGAGATGGAGCCACTATTGCACGCTCAATTTCATGTTTTGATCGCGTGGAAGATGTAGGTGCGAGAATGTTGCGAGATGTAGCAGGAGCAGTATCAAGAAAGGTGGGTGATGGTACAACAACTGCCATTATATTAGCTCAGGCAATTGCTGAACAATGCATGCCTCGAATTAAGTCTGGTTTTCACCCTGTCAAAATAAAACAGGGTATGGATATGGCCTTAGCTGTATTAGAGAAAAGATTAGAAGATAGGGCTGTAAAGAACGTAAGCGCTAACTGGATAGAAAAAATATCTACCATTGCCACAAAAAATGAGGCTGGTGTTGGCAAGCTGTTAGCTGAGGCCTTTGATGCTTTAGGTGTGACAGGAGCATTAACCTTTCAGTTGGGAAATGCACGGGAAGATGTGCTAGAAATTGTTGATGGCATACAATACGAACAAGGTTATTTATCGCCTAATTTTATTACTGATAAAGATCGGGCAGAAGCCGTTTTAGACAATCCTTATATTTTGTTTTATGACCGAGAAATAAGTGATCTGATGGACTTAATTCCTATTCTTGAAGAGGTAAAAATAGAAGGGCGCCCACTGTTAATTATGGCAGAAAATGTGGTAGACAAAGCCCTAACAGGATTATTAGTTAATCATGCAAGAGGCATCTTTAATACAGTTGCTGTAAAGCCGCCAGGATTTGGAGATAAACGAATCAATAGATTAAAGGATTTAGCATTAATGACCGGTGGGGAAGCCATATTAGAAGAGTCGTTTACAAAAATAGAGCATGTTACCTTAGGTCAATTAGGACAAGCACGCCGAGTCGTTGTTACTGAGGGAACTATCACTATAATGGGTGGAAAAGGTGATCAGGAAAAAATTGATCAGTTAATGAATAACCTCAAACATGAAGCTGAAATAATTTTACAGCGAAAACCAGGTGAAGGCTCACCTTCAGGAAATAGTAATGATCTTGAAGAAGTAGAAGACCGTATTGCATTATTGGTAGGTAAAACCGGTGTTTTTGAAGTAGGAGGTACTACGGATGTAGAAATTAAAGAGCGCATGGTTCGTATTGAAAATGCTTATATGTCATCTAAAGCAGCATTGGAAGAAGGGGTATTGCCAGGTGGTGGTGTAGGTTTGTTTCACTTAGCTAAAGAATTAGATGAGTTAATCGTAAAGGACGCTGATCAACAACAAGGTGTCGAGGTTGTAAAGTATGCGCTTATTAAACCTCTGCTTACGATTGTATCAAATGTGGGACTTAATACTGAAGAAGTCATTCATCAATTAATGTTAGCAAAAGATGATCATGTGACTATTGATACTCAAACTAAGCAGTATGGAAATTTTTTAGAACTAGGTATCATTGATTCAGTTAAAGTTTCTCAATTAGCATTACGTAGCGCAGTGAGTGTCATAGGAACTTTAATTACTTCTGATGTAGTGATTACCACTGTACCAGACCTCTCAATCATGGAAGGTTATTCGCCTGAGTGGGCTGCTGCTTCTCGAGAAGACCCTCGGGCATAGGAAAAAATCATTTTTTATTTTATTAAAATATTAGAAAGTTAATAATACACCTGAGTGTTAACGTTAATATTTTTTTACCTAACTCATTAAAATTATGTAAGTAATTTTGTTGTGTACTCATAGCTCTATTCAAAGAGCTCTTCTATTCTGAAATGGAATAAAGGCAATGCGACATTATGTCACATTGCCTCTTTTTTCCAATCTGCTATCTTGGTCATTCGCCCCAACATTTTGTTTTATCTAGCAAAAATCGGGATTATGGTTTTGCATCGAAACCATTAATGAATCAAAAAAATTAAGA
This sequence comes from Methylococcales bacterium, assembly GCA_023145835.1. Classification (GTDB taxonomy): domain Bacteria; phylum Pseudomonadota; class Gammaproteobacteria; order Methylococcales; family Methylomonadaceae; genus QPIN01. The sequence goes on from JAGLDH010000055.1 coordinate 9,769, forward strand.
GAAAAGAATGGATATTGTTCTCAAAATACCTAATAAGGTCAAAGAGGTAAGTGAAGCGCTTCTGTTCCAGAAATCCGAATCATTTAAAATAGACAGACCTATTCAGGCATGGCAATGGATGAACCAAACACGCTCAATTCCAGATCATAACGATTGGGTTCGAGCCGAAGTTTTACAAGCTTGGGAACGCTGTCTTGATGAGTATCAATTACCACTTGGAAATTATGTTAACTGGCGTGGACATTTAAAACAGGTAGGTATTCAGGATGATGAATATAAAGCTGAAAATATTTCAGAGCAAATAAAACAGTTGAGTAGTAATTTTCAAGTTTTTTTAAAGGAAGCTGGTGCCATGATGGTTATGGTTTCACCTAAGGGGCGATTGTTATATGTTTCAGGTGAAAAGCATTTTGCAGGTGCGGTTCATTTACAAAGTCAGGTAAAACAAACTAATTGGCATGAATCTGTATTAGGAAATAATGGGGTAGGTAGCGCGTTATATTTAAAAAAGCCAGTGGCTTTTCAAGGAATGGAGCATTATTTAAGTATTTTGCATCCTTATACAACGGTAGGTTACCCTCTTATTAACGACTCAGGTCAGTTACTAGGTGTGATTGGTTTAGTGAGTGATCATCAAGAAAGAATGAACTCTCTTTTTGCTTTTTTGCACTTAATCTGTGTCATAGTTAATACAAATCTTCCATTAACTAAAAGTCGAGAAGCACAAGCTAGAGTGCTAGAAAAAATATCTTTTCGCGCCAATAAAAGAACAAATAACATTGCGTCTTCAGATTTTATAACTGGAGAATTAAGAGCTCATATTAATAAATCACTTAAATTACAGAAATATAAAATCCCAATTTTAATTACGGGTGAGTCGGGTGTTGGTAAAGATCATTTTGTAAATTTAATTAAAAATGCGGGGCCTAGAAAAAATGCTCCATTGGTTGCTATCAATTGTGCATCTATCCCCAGTGAATTAATTGAAAGTGAGTTGTTTGGTTATGAAGCTGGAAGTTTTACCGGTGCAAAAAATAATGGTAAACCTGGTAAATTTAGGTTGGCTGATAAGGGAATACTATTTTTGGATGAAATAGGTGATATGAGTATTGACTTGCAATCTACTTTATTACGCGTTTTGGAGACTTCTGAGTTTACACCTGTGGGAGGGACACATCCAATTAGTGTTGATGTTCAAATTGTAGCGGCTACCAATGTTCAGCTATTAGAAGCTGTTGAAGCCGGGCGTTTTCGCCGTGATTTATACTATCGGTTAAATGGGGCTCAAATACACTTACCTCCTTTGCGTCAGCGGATAGATAAAAAACAAATCATTCATCATATGATACAACTGGAAATAGAGAATATAGGAGAGGATATCGAAATTACTCTTTGCCCTGAAGTCGTTAGTTTGTTTGAACAACACCCTTGGCCTGGAAATATTAGGCAATTAATAAATGTAATAAGAGCCACAATATATACAGCACCAGAACGCTTTATTACAACAAAAGATTTACCAATAGACTTTATGGCTGAACTGAAAAATAACCTTATTTCATCAGATAAAGATCACGAGAGAATGCCTGATATTAATACAGTCAGTATGAGTCTTGCTGACTGGGAAAAACACGGGATTAAAATTGCTTTAACTGAGTGTCAAGGTAATATTTCTGTTGCTGCAAAAAAGTTAGGTATTACAAGAACAACTTTGTATAAAAAAATTGATAGATTTGAGTTAGATGTTATTAGAGGAGGGAACTTAGTAGTTTCTTTTTAATTAGAAAAAAGTTGTATTAGTTAGGTGACTTTGTTTTGTCAGAGCGGCTTAAACCAGTGCTGGGTTGTGATGGATACAAAAAATATTGCAAGCATAAAATAATTGCTGTTTAGGTCTTTAAAACTGATTTTTTTATTTTATTTAAAACAAGGATATAAGATTTTTATACATAAATTTTTTTACTTTGTGATGTAGTTACATTTAAATTGTGATGTAGTTACTTTTAATTTGTAGGTTAGGTGAGTCATAATGAATCATTATCCATATTATAAATATGTTTCTTATTTATTACCTTAAAGTATAAAATATGGAAGACTTAGGTTGAACCTTTTAGAAAAATAAGTGACTTAGCCTAGTGATGAATAGAGTAATAAATCTTAAATTTTGAAAACAGGAGGAATCTACATAGTGAAGTCTTTATTTTATGTTGTTGTTGGTGTGATGCTGTTTTTTGCTTTTCTTCCTGGGAAATTTACACCAAATATTATTGGTCACCATGATAAATTAGCGCACTTTGTTGCTTTTTTTATTTTATCTTTTGGTATGAAGTTTTCATTTTCAACGTATTCCTTTAGACGAATATTTTTAATAATGGCTATTTTGGCCGCCGGAATTGAATTTTTTCAATATGGTTTTACAAGCCGTCAATTTAGTATCGTAGATTTTGGAGCAGGTATGGCTGGAGTCTTTATTTATTTATCTATATTGAGAATAATAACTAAAATTTATACTACTTTTAACCAGGCTTATAATTCTTCTTTATAGAGCTTTAATTAGCATTAGAAAAATATTGCATAATTAGATAGTTGCTTATTTTTACGAATGTATTCGTAATTGATATTTTTAACATGACTTCCAAGATGAAATAAATGATGTCAAAAGAGTAATGACATTATCCATTCCTTTTTTTAAATGACCCTCTATTTCAGCCATAGATATTTCTCCCGCTGACTTACCTGCTGCCCAGTTAACAACAAGAGCAATAGTGGCATAATTAATATCAAGTTCTTTTGCTAAAGCTGCCTCAGGCATACCCGTCATTCCTACTAAGTCACAACCGTCTTGCTCCATTCGCTTAATTTCTGCTATAGATTCAAGTCGTGGGCCTTGTGAACAACCATAAGTGCCAGTTGTACTAATTAATAAATTTTCTTTTTTTGCTGCTTGAGTTAAATGGTCACGCAATGATTGGTTGTATGGATAAGTAAAATCAATATGAGTGACAGCATCAAGGTCGTTTGTAAAAAATGTATGTTCTCTAGCGTAGCTATAATCAATGATTTGATCTGGAATTGCTATGTGGGTAGGAGTCATAGCCTGTGTAATACCTCCTACGGCAGCAACGGCAATGATATCTGTTACACCTAGTTTTTTTAAGCCCCAAATATTTGCTTGATAGTTTATTTTATGTGGTGGAATAGTGTGAGGATTTCCATGACGGGCAAGAAAAATCACCTCTAAATTTTTAATTGAGCCAAGCACATAATCAGCTGAAGGTTGGCCAAAGGGAGTGTCTAGTGATTTGGTAGATATGATCTTTAAGCCTTTCATTTGGCCTAACCCTGTCCCACCGATGATAGCTAATTTTGTCATATTAAATCCTGTTTACAGGCGTAGATACCGGATGAATTTCTAAGGTAACCTTTATAATCCATGCCAAATCCAAACACGTAGCTATTTTCTACTTCAAGTCCTACAAAGTCAGCTGAGATAGGCTTTTTATGATCTAACTTTTTATTGGCTAAAACGGCTGTATAGATAGAAGATGCACCTTGGTCTTTGCAGTAGTTAACAATAGCTTCAAGAGTGAGTCCTTCGTCAAGAATGTCATCAACAATTAATACAGTTCTGTTTTGAAGGTTAGATTTTGGTTTTAGTAGCCATTGGATGTTAGTTCCCGATGTTTCGTTTAAATAACGGCTTGCATTGATGGCATCAAGGGTTAAAGGGAAGTTTAATCGTGTTAATAGTTTGCCAGAAATAACAATCCCTCCATTCAAGACACAAAGAAAAATAGGATTTTTATCCTTTAAAAGTAAGTTGATTTTATCCGCCATATTATCAATGGCAGATTCAACTTCTTTCTGAGTATATAAACAGTTAGCTGTCGATTCTATCTGGGTTATTTTATTAAGCATGTGCGTGTTGGCTGATGGTCTGTGATAATTGTTGCCATTTTTCTGTCTCCATTAGTTGTTGACGTGATAATTGGGGTTTTCCTCGCATTGCTTGAAGCCTCTTTTCTCTTGCTTCACTTTTAGTCACATGAATACTTTCTAATACCTCTTCAGCAGCACTTGGGTTGTTACAAACTAAAACCATATCACAACCCGCTTTAAGCGCTAAATTAGCGCAATAGGGGAAATCTCCGATAGCAGCAGCACCCTTCATGCTTAAATCATCAGTAAATATAGCGCCATCAAAATTTAATTCATTGCGTAATATTTTTTGAATCCACTGACTAGAAAAACCAGCTGGAAGAGAATCAATTTGAGGATAAACCACATGAGCAGGCATAATTGCCTCCAGCCCTTCTGCAATTAATTGTTTAAAAGGTTGTATATCTTTGTCACGGATGGCTTGAAGATCTCTATTATCAAAAGGCAGGGTTAAGTGGGAATCTAAGGCTACAGCTCCATGACCAGGAAAATGTTTACCCGTGGCAGCCATTCCAGCAGAAACCATTCCTTTTCGGAAGTTACTGGCTAATTGTGTTGCTACAGCCTGATCTTGTGAAAAAGATCGATTACCAATAATTTGGCTAATCCCACAATCTATATCAAGGACAGGTGCAAAACTAAAATCAATTCCAATGGCTAATAATTCTGCTGCCATTAACCAGCCCGCAGACTCTGCCAAATCAGGTGATTGGGCAAAAGTAGACGCAGGGGGAAGTCGAGTAAAGCCAGATTGAAAACGCTGAACTCTCCCACCTTCTTGATCAACAGCAATAAGAATGTCTCCATCGCGAGCGTTGCGGATGTCATTGATAAGCTGTGTAACCTGATCAGAAGAATCATAGTTACGAGAAAATAAAATGACTGCACCGGTATTCGGGTGATTTATTTTTTCTTTTTCAGATTGAGAAAGAGTTAATCCTTCAAGGTCAACCATTACTGAGCCAAAAGGTTGTTTTGTCATAGTGTGTTGTTTCATAAGAATGTTTAAATTTATTATCTCATACCTAGGTTTTTAATGAGAAGACTCTATACTTTAACGAGATAAATAATAGAATGGTTTTGAGGACAATATGCGTTGTTTAATTTTATGGTTAAGTTTTTTTTTAGTATCGAATTTTGTTTATGCAGGTGAAGATGGGGAAGAGGGAGAGACTGAACCAATGATTGAATACATAGAAATGTCGCCAAAGTTTACAGTTAATTTAGATAAAAAAAACAAATATTTAGTTGTTAATGTTCAGTTAATGGTTGAAGGTGAAAAGTATATTGATAAGGTAAAGAAGCATTTACCTGCATTAAGACATCAATTGATTATGTTATATAGTGGTCGTTCTGCTGCTGAGCTACAAACGATGGAGCAACATGAAGAATTACGTAAAGAAACAAGAAAAGTTATTTTTGATGCACTCGATAAACAATCAAATAGTGATGGATTTAGAGATGTTTATTTTACTGAGTTTTTAGTTAATTAACGACGAGGTTTCTTTTAAACAGACGACTTTAAATTTTCCTTTAAAGTCGTTAATAGCATCTTTTTAATTTTATTAAATTGAAGCTCAGTATAAGGAATTGCATCAAATTTCCCCCAAACGGGTGCAGGCCAAGCGACATCATTTTTATATCGTACGATATGATGAATATGAAGTTGAGGTACCATATTACCTATGGCTGCAATATTCATTTTGTCAGCCTTAAAAGCTTCAGCAAGTGTTTTAGCAAGAATGCAGGATTCACGTTGTAATTGAATCTGGTCTTGTTCCGATAATTGGTATATTTCCGTTATATTGTTTCTTTCAGGGACTAAAACCAACCAAGGGTATTGACTGTCATTAATTAAAAGAAGCTGGGACAAAGTGAAACGGCCAATTTCTATGCTATCTAATTGAAGACGGGAATGAAGTTTAAAAGACATTGTACTTAAAAGGTTTGAATCGTTAGTATATCGGTAAATAATAACAAAAAAACGAATGCTATGAGTACATCCAATATTTCAATTCAAGAATCACTTGCAGAAAATAAACTAGCTGTATCCTTTAAACTAATACTAGGATTGTATTCAATTATTCCTCTTTGCTTTATGGTTTATTTAGCGGATGTGCATTATTGGGGTAATTATTTGCAATCTATATTGCCCAGTAGTCCGACACATTTTATATTATTTCAAATTCTTTTTGGTACACCACATATTATTGCAAGTGCCATTACGCTAACCAGTAATAAAGAATATCTACATTTTTTTAAATTAAAACTTATCGTGATGACTGTTTTGATTATCCTTATTTTCGGGATAGGCAGTCTCTTTATTCCCTATAAAGTACTCTACATTACGACTGCTTGCTGGACTGTTTATCATGTGTTTAAGCAACAGCATGGCATTGGTAAAGGTATTTGTCGACTCCCCACGTGGGCTTTTTACTGGTTACTTTGGCTAAGTGTTTTAGCAGGTATCTTCATTTATATGGGTATTTTTTTGAAGAATAGCTTAGAGGAACAACATATTGTATGGGTTCAGCTAATTGCTGGTGTGCTGACTATTGGTTTAATTTTAAGTACAATTTTGTGTCAGAGGTATATTTCAAAGCGGTTTGGAAAATATTTTCTATGGTCGAATACCATGTTGATAGTGAGTAGTTTTTATTTTTATACTCAACAATATTATTTTTTGGCTATTTTAATTCCTCGATTGATTCATGATGCAACCGCATATGTTTTTTATGTTACCCATGATTACAATAAACATCATGAAATACCACAAAATAAACTGTATAAATACGCTACACGATGTCATTTACATGTCTTTCTTGTTCTTCCTTTATTTTCATTTATTTTGACATACCTTCTTCAAGCATATGGAGATGAATGGGTAAATATAATGACTCGATTTTTCTTTGACATGGAAATACGCAAAGCTATTACCTTAGGGCTTATAGGCTACCTATCATTAATGCATTATTATACAGAGGCATTTACTTGGCAGGTGGGGTCACCTTTAAGAAGGTATATCCGTTTTTCCAAGTAAAAGGAGAGATTCCTTAAATATGAATGAATCAATAAAATTTATATTTTGTAGACCTCAATTTTCATCCAGAAAATATAATTTCATAAAATAAAAAATTAGTAGTGCTAATCTACCCTAATGACTAGCACTTTCTGAGGGTTTTTTTTATGATTAGTTATCCAGGAAACCTCTGATTAAGTCCAATTATTTTTAGCTTGATAAAACTGCCGGTCTTCTTGGGAAATATCGGCAGTTTTTTTTACGCTAAATTCTAAACAACTTAACCAGAGGACTCCCCAGAGTACATGGTTTTTTAAAAGTTATTATGATCTCATAAAGCCTAAATTACGAACGGAAAAATTATTCAAGTTAGGGAAAATAGTCCCTAAATCAGTATCATTTATTCCCATCCATTTTGCTAAAGTCGCTCCATATTGATCTGTAGAATATTTTGGGATAAAGCGACCTGAACCAATATCTTGAGCACTAAATAAGTTCTCAGAAATATGTTGACCAATGGGTTGACCTGAGTACTGAATGGGGTCTCCATGCATTTTACCACCGTCCACCGCGCCCCCCATAACCATATAATCAGTTGCCCAAGCATGGTCAGTCCCTTTGCCATTGCTCGTTAAAGTACGACCAAATTCTGAGGCAGTAAATGTAGTAACACTGTCCTGCAACCTTAATTCTACAAGGCTTTGTTGGAAGCTAACTAAGGCCTCATTGAGTGTGGATAGTAGTTGGCTATGAGCCATGAGTTGGTTTCCATGAGTGTCGAAAGGGCCAAGTGATACAAAAAATGTCTGACGTTTTAACCCAAGTGAATCACGGGCAGCGATCATCTTTGCGACTGAACGTAATTGTAATGCCAAGGAATTCCTGTCGTTGAAAGGAGTTGTAAAAGATGGCGCTTGTCGAAAAGCATCTCGTAAAGCACCGGCTCTAGTTTGTGTATCTTTAAACGATTTAGCTGCTTGAAGTTGCAAAATATCAGTACGGGGCAAGTTTAGTATTTTATTCCATGCATCATGACGGCTGGATTGATGAGGTGGCCAGGTGGCATTTGTGAAATCATTAAAATCATCTATATCTGCACCAGGGCTGATACCAAAGGATCGTGTGTTCACTCCAGCCTGCCAAAGGTTATTTCCCGCAATAGTAAAAGCTGAAGGTGTATTGGGGTTGCTATTGGCAGAAAACAATAAATCATTGATTGCGCCTCCCCAGCCAGGATGAATACTTCCTGGTTTAGGTGCCAAATTTGTTTGCCAAATTTCTGTTTGATGGCTGTGGGAGAATAAATCTGGAGGTATATTTAACCCTGGGTTACTACCTGCTAAATAATCAAAATAAGCTTGACTCGTCACGGGTTCAAACAAATTACCAACATTATTGGCGACTGCAAGTGTGCCTTCATTATAAAGATCTCGCAAGTCGGGTAAACTTGGATGAAAACCATGATTATTTCCATTGATTGGAAGCAACTGGTTACGAGCGATTGCCATACTTTCTCGTGCTGCTGCATATTTGTTATATTCTGTATTTTTGTAAGGTACTAATGTATTAAGCGCATCGTTCCCCCCTAATAAAAATACACAAACTAAACTTTTATTATCTGTTAATCCTGAGTAACTATTAGGTGCAGCTAATGCAGATTGCATGAGTTGCAAATTACCATAGGTGGACAGCATCGCTGACCCTCCAGTAAATAAGGCAAGGTTTTGTATAAAAGATCGTCTATTTTGATTGAATTTTTTTTTCATCGTCTTGCCCTCTTATTTTTGAATCAAGTATTCAGGAGAATTAACAATCAAAGAGATCGCATCTCTCACTTTGGCATCTTGCCCTTCTATTCCATCAGCAAAGTTTCCATTAGTTAAATGATTATGAATGATTGTGTATAAGGCTTCAGTCATGTTTCCACTCATTAATACGATATTTAAATGACTTAATAGAGAATCTATATCAGCCGCCATGGCTGTTTCACTTTCTAAATTCAAATAAGAATGCCGAGGGTTATTGGGTTTAGGTGTTTGAATATAGGCATTGATCGTATTGGTGGTATTGATAATGGAATTTTCTGTCGCCAGCTGAAATTCAGGTGCAACAAGGTTGGCTTCCCGTACTGGTCCGACAGGTGAATAGTTGGTTTGGAAGAAATTAAAAACAGAAGGTGAATTTAAAACTTCTTGGGAAATAGTATGAAGGCCAAGGGCATTATAAACCGACAAACCAGGGGGGATTTGCCAGGAAAAATAAGAATTATCTGTTTTAGAGGCGTTAAATGTACGCCAAAGATGAGAAATACGTAACAAAGGCTCTCTCAGTTTGCCAAAGTTAGCCACTGTTGTGTGTCCAGTGCGAGCTTCAGGATCCATCAAGATAGCTTTGATGACCGCTTTCATATCACCCCGTACGTCTAAGCCATTATTATTAAAAATAGTGGCTACTCGAGCGACATATTCAGGTGTAGGATTACTGGTGATTAATCGTTGAATTAATTGTTTGCTAATAAATGGACCAACATTTGGATGATTAAAAAGGTCATTCAATGCCATTTCAAGGTCTGGACGAGCCAGTTGGCCTGCAGGTAATGTTGTGTTTAAAAGTATTTTCTCACCTGTATCATGGTACGCTTCATTTGCTTCCATAGGTAAGGTTCTGACGGCTCCCCCGTAATATTTATTCCAGCCGAAGTTGGCAAAGTTCCACCCCGTAAAAACTTTAGCAAAGTTCTGTACTTCAGCTTGTCCATAGGTGGGTATCGCTTTACCTGCTCCGTCTTTTTTTACGGTTCCATCAAGGTTTAATTGGTGGACGCCAATAGTGAATAGTTGCATTATTTCACGAGCATAATTCTCGTCTGGACGAATATTGTTTCCTGGTACCGCTTTTTCATTGCGAATATGGCTTAAATAAAGCCCCATGACAGGATGTAAACTCACATCTCTTAATAAATTACGATAATTACCAAAAGAGTGTTGAATCAATGTATCGTAAAAATCTGCTACACCAAATTGTGACCGCCTCAATATTAATGGAATATCTGAAACGACAAAAATTTCACTTAATGCAAAAGCAATACGTTGGCGAAGTTGGTCATTACCATCAATAACATTATCCCACCATGCATATCGAAACTGTTTTATTTCAGTATCGACATAACCCAACGCTCCAAGTGATGTTATTTCAGCTAGACTTGCAGGGCAGTTTTGTGATGGTACTTGTTGCATGCAATGATTATGTAATGCTTCATAAGCAAGGTGTGTTTTTGGAAGGAGTAGATTTGGGGGAATTGCATATTGTTCATCAATCCACTGTTCATAATTATTTCTGCTAAGTAGATAGTCAATCTCTTCTGTCGTTACCCCAAAAGTTGCCTGTGTAAGAAACCTGGCGGCTGCAGAGGAAGCTGCATTCGGTGGAACTGGATTTGGGTTTGGATTTGGATTTGGATTTGGA
>JAGLDH010000056.1 GCA_023145835.1 Methylococcales bacterium
AAAAGTGAGCAATGGCGCGCTTGCTAATCAGGTCATTTATTGAAAAGGGAATCCATTCAGAAAAAAATGAGAGTTACTTTGAAAAGAGAGGAGCCTTCTGCAGCTTAAATAATAAGGATCTGGTATTATTAATTACCCAATGAATAAAGGCACTTCGCCATCATTCAAGTCATTATAAAAGAGTTTTTTGTGAATACTGCTGAATTTTCATCCTTACCTTTAAAACCAGTGCTACTTAAAAATATAGAATCCCTCGGGTACACTAAGCTTACTCCGATTCAAGCAGAGAGCCTCCCTCACATACTTGAGGGTAGGGACGTGATTGCTCAAGCTAAAACAGGCAGTGGTAAAACGGCAGCCTTTGGTATTGGTTTACTCACTAAACTGGAATTGAATAATTTTAGAGTTCAATCGATGGTTGTTTGTCCTACTCGTGAGCTTGCTGATCAGGTCTGTAATGAGATTCGACGACTTGCTCGATTTACACAAAACTGTAAAGTGTTGGCATTGTGTGGTGGAACACCTTTTGCACCTCAGCGTAGTTCTTTGGAAAATGGTGTTCATATTATTGTGGGTACACCAGGAAGATTACAAGAACATTTAAACAAAGGCAGTTTGCGTTTAGATGATTTAAAAGTACTGGTGTTGGATGAAGCTGACCGTATGTTAGATATGGGGTTTGAAGATGCTATTAGAGAAGTTATTTCATTTGCCCCATCACATAGACAAACTTTGTTGTTTTCAGCAACTTATGCTGATTCTATTCGAGAAATGAGCAAACAATTTCAGTTTAAACCTATTTCAGTCAGTATTGATACCCGTCATCACGATACTGATATAGAACAATATTTTTATCAGGTAGATAGACCTAAAAAGATAAACGCACTGGGTTATCTTTTATCGTTTTATAGGCCTGAATCAACGGTTATCTTTTGTAATACAAAAAAGGATTGCCATGATGTGATGAGTACACTAGATAATATTGGTTTTTCAGTCCAGGCTTTACATGGTGATCTGGATCAAAAAGAAAGAAACCAGGTGTTAGTCCGTTTTGCTAATAAGAGTTGTTCTATTCTCGTCGCCACAGATGTTGCTGCACGAGGGTTGGACATTAAAGAATTACAGGCAGTGATCAATTATGAATTGCCTTGGGATCCTGAAGTTTTTGTGCACCGGATTGGTCGAACGGGTCGTGCAGGGAAAAAGGGCGTAGCTCTGAGTTTGTGTGCCGAAAAAGAACTTGATAGAGTGACAGAAATTGAAGAATACCAAGGCTTTTCTGCTAAGTGGGATGAAGTTGCACCATTTAAAATGAGTTATGAGAAAAGACTTGAAGCACCTATGGTGACAATATGGATTGGAGGTGGACGTAAGAATAAAGTACGTCCAGGAGATATCTTAGGGGCATTGACCAGGGATACTGGGATTGCAGGGAATAAAGTAGGGAAAATTGATGTCTTTGATACTCATGCCTATGTGGCAATTATGCGAGACAGTGTTGAGAAGGCGTTACAGTGTTTAAAAAAGGGGAAAATTAAAGGGCGTAATTTTAATATTCATAAATCTCAATGGTGATTTTATTATCTCAAATCACTAGTGAAATTCTCAGTCCTTAGTGAAAAGTTTTAAGCGGTGAATACCTCAAGAATGATGAGTTTAGAGAAAACACAGAGAAGATGCAAAAACCATTAAGCAAGTTTCTCCGTGATCTCTGAGCTTTCTCGGTAATTGCTCAACTTATTTCATGCACGATCCTAACGATGAGTTGATTTAGTATTTTTTCTAGGCTGATTGCTCTTAGCTTGGTTAGTATTTCTTCTTGGTCGTGGTTTACGTGGTTGTTTAGGTGGGACTGGGGGCGCTATTTTTGCTGTCTCAAAACCTTCAATTTGTTCTCGTTGAATTTCTTTACCGATTAATTTTTCAATCATGCGTAAAGTTTTGTATTCATCATGAGAAACGAGTGATATTGCTTCACCTTCTTCGCCTGCACGGCCAGTTCGACCAATTCTATGAACATAATCTTCGGGAGCACGAGGCAGTTCAAAATTTACAACATGAGGTAAAAGATTGATATCAATACCGCGTGCGGCCACATCAGTAGCGACTAAAACTCTTAAGTTTCCAGTTTTAAAGCCTGCTAGAGCTTTGGTTCTGGCTCCTTGGCTTTTGTTTCCGTGGATAGCCGCAGCATTAATATCAACTTTATTGAGCTTTTCCGTTAGTCGGTTAGCGCCGTGTTTAGTTGTTGTAAAGACTAAAACCTGCTGCCAATCATACTTCTTAATTAAGTGACAAAGAAGTTGAGTTTTGCTTGTTTTGTCCACCAGATAAGCAACTTGATCAACTAATTCAGCTGCTGTATTACGAGCGGCCACTTCAATCTTTATGGGATTGACTAATAGTCCTGTTGTAAGTTTACGAATATCAGATGAAAAAGTTGCAGAAAATAATAAGTTTTGACGTTTTTTTGGTAGAAAAGAGATGATTTTACGAATATCTCGAATAAATCCCATATCAAGCATGCGATCTGCTTCATCAAGAATGAGTGTTTCCACTTGATCAAGTTTCACTGCTCGCTGGTTGACTAAATCTAAAAGTCGACCAGGAGTCGCTATCAGAATATCTATTCCACTTTTTAATCGTGATATTTGCGGGTTGATTTTCACTCCGCCAAAAACGACTTCTGATTTTAATCGAGGGTGAAGGTGAACGCCATATTTGTTTACTGACTCGCCAATTTGTGCGGCGAGCTCTCTTGTTGGTGTGAGTATTAATGCACGGACAGGACGGTTTTTACTGTAATTTTTTTGTGATAAACGATGCAGGATAGGTAAAGTAAACCCTGCCGTTTTACCTGTTCCTGTCTGTGCAGCAGCTAATACATCACTGCCTTTCAAAACTGCGGGAATGGCTTGAGATTGAATAGGGGAGGGGGTGGAATAACCGGCATCAGCGATAGCGCTTAACAGCGGATCAGATAAACCTAAGGAGGAAAATGGCATAGTGTAATAGTATCTCAGTAAAAAGCTTATTAGAGTTACTGAATTATACTCCACGCAGTCAAGTTTTCGGTTTTTTAAAATAATTTAAACGATAAAGTCATCAAACTTCGAATTTCTTTTTTAAAGTGAGTACTAAGTCCGCTGAGACATGTATCAATACTATTTTTAAGAGTACTAAAGTTGCCATAATATCTATTAAATAGTATCCGCTTTTTGATGATAGGCTCTAAGCGTTCAATCAAATTCAGATTTGGTGAATATGTGGGTAGATAAAGTAATTCAATATTTAGCTCTATTATTTTATCAGCAATGGATTGGTATCGGGTACTTTTTAAATACTAATCAAGAATGCTTCATCTGTTATTCATTTTTTTGGGATATATTTGCATTGGATTTAATTTATGTTTGGCAATTAAAGACTCTAAGAAAAAAAATAGTTTGCTTGTTGTTTAACTAAATTTTTTGGCTTTCTATTTATTATAGCCAATAATATTTGTGGTACATCCTTCAAATAGCAGATAAATATCACTCTTTTTTTTAATTACTTTGACATTTTTAGGCAGTGTAAGGTTAAAAGTATTTATGTATGAGTTCATTTAAATGTCAAACTAAGGGATAATGTAAAGCTATCATTTATTATTTTAAATATTTTAAATATTTTGGATTTAAAATATTGATGATTCGATGAGTTTTACAAGAAATAAAGTGGTTTGATTGTTTTTTAGAAGACCTTCATAATTTTAAAAGTAAGATTACATGTCGAGATATATAAGTAAAAAGTATATAAATCAAACAAAAAGTAGCTGTTTAGCAATATCTATCCTTACCTCTGTCCTTATTTTTTGTGTAGGATGGTTTGAAATTAGTCGGTATGAGTCAGGACTAGTTAATGAACAGCGAGATATTTTAAAAAATGAATTAACAATAAGAGCAGACAAATTAGCCGAAGCTATTAAGTTTCGTTTGTCATTGTTGCCTGGAATTAAAGCTTTTATTTCTACAAATCAAGATTTATATAAAACAAATCCTCAAGAGTTTGAACGGACAATAAAGCTTTTTTTAAAAAACATATATGGCAATGTTTCTCATATTAGATCTATTAGTATTTCTCCCGATGGCGGTCAACGTTATACCTTTCCAGACACAGATTTTGATTTAACTAATATTGAACTTAAAGTGTTCACTGAAACACAACCTGATTATCGTGCAAAGATCCAACAAATTATAGAAAGTAAAGAGATTAGTATAAGTACCCCTTCTTATTTAGATAATGAAGAAGAACTTATAATGACTGTTCGTTTAGCTATTTACCAAAATAATATATTTTGGGGCTTGATAACGATGGAACTTAATATTGACCCAATCATCTCTGAAGCAAATTTATTAAATATAAAAAACAGATTATTTCAATTTTCCTTAAGAGCAATAAATGAAAACGAGAATGTATTTTATGGAGATGAAAAAAGTTTTGAAGGAAACCCTATAACATATGATATGAAGCTACCTGCTTCTCAATGGGAAATTTCTATTGTACGGTCAGAGGAACTAGGCGAATTTAGTTTAATTCCTTTGAGTATTATTAATTTTTTATGTGCTTCTTTAATGGGGAGCCTTTTATATATATTTTTGGCGAGAAATAAATATGTTGAGAGTAACAGTTCAGAAATAGATGCTAGTGTAAAACCAGACCATGAAGTATTAAGTGCGGTGTTTCAAGCGTTACCTGATCTTTATTTTCGCACTGCAAAGGATGGCACTATTTTAGACTATCGAGCTAGTCAGTTAGATAAATTCCATGTTGACTCAGAAAAATTCTTAAATTTAAAAATGCAAGAAGTCCTTCCTCCTGATATTGGGTCTATTTTTGAGGAACAAATTGAGCAATATACTAAAACCAAACAACTACAAACTTTTGAATATACCCTTCAAACTGCAACAGGTAAGTATGATTATGAAGCTCGACTAACGGGTTTTCCTGATTCAGATGACCTTATTATTGTTATTCGAGAAGTCACTGAACGAAAAAAGAGTGAAGAATTAATTTGGAACCAGGCTAATTATGATCCACTGACTAGGCTACCTAACCGTCGTATGTTACATAACACGCTTAAGCAAGAAATTGTCAAATCTGGTCAGTCTAATCACGCACTTGCCTTATTATTTATTGATCTTGATCGGTTTAAAGATGTCAATGATCATCTTGGTCATGATATGGGGGATGAACTCTTAATTGAATCAGCTAAAAGAATTGTTAATTGTATTCGTGAATCCGATATAGTTGCTCGTTTTGGTGGCGATGAGTTTACTGTTATTTTGGCTGAGTTAGATGAGCTACACAGTGTTGAGCGTATAGCCCGAAAGATTATTAAATCATTAAGTGATCAATTTTTACTAGGAAAAAACTTGGCAAATATTTCGGCTAGCATCGGAATCTCAATTTTTCCAAATGATGCAAAAGATGCGTATGGATTACTGAAAAATGCTGATATGGCAATGTATCAAGCAAAAGCTCTAGGTCGAAGTCGCTTTAGCTATTTTACAATGTCTATGCAGCAAGAGGCTAAGTCCCGCCTAATTATACTTAACGATATGCATAAGGCATTAGTTGAAAATCAATTTCAGTTATATTTTCAACCTATTATCGATTTAGAGACTAATAAAGTGTATAAAGCCGAAGCGTTGATACGATGGAACCACCCTACTGTAGGCCTTGTGGAACCAGATTTTTTTATCGCTTTAGCGGAAGATACAGGTCTTATTACGGATATTGGTAACTGGGTCTTTAAAAAAGCCGCGCAACAGGTTAAAAAATTTAAAGAAAACGAAAATTTTGATGTTCAAATATCCATCAACAAATCACCGATGCAATTTCAAAAGGCTAGAAATTTAAAAAAATGGCTTAAATACCTTAAATTACTTAACTTATCTGGAGAAAACCTTGCCATTGAAATTACTGAAGGTTCTTTAATAGAAAATGATGCCAATATTAATTGGCAGCTTAGTAAATTTCGTGAAATAGGTCTTCAGGTATCTTTAGATGACTTTGGAACAGGTTACTCCTCTCTTTCTTATTTAAAGAAGTTTGATATCGATTATATTAAATTAGACCAATCGTTTATTAGTAACTTAAAGCCTAACTCTGAAGATATGGCACTATCGGAGGCAATTATTGTTATGGCACATAAGTTAGATTTAAAAGTTATTGCAGAAGGGATAGAAACAGAACAGCAAATGCAACTGTTAGTTGATATGAAGTGTGACTATGGACAAGGTTATTTAATTGCTAAACCTTTACCCGCTGACGAATTTATAAAATTTTTATCAAATAATAATCGTGAACTATATCAAAACCCGAAAAAAATGTATTTAAGTTAACGGTCAACTATTTCTAATAAAGCACTTGATTTCAGAAGTCTTTCTGGTCGGATATAGATTTCACTCGGTTTTATTCAAACGCTGAAAATCATCACTTCGCTATCGCTCCGTTTCCATGATTTTCAGCGAATGAAAAAAGCGGCTTAAAATCCTTCCAAGAAAACTTGACCATTACAGGACTCACTTTCATGACACGACACAACTGATTAACAAAGCAGCCTTCTGATTGCTGTTGAATAAAGCGATATTTCACTTCATTTCTTTTGCAAAGAAGGCACTGGCCTTTTTTAAAATATCTTTCTCCATGCGCAGTAACTTATTTTCTTTAGCTCAACACACTCATCTTCAGTGAGTGATTTTCCTTAGAAACAGAGTAACCTTGTTCATTGACTAAGTTAACCGCTTCTTCCTTAAATTCTTTTGGATAAGTTTTATAACTGCGTTTTTATCCCATTTTTACACCTCAATGATTGATAGTTATTATCTCTCATTAAAGTGTTCTGTTTCATTAGACCAGAACAGAGCAACCTAAACTCTTAGAACTGAAATTTTAAAATAAAGTATAAAATATAAATTATTGAATACATTTAGTTATCTTTCGCCCATTGTTGTATACAGTTTTTTCAAAATGAAACTGTTAGAAAAAAATAGGATTGTAGTCTATATTTAAATCTGCATTAGTCAAATACTTGAGGGTCAGAGCATGAGTTATTTTCCTATAATGTCAGAGGAAAAATTTGAACACACCTTTCCAGAAATTCATCTACAAGTCTGTAATGAACTTGGGATGGGTTTTGTTCCTGATATTTTTCGTTGTGTTGTTTTAATAAGGAAAGAATTGGCTCAATCATCTTGGGAAATGGTTAGAAATAATTTATGTAAGGGTAATCTTCCTCGCATTACCAAGGAGTTGATGTTCTCTTTTATTGCACATAAAAGAAATTGTACTTATTGTGCGATAGCTCACCAGGCACTAGCAATTCACCATGGCTTTACTAGTGAAGATATAAAAACAATTCAAGAAGATTTTTCTCAGGTTAAAAATCTATCACTCCGCACAGTATTAAAATTCGCCAGTTACTCTGTAGATAATGAATTTTCAATGATTGGTTCGTTATATAGTGAATTAAAAGCCCTAGGTTTCTCTTCTGATGAAATAGCAGAACTGATAGGGATGGTGTCATGTTCTCTATACATGGTTAATATTGCTGACAGTCTTGGTGTTAAAGCTGATAAAAAGTTTATTGATACAATTGAGCAAGCCACTATTGATGATGATTAGTCTTTAAAAGGTAATGAAAGAAATGACTGAAAATCAGGGTCTGTTTAGTAACTCTTCAGAAAAAATGTCAGCTATTGAGGAGGCCTTGCGCTCAGCAAGCTTACTTGAACTTAGTAGCACAATTGCGACTGATTTAAACTTTATCCGTGATTTAGAAAGTATTTATAGATTAACCCGTTTTTCTATTGATATAGATACCTGTGTATTATTTCTTTTTGTGGATGGTTTATGGTGGGAAGCAAAACCGATTATACAAAATCATAAGTTTATTGATCAATGTCATTGGGAAAAAGTCGATAAAGATCAATTTAGTGCAATAGAATCATTATTTAAAATGCAACAAGATGTTGCAATTAACAATCACGAAAGCAATGACCAATTATCAATGCTTCGCAAGTTTTTATCACAGGGCAATATACATTTTGAACGCTTCAAGACTGTGCATGGAGGTGTTGCTTTTAAGCCGACGGGTGACAATACATTTTCTCAATACGATCATGTATTTTTGTCCTATATTTCAGTGATAATTTCATTTTGTGTTGATAAGGATATATCTAGTCGTTATTTGAAAGATGTTTACCAGAGTTTAGAGAAAATAGCGTATAACCTTAACAATATAGATGATCAAATAGATGTATCTCCTGCATTATCGGCATTATATGTAGACTCAGAGACCGGCTTAGTCAATAAGCTAGGTTTTCTAAAGGTCATTGAGCAAATTGTAAAGGCTAAACAACTCAATAGTTATATCGTTATTCTTTCTGTAGAAAAAACAGGTGCCGTTCTTGATCTATTACATGAAAAAGTA
Organism: Methylococcales bacterium; assembly: GCA_023145835.1. Lineage (GTDB taxonomy): Bacteria > Pseudomonadota > Gammaproteobacteria > Methylococcales > Methylomonadaceae > QPIN01. The sequence continues at coordinate 8,471 of JAGLDH010000056.1, forward strand.
AAAGTAGCCTATTTGAATGAGGCTGTTATTCGTTTTAAATCAATTATTTCAGATAATATTACCTTAGCGCATATTGGAGCATATGAATTCGGATTGGTGATACCTAATGCAATGGAAAATGATGTTAGGGATTTACTTAAGCAGATTATGGATACATTTCAAAATAATCTGATGATTGATGGATATAAGATGAATTGTACATTAAGTGCTGGTTATAGTTGTTTTCCAAATTGTGAAACAAATTCAGAAGAATTGTTGAGGATGACATATATTGCACTCTTTCAAGCAAAAGCCTCAATAAGCAATAAGATTGTCGGCTATGAAAGTGGAATCGTGAAAGAATTACAGTTGCATTTAGAATTAGCTCGTTCTTTACCAACTGCAATAGAAAACAAAGAATTTGTATTGTTTTTACAGCCTATAGTATCTGTTAACCAGTTAGATGAAGAAATTAAGCATTATGAGGCATTGATTCGTTGGCAGCATCCTGAAAAAGGATTTATTTCACCACTTAAATTTATAGATATAGCTGAGAAAAGTGGGGATATTGTACAAATAGGTTATTGGGTTATTGAAGAAGTCTGTTGTCATTTATCTCAATCATCAGTGCCAGATTTTGTCGGAGTGTCTGTCAACCTTTCGCCTATTCAACTTAAAGAGACTGATTTAGTCAAAAAAATAATTGAAATACTTAATAAGTATAAAATTACAAGTAACCGAATTACGATAGAAATTACTGAGTCATCAGCGATGCAAAATAGTAATTTAACGCTTGAACGATTTTCAGAATTTCATTCGGCAGGGTTTATTTTATCCATGGATGACTTTGGTACAGGCTATTCATCGTTAAGCTATTTACTCATGTTTCCTTTTGATATATTGAAAGTGGATAAAAGTTTTATTGATAATACGTTGGTTGATGAAAATTGTGCCATTATAGGTCGTGCTGTGGTTAGGCTAGCCCATGATTTATCTTTATCTGTTATTTGTGAAGGAATAGAAACAGAAAAACAACTTCAAATGATTGAAAGTTGGAATACAGACATGATTCAAGGCTATTTAATTAGTAAACCAAAACCTTGGAGCGAATTTTATCAATAAAATTGATCAATTTTGAAGGTGGCAGAGTAATACCAACCCCAGTATATTATCAATTTTAACCACATCCTAAGGGCGTGATAAGTACTCCCGTAAAATTAATTT
>JAGLDH010000057.1 GCA_023145835.1 Methylococcales bacterium
GTATGCGGGGTAAAATCAATACAGGCGTTGTTTTTAAAGCATTTGTCGAGAGTGGGAAAGAGGAAACAATTATTGCACTCAAGCCCACTGATCGTTCACTTAAACAATGCAGAGAAAAGGGATTACCCGTCACACCGCTTACGCTTCGCCTAATACGGGTAGAGTTGGATAACAGTGAGATTGAAGTCCTTGTTACGAACCTGATGGACAAGCAGAGGTTTCCATCTAATGAATTTAAGCAACTGTATCACCTGAGGTGGGGAATTGAAGAAAACTATAAACGTTTAAAGCAATGGGTTGAAATAGAGAATTTTTCTGGAAAATCAGCGCTGTCAGTGAAACAGGATTCTATGCCAAGGTACTGACAACTAACTTAGTGTCAATGGCGGCTAACGCAGCTCAAACACAGGTAGAGATGTCAACAGCTCATCGAAAACTCAACTACCAAGTTAATTTTGCACAAGCGGTTTCCAAGATGAAAAATACTGTGCTGGAGCTACTTCTCATATCGGGTCATCATCTAAAAAGCAGATTGAAAACCCTTATTGACTATATTGCTTGCACTATTGAGCCTATCAGGCCAGGGAGGAGTTATAATAGACCGAAGTCGAAAATGAAAAATAAATTGCATTTTTGTAACTACAAGAGAGCTAAATGAATCAATTGCTTACAGCTTAACTTAATGACATTGAGGTCAGACTCGATTGAAAAAAGAAAGAAAAATAATTCCGATCGAGTCTGCCCCTTGGCTCCCCAAACCCAAATGATGGACAAGTTTCCATAGAAAGCTCTATGCTTAAGATAATGTTAGATCATACAACATTATCCATGACACCTACCTTTATAATAAATAATACAGTTATGTCTCAGGTTCTATTTTTATTGAAAAATGGTGTTTTCAATAACCTATTTTTCCCACACAAAAATCCATTATTTTGAAAACAAAATGTATTTTTCGTCATTGTCTTCTTAATTAGTATAATAAGATCGTCGTCTTTATAGGAATCACTATGCCTCCCAATTTTTTCAATTCTGTTCTGCTTATTTGTCAATTTGAGCTAAAAAGGTTATTTTCGACACGTAAGGGTCTTCTTTATATTATTACTTTTGCTGTAGTCTGGTATTTTATTCTACTTTACCCTATACGATATGCTTCTGATTTATTGGGCCGGCAACAAAGCTCTGGGCATGGCAGTACCTTTTTTGAATTTATTGGCTTTGGCTCTTTGATGAATTGGCAGATTCCTGAATTTGGTGTTTATTGGCGTTTTGCCTTAATTATGTTTCCTATTTTGTGCATCTCGATTACAGCAGATCAGACTTGCTCAGATCGAGAACGTGGCACATTTCGTTTTTTAACATTAAGAATTAGTCGAGGAAGACTATTTTTTGGTCGATTTATGGGAGCTATGGTTATTCAAGCGATATTGATAATCACAACCTTAATAACGACGTTAGTACTGACTGTATATAGAGATGGATCCCTACTTTCTTCTGCATTTAATAGTTCAGTTGCAATTGCTGTTAATTTGTTAATTGTTCTTTTACCTTTTACCGCCATGATGGCAGCATTATCCGCTACCATTAAATCAGCTAAACAGTCCACAGTCTGGGCTATCTTAATCTGGAGCTTTTTAGCTGGAATTATAAGTGGGTTATCTTCATATATACCGGTTTTAGATAATTTAAAAGTTCTTATTCCCGGCTATCAAATGACAGAGCTAGCTCAACTTTCGGAGTGGCAACCCTTACATTTAGCTTATGTTCCCTTGCTTCAAAGCTTTGTATTATTGATCATTGGTTATTGGATTATGTCGAGACAAACGTTATGAGTAGAACAATTATTCAATGCCAACAGCTTGGTCATTATTATTCGGGTAAAGCAGCTCTTAACAATGTCAGTTTTGAAGTTGTAGAAGGCGAACCTGTTGGCTTAGTCGGGCCCAATGGTGCAGGCAAAACCACATTAATGAATATTCTTTGTGGTTTTCTTCGGCCAACCCTAGGCTCTGTGTCTTTATTTGGTCTCAATCCCGGCAACCCGGAATTGAGTGATAAATTATCCGCGTTACCCCAAGATGCAAGGCTTGACCCAACATTTACCATAGGCGAACAGCTTCAGTTTTTTGCTCGTTTACAAGGGTTTAGCTCTAAAGAAGCAAACAAGGAGGCAGTTAGGGTTTTAGATCTAGTTGCACTTAAAGATTCATTTAAAGAAAAACCTGTTGCGCTAAGCCATGGTATGTCTAAAAGAGTTTCTATTGCTCAAGCATTGATTGGAAGCCCTCAGCTCATTCTATTAGATGAACCCACGGCTGGATTAGATCCTATCAATATTCGAAATATACGGTCAATTATTTCTGAACTATCGCCCAAGACAACATTTATCATTAGCTCCCATGATCTTGAGGAACTGGGGCGTGTCTGTCAGCAGATATTATTGCTTGAAAATGGCATTATGAGCTCAACACGACTCAATATGTCGGAAAATGATAGCCCCACTCGATTTTTTACAATACAAATGGAGCCTTGTTTAGCATCTGAAGTCATCGGTCAGTTAAAACGATTAGCGGGAGTTATACACGTATCAAACCCACAAAAAAATGAGTTTATTGTGGAATATAACTATGAAATTGAACCACAAATAGATTTAAAAATCATTACTTGTATAACTGATAATCACTGGCAATACCGACAATTTAGCCGAGGAAAAACACTGGAAGAAAAACTGTTCTTTGAAAAACAATAAACCTAAGAGTCGTAATCAATCCCTTGTTCAGGATAATAAACAGGCTCACCAGGTATTCTTTTTTCTTCCGCAGCCCATTCGCCCAAATCAATTAATTTACAGCGCTCACTACAAAATGGTTTAAATGTCTGCTGTGCATTCCAAACAACGTCTTCTTGGCATGTAGGACATGAGACTATCAAGTTTTTATTATTCTTTTCAGCTGACATTAGAAAGCACACCGAGTCAGTAGAAAAGGTATGGTTTCGACAACCTGAGTAGGTCGTTGCTTACCCACTGATTTATTCATAAAACGGATAGTAAATCTATGTTTTCCACCACTGGTCTCAGCAAAACAAGGGTATGACGGTTGAATAGCAATTCTAAGTAACTGAAAAGGCTTCGACTGATCCAGAGCCAGTTGAAAAAAACCAGCTTCTGCTTCCTCTTCAGTAGGCTGGTTACTATGGCGAATAAAATTAAGTGTTAATTGTATTGCTTTCTTGGTATTGAGAAAAGGTTGTGTCCATTGATCTAAATCTTCCTGTTGAGTTTGGACATCTTGTTTTAACCAATAATGAAACTCTGGTAAATCAAAAGAACACATGCCTCCGGGTATTGCACTTCTTTGTGAAATACTTTTAAATAGCTCACTTTCCATCAAATTAATGCCTATTTTTCCATTAGCTTGATAAAGCCTTTTGCTAATTCCTTGTATATTATTAAGAATAACAGATAATTTTTTTGAATCAATTCCATCATTACTGGCTAAAATATTTAATGTTTTGGCCTGCCGATCTAGTTCTTTAAGGACTTCGGATTTTATATCATTCCGGCTAAATATATTTATAATATCGAGTAAAGCAGAAATAGCAGCACGTTTATCATAAACTGATTCACCTTCCATAAAGTGATCAAGTTGTTGAAAAAGTTGTTCTAATCTCATGAACATTCGTATTCGTTCATTAAGAGGGAATTCATAATAAATATGTTTGCTCACAACTTAGACTTCCTAAGGGTTAGGTAGCGATATTGCTACGGGTTAAATATAAGTATTGATTGTGAAGTGTTTTAACTTGTTCTGCAAGTTGATTAGTTGTTTTTGTATTATCTATAACATCATTTGCATGAGCCAAACGATGTTGGCTAGAAACTTGGCTAGAAAGAATGGACATCATTCTTTTTTTAGAAAGATTGTCTCTTCGCATGACTCTTTCAATTTGTACTTCAGCAGAACAGTCAACAACTAAAATTCTATCAACAAAAGCACACATCTTAGTTTCCATTAAAAGAGGAATACAGAGAATACTGTAGGGCGATGTCTGCCGATCAACTATTGATTGCATTTCTTCATAAATAAGAGGATGAAGTATACCTTCTAACTGTTTTTTTTTAGTTTGATCAGAAAAGATAATTTCTTTAAGTCTATTTCTATCCAAAGCACCCTCTGGATTAATCACCGATTTTCCAAAATACTTCTGTATTAATGCTAGCGCAGGTTGTCCTGGTTCCACTAACTGACGAGAAATTATATCAGCATCAATAATTGGAATTCTAAATAAGGTATTAAATAACTCGGCTATTGTTGATTTCCCACTGCCTATACCGCCGGTTAAACCAATTTTCAACATGGCTTACATGCCTACCGAACTAAGATAAAGCGAATTAATTTTATCTCCCCATATCATTGCAATCCACCCTGCGGTAGCTAAATAAGGGCCGAATGGAATTGGAATATTTTTGTCTTTTTTGACAAAGATAATCATTGAAATGCCAATAACAGCACCCACCAAAGATGAAAATAAAATAATCATCGGTAAATACTGCCAACCAAACCAAGCTCCAAATACCGCAAGAAGTTTAAAATCACCATAGCCCATACCTTCTTTACTTGTGACTAATTTAAACACCTGATACACACTCCATAAACTCAGGTATCCAGCTAGAGCGCCTATAATACTCGAATGAGAATCTGTAAAAACTGAAAATAAACTTAAAAATAGCCCTAGCCACAGTAAAGGAAAGTTTATAGAGTCAGGTAATAATTGATGATCAAGGTCAATAAAACTTAATGCGACCAGCGACCATGTGAGAATTAATGCAAAAAACATTTCTATACTGTACCCAAAATGCCAGGCAACAATAGCAGAAACAATCCCTGTAAAACTTTCTATTAAGGGGTAACGCAAAGAAATATGTGCTTTACAGTTTGCACACTTCCCTTTTAAGAAGAGATAGCTAACAACGGGGATATTTTGATAGGGTTTTATATCCGCATTACAATTTGGACACCGGGATAAAGGAAGTGTCAGATTAAAAGGTTCGTTATCTTCATCAGATCTTTTTAACTCTAAATACTCTGTGCATTCCTTTTTCCAGCCTCGTTGCATCATGATAGGTAAACGATAAATGACTACATTTAAAAAGCTACCTATCAATAAACCTACGATAAAGATTAGAGAGGTAAGTAATACAGGAGAAGATTGAAGAATACTAAAAAGATCTTGCATAAAAATTTTTGTTAGTAAAGATGATGATACATAGATTGTAGCTTACATTATTATGATTGTATTTAGGATACCTTTATTAATTGTGGATGAGAAAATTGAGAACCAAAATATTCAAGGTCAAGGCGAGATTCGCACGTAATAGCAGGCTATTGCGAAGGGTTTCAACGCAGAGATTGGATATTTTGGACTTAATTTTCCATTCATCAATTAATAGAGATCGTCTTTAGTATTTGAATTAAAAGTATATTTCATAAAACATGATTACAGTGAAGTATATTATTGAGTCTTCAACCCTAAGAACCGAGAACTTTATAAAACCCGAAACTGACTTGTCTTTTTGTCCAGTTTCGGATTTTATTTCATCCTCAGTCCTAAGGGGTTTTTAGGGTCAACTCCATCCATAAAAGGTAATCGTCTATCCTGATTTGTAATTTGATAAACTTTACCTAGCCAGTTGTTGAAAACAGCTTTGGCTGTATCTTTCCAAGTATTATCCAAATGTTCTAGAATGAGCTGCTCTGGAAAAAGGTTGAGTACTTCTTTGTTATTTTTAGCTTTTTTTACCTGTTCTTCATAATTTGATAAAATAAGTTTAACTTCGTCATTAAAGTAATTTTTAGGATAGGGAGGGTAGTCACTTCTATCTCCTTGAAAAAAACGAACCACCTCTCGCTTATACTCTTTTAATAAACTAAGGTCGTCATATTCAGGATGGCCTTGAAAAAATACGACACGAATACCATCAGCACTAACCGCTAGATGTACGCCAATTTGCTGACTTGCAGCTAAAACCTTAAGTCCTTTTTGTTCCATATCAGACTGAAAAACATCATTATATCGCGAGTGAGGGACATCAAATCGCGTATTGATTTCTGCAACAAGAGGGTGCGTTCTTTCAAGTACTTTATGTGAAAAAACTCCCCATTTTTTAATCGGTTGTGGTGTTCGTTCAATTCCATAACAATATTCAATTAAAGCATGAGTCGCAAGACATGAGCATAAAATTGATGTCACATTTAGTTTTGCCCAGTCAAAAACATCTGTTAATGGCTGCCAAAAGTCTTCTTCTGATAAGTGATTATGGGTTACATTAGCACCACTAATGATTAATGCATCAAGCCCATCTTTTTTAATAGTATCAAATGACTCGTAATATTTTTCTATATGTTCTTTCGCCTGGTTGCCTCTTTCTAATCCATCAATAGTAAAAGGGTGGACATGAAACTGAGCTATTTGATTACATGCACCAACTAAACGGAAAAACTGCCTTTCAGTCGCTTCCAAAGCTGCATCGGGCATAATATTAAGAAGCCCTATATGTAACTCACGTATATGTTGGTGACTGGCACGATCAGGGTTAAGTATATCTTCACCTTCTTCAAGTAAGCGTTGAAAAGTAGGTAAATCAGTGTGAGCAACTAATGGCATAATGGTTCCCTTTCTTATTTTGCAATAACATCTGCAATGAGTTGAATAAACTCATCTTCATCAGACACGCTAGCAACATCATTTGCATCTAAAGTATAACCATATTGATCTGCAATGGCTTGATAACGAGGTACTCGCGCTTTGAAAAGCTCAGGAAAAACCCACGTAACAAACTCATCAGGAGAGATTAAATCAGAATTATTAATATTATAAATAGACAAATAGTTGGCTAATTTTTCGTCTAAAAATTCTTCTCTATAATAAAGAGGTTTCGGAGCCTTGCTTGCGCGCGAGATAATGGTATCTTCTAATGACGATGGAATTTTAATATAAATAATAAGTGTATGTTTTGCTAATGTTTCTAATACATCGGGTCTATCAAGCTCACAAACACTGCCACCAGCATCATTAAGAAAATGCTTATAGCCATAAATATCTTCAGCTTTATGAATAAATTCAGGTACATCATTTAAAGCAGAAATTTCTGCATGATAATGCAAAGCTTGTCTTCGTTTAAACTCTTTTAAGGACAATCCTTCTTGATCCGGATTTCCAAGTTTGCCAAGAAAGCTAGAAACAGGAGCTAAATTATCAACTGTAATGTTGTTATGAATATAAATAGAATCAGATAACAGTAGCTTTTTAAGAAAAGGCACATCCATTGCCTGCCGTTTGATGTTATCTAAAATAGGCTCACCTAAATATTTTGTGCCTATTCTATAGTCTACGGAATAATGAAACCATTTATCTTTAGGAAGTTTATTTGCTAGTGTGGTTTTTCCTGCGCCAGACATAGCAAGAAGTGTAATACTTTTGGATTCCCAATCAAGAAATTCCTGAGAGCTCATTTTCATGAAATACTTTCCTAAAGAGTGAGGATAAAAAAATTAATCGTTATTAATATTATTTCACCCTCACTCTTACTAATCCAGTAGGTCAGAAATATTTATGCCTTCTTGGTCTGGCTGAATGTGTTTGTCCGTGTCAGAATAACCTAAATCATCCGTTTCTAACGTACCATAAGGAGCACTCCAGTCTTCTGGTGCTTCTATATAATCAAAAGTAGAGTTGTACCAGGTTTCATTATCATATTCACCGATATCTCCATTGACATATTGTACTTCAATGGTCTCATCATTTTCATCAATAGCAACCACTTTAAAGGTTAAGTCATTTTCAACATCTTTGTACCATCTACTGAGTACAGGGTCGGTAATTGTAGCCATAATTTTGTCCTCAATTTTTACTTTCTTGTCTTTAGCATCATATCTAAATATAGAGCAGTTGTGGGAACTAAAAACAAGAAAAATCAAATAAAGTGAAGTAGTTCTAGTTACTTAGAACTCTAGAATAGTCCTTAGTAAGAATATAAACAATCAAAAAGTAACGGGCAAAAAAAATGCGACTAAAAAGTCGCATTAAAGTAATTAATTTTTGGAGGGCTTTAATGAGAACCTACTTAGATTAAGAAGGAATGCATTTAAGTTGTACTTATTTTAACGAGAAGTGAGTTGTTTGGGAATGTGGCAAATCGACGCGTGTGGCATTATGTCGCACTTTAATCAGTTTAAAGCTATTTTTGGAAAGAAAAATGGTACTAAGCTTAACTTAAGGAATCTCTGATTGAACAACAAACACGTATAGATGAGATAGGTCTTAAGACTATTTGTCGAAATTGTAGTTCTGATACTGTTTATATAGATCTAGTACGAATTGATCAAGTCATTACCAATCTATTATCCAATGCAATGAAATTTTCTGATGTAAAACAACCAATAGAATTTGATATTACTCATACAGGGATAAATGGTAAGCCCACATTGTTATTTTCACTTAGAGATTATAGCAACGGGATCCCTGAAGATGAAGGTGAGCTTGTTTTTTATAAATTTGAGCAAGGTAGCCGAGCCAATTCCGGTTTTACAAAAGGAATGGGTCTTGGTTTATCAATTAGTAAAAATATAATTGAATGACACAAGGGTAAAATTTGGGCTAAAAATCATCTGGCAGGTGTCAGTGTTTTTAGCTTTATTATTCCTGTTGAGCAGACACCACTTAGTGATGTAGAGAGGGTATCTTAGCAATTCATACGTTATCGTTTTCCATCTTGCTAAATTTTAATTTTCTTCAATATTAATAGGCAGCTGACTCAAGAGAGCATATTCAGACAAAGAAATTGATTCTGCTCTCAGAGTTGAGTCTATCTGTAGAGACGATATTTGTTCTTCAGTAAAGAGTTTTTTGAGTGAGTTTCTAATAGTTTTACGACGTTGCGAAAAAGCAGCTGTTACCACTTTATTTAAACTTTCGACACTTTCAATTTTTACAGGAGGTATTTCATGAGGCGTTAATTTTACGATAGAAGACATGACTTTAGGGATTGGATCAAAGCTTTCAGGAGGAACATCAAAAACTAATTCTGCCTCACAATAATATTGCAACATAACGCTAAGGCGTCCATATTTTTTACTGCCTGGATCAGCGCAAATACGATCAACCACTTCTTTTTGGAGCATAAAATGCATATCTTCAATGCAATTTGTATTTTCGAGCAAATGAAATAGTAAAGGAGTGGAAATATTGTATGGCAAATTGCCAATAACCCGCAGTTTTTCTGTTTTGTTAGTGAGGGTCGAAAAATCAAATTTTAAAGCATCTGAACTATGAATAGTCATATTTTCTGCATCTATAAATTTAGCTTTTAAAAAAGTCACTAAATCTCTATCTAGCTCTATCACATCCAAAATAACTTTTTTTTGTAGTAATGGTTCTGTAATTGCGCCTAACCCTGGCCCTATTTCTACCCAGTGTTCGTTAGGTTCTGCCTGAATGTTTGACAGAATATTGTAGATAACATTATGATCCTGAAGAAAATTTTGGCCAAAACGTTTTCGAGCTTTATGATTCATATATTTTTTGATCCAGTCATATCTAATGCTGTTTTAATCGCATATTCTAAACTACCTAAATTAGCATTGCCTGTTCCCGCTAAATCAAGAGCAGTACCATGGTCAACAGAGGTACGAACAAGAGGTAAACCTAACGTGATATTGACAGCTTGACCAAATCCTTTGTGCTTAAGAACAGGAAGCCCTTGGTCGTGGTACATTGCTAAAACAGCATCGGCTGTTTCTAAATATTTAGGCGTGAAGAGTGTATCCGCAGGTAAAGGTCCGTGTAGATTAATACCCAAAGAAGATAGTTTTTTTAGAGTAGGTTCAATAATTTCAATTTCCTCCCTTCCTAAATGTCCATTTTCACCCGCATGAGGATTTAATCCACACACTAATATTTTAGGGTTTGATAAACCAAAACGGTAACGTAAATCTTTATCAAGTAGAGTAATCACTTGGGTTAATCGATCAACTGTAATTTCTTGACTTACGTGAGAAAGAGGCAAATGTGTTGTAACTAATGCAACGCGTAAACCAGGAGTAGCTAACATCATCACGGGATGCCCTCCTGTTATATCTGCAATAAATTCTGTATGACCACTAAAGGGAATGTAGGCTTCATTGATTATACTTTTCTGCACGGGGGCTGTGACCATGGCATCAAATAAACCATCGATACAACCTTGTGTTGCAATTTGGATAGTTTTAACAACATATGGACTATTTTCTCTATTAAGTTGCCCACAGATAACCTTATCTTGCAGCTGTACAGGTAAAACAGTGATTGAGCCTGCTCTATTGCGCCTGGGAGATTTTACAGGATCAAATAAATTAATATCCAATGCTAAGTTAAGCTGTTTAGCTCGCTGGATTAATAATTGAGGATCTGCAACAGCAATGATTTCACATTCTTGCTGATTCTGGACAAGTTGAACGCATAAATCAGGTCCTATACCCGCTGGCTCGCCAACAGTAAGGGCTATTCGGTGTATATGGGAAGCAGTGATCATGATAAGAATCAGTTAATGGTATTTTTTAAATAATACCATTAACTGATCAGACAAAAATTAAAATGCTTATACTTTGCTAGGTTTTAGGTACTAATTTAACTTTAAATAAAGTCCCTTCTACAGCAGTGACTTCAACTTGGTTTTCTATTGGAGAGTCCTCTCCAAGCACCGTCCAAATGGAATCATCGGCTTTTATTTTTCCACGTCCATTTTTAATCGGTTCAATAAGAGAAAAGGTCCGGCCAATATACTGAGCACCTCGTTGATTTAATAAGGGATGATCTGTTTCGGAAATATTTTGAAACCCATATTTCCGCCATAAAAGAACTGACACAATAGACAATATGGAAAAAATAAACAACTGAATTTCCAAGCTTGTCGAAGGAAGTATCAATACAATAGTGCCTACGACGACTCCTGCCATAGACAACCATAAGAAAAAAAAGCCAGGGGCGAGTATTTCAATACCTAATAAAAAAACGGCTAATATCCACCAATGCCAAAAAACAACTACTAATTCAGTCATGTTTTATCCTTTTTTTGCCATTGCTTCTTTTGCTAGCTCACCAATACCGCCTAATGCGCCGATAACACTACTTGCCTCTAATGGCATAAGAATTAATTTACTATTATCTGCTGAAGCAATATCTTTTAAAGATTCTATATATTTTTGCGCCACAAAATAATTAATAGCCTGAACATCCCCTTTTGCAATCGCTTCTGAAACCATTTCTGTTGCTGTCGCTTCTGCTTGAGCCATCCGCTCCCTAGCTTCTGCATCCCTAAAAGCAGCTTCTCTTCTACCTTCTGCATCTAGAATTGCACCCTGCTTTTCTCCTTCTGCACGTAGTATTTCAGCTTGTCTTAATCCTTCAGCTTCAAGAATAGAGGCTCTTTTTTCCCTCTCGGCTTTCATTTGCCTTGCCATTGCATCCACTAAATCTTTGGGTGGTGCAATATCTTTAATTTCAATTCTTGTTACCTTAACTCCCCAAGGACTTGTTGCATCATCTACAACATTTAACAAGCGGGCATTAATTTCATCTCTTTTGGATAAAAGTTCATCTAAATCCATTGAACCCATGACAGTTCTGATATTGGTCATGACTAGATTAAGAACGGCTATTTCAAGACTGTTGACTTCATATGACGCTTTAGCAGCATCCATAATTTGAAAAAAGACGACACCATCAACAGTTACCATTGCGTTATCTTTGGTAATGATTTCCTGGGAGGGAACATCTCTAACTTGTTCCATCATATTTAGTTTATTACCAATTCTATCAATAATTGGCATAATAATATTTAACCCAGGGGTTAATGTATTGGTATACCGTCCGAAACGTTCTACGGTATATTCCGAACCCTGAGGAACAGATTTAACACTCATAAATACCATCAAAATGGCAAAACCTAAAACGACTAATGCTAAAGTACCCATATAGAACACCTCTCTTTTATAATTAGAAATGATTAATTAATATGTTGAAATAAATATTGTAGCTGGTAATTATAGTAAACCTAGCATAACTTAAAGTCTTACTTTATTCTTGTTGATTAGAGTAAGAGGGCGTATTTGCACAATAAGTGGTCATTTTATAGGAAGCATAAGACGTAGTCACTCAAACTTAACCGGACACATTATTCAATAAATTTCCTGATTAGCAAGGATCTTCCGCCAAAATATATTCCATTAATAAATAAGACCTAATAGTTGCGGCTCATATACTAGAAAAGGCTCTCTAGGCGATGAATCTCCTCGAAATTCCATTTTTCTCGTTGGATAGGCATTCCACTGTTTCATCGCTGAAATTGGTATTTAAAGGGTTCTCAACGTTTGGCTGAAGATTCTTGCTAATCAGGATAAATTTTGAGTATAACTACAGCGGAATGCTGAATTTTAGCTCACTTAAAATAACCAAAAATGGGCTAAAGCAATAAAGGGAGTTTAGAAAAGGTTTTAAATCTATTTATTCGTAGTACAGATGAAGCATTTGCTCAACAGATTGGATTTATTTACTATTTTAATTTATTTAAAAGGAATTGATTACACACCTAACTGATCATGCGAGTTTGACACATTTGACCTGATAATTAAATATCATCACTAAAGCACCTTAGTGATCAAGTCCAATCATTTTTAGCTTGCTAAAACAGCCAATATTTTCCACGAAGATTGACGCAACAAAGTGACTATTACCTCGATCTTCTTAAAAAATAGTGACAATTTTTCTACGCTAAATTCTAACCGACTTAATCAAAATGTCCCCAAGAAAACAGCTTTTGAAAAAAATTATGTTTATTAAATGATCGTTTTTTTCTGATCTTAATGGTTTTTTCAACCACTTTGCTATTAGCAGTTCCATCGTTGACTTGTAGCTCTATGACCAAATTACCCTTCGATAATGGTAAAACAGTCGCTTTTGATCGAGATCGTGATTGGAATATGATTGCTTTTCCTGATTTAACTTTCCACTGATACTTCAAAGAGTCACCGTCCGCATCATTGGAATGCTTAGCATTCAATTTCATAAACTTTCCAACTCTACCCTTTTTACGACCTTTGATTTGAGCCTCTGGCGCTTGGTTCAGTTTCGCTTCCGTTAATCGGTAGCTTAACCGTATATCAGCTATGGGTAAATTTGCTTCTACGGGTGTGAGCAATAAACGATTAATAATTTCAATTCCTTGCGTAGAAATAAATTTCGCACGGGGGCCGAAAGGTGGCAATTCGAAATTATCAACAAACAACAATTGATGGTATCTTGGGCTATCTACTGCTGATCTACAGTCTTCATTCTGTGAAAATGAAAAGTCACTAATTAAGTCCCCTTGCTCTAATGGATTAAGTTTTGACTTGCTAATCAAGCCCCCTGTATCTGTAACGACATTGCCTGTACAAATGTATTCTGCTAAACGAATCGGGAAGGGATCTAAAGACGAGCCCAAATCGAACCCTTCTGTTTGACGGCTTTGAGTCAGGTCATTAGCCGGTGATAAGTTTTTAAGCACATGAGAAGGTGTAGCAAGCATATCCAGTTTAAAATCCAGGCCACCAATCTTTATATCAGCCATCTGTGAACTCAGAATTGGATGCGAAAAAGCCGTACTGATAGAGGCAATATGTTCATCGTTAAGTTTATTTAATGAGCCGTCAAATTCAACCCCTGAAATTAAACGAACCAGTTCTTCATAAGCTTGTGAGTAATCATGGATAGCGTCAATTAATACCGTTTTTTTCGTTTGCAAAAGTACTGCATCGAAATTACCTGCACTAAGAGAAAAAGCAACTGATTCTGCATCTTCACGTTTAATAATTTCACCAAAAGTGACCAAATGAGCAGCCTTTCCAACTGACAATGCATCATCCAGCAGGATATAAGCGGCTCTTTTCAACCGATCCAACTGAAATGAAATTGGCTCACTCGCCAATAATGCCCCTGATTTTTTAACGCGGGAAGAAAGTGCTTCATTGGGTAAAAAAGGTGCATTTGATAGTTCTGTAATGTGTGGCAATAATGTCACTGCAGTCAGAATTTTTGTTCCTGTCAATAGGTTTTGCTGAACATCAGAATTGTTCAATGCATCACGAATAGCACTTTCATTACCCGCTTTTGCCATGTTGCGTAAATCATCAACCACCTGATAGGTTTTAAATAGATGGCCATCTTTAAAGCTTCGTGAGCCGCTACTGGGCCCAGCTATTGTGTTAAAGGGTGAACTAAGCGGCGATAATCCGATCTGCTGCAAAGCTGTTTTAGTCAGAATTAAATTGTGCGTCATCAAACGTCTGTCTTGCAATGAAAAATTTTTACTCTCTAGCTCATTAACAACGACAGCAATAACCTCTTCACTATTTTTATCACCATTGTAATAAGTCTGTGCATTAACTCTATCTATGGTCTCTTTTACGGTAAATTCATGACCATTCAATGTAAAACTATCAACATGACCCAGTAAATCATCTGCAAAAACCAATAAGCCATCTTCTATTCTAATGACCCCCGCCTTACCATCAGCGCCATGAATACTAAATGGAATCATTGATGTTAAAGGGGTGCGATGAATAGTGCCATCCGTTAGCTCAACTTCTAGTTGTGCCGATAAATCCTGTAAAGCATCAACTGCAATCCCACCCACTGATACAGATTTAAAAACCTCTGGATGTACTTGTAAGGTATAAACAGGTGAATCATTAAACGTCGTGTTAAAAGTATTTTTAGCTCTGTGAAATAATGAGACAGTACTGCCATCAAAAACCGCCCCATTTCCATCTTCACCCGATTGAAAAACAGTCGGCCCTAGTAATGGCCCTGGTGTGGCAATGGCTGGATTGTGGATAGGCAGCCCTTTATCTATAATATTTGCTTCACGAGCATGAGCCACCAAATAGGCGAAATCTTCGCGAGTCATGTTATCGTGACCCTGATAGCCTTTTTTGGAAAGAAAACCATCAAAAGATAAAATAACATTCATATCAGTATTGATGAGATATTCAGTAATGAGTTGCTTAGCTTCTGCGTATGTCATATCGCCAGAACCTAAATCATTCAGCGTACCTAACAATTCTTTAGCAAAAGTTTTGTCAGCCGTTTGTTGTGGCTGAAAATACCGTTGATCATTTAATAAACCTAATAGCTCCAACCGAACCACTGCTTTTTTCGCATAATCAGAAACTTGTGCAAAATCTTGAAAAGAAGATTTGAGTGTCGATAAACCAGGAACATCGTCAGGATTGGGTGCAGCATTAGCTACAGGAAAGCTGCCCAATGGCAGATTGAACATGACTGCAGTGACTAATGCAGGCCTTATAAATTTCTTTAACATTGTTTTAAACCTCTTAATTAATATTTAGTTGTCTGAAATATATATAGATGACAGACAAATCTGCCTTCACCCAAGCTAACACTCCAGCCACTCGGTTTATTCCATACAAAAAAATATATAAATAAAATGGAATTTTTATATGCGCCAAGTGTTAGCGTTAGGAAAGATAGGTTTATTGATCAAAATATTGAGGAGAAATGTCATGAAAAAAGCTATTTCATTTTATCTTTGTACCCTTGGTACTCTATGTGCAGAAATAACTCATGCCGAACCCGTCACCCTCCCTACACTGACACTAAGTGGTATTAAATTTCCAATCGAATACAAAAGATGGCAGACTAGTTGTCTAGTTTTCCGTACCGAGAAAGGTTTTATCCGTGCTATTCTTTCTAAAATGTCTTGGAATCGATCCGTTAATAAAAACTGGCTCGTTGCGATAGCCTCTAGAGAATATTGGCAAGTTAAATTCATGACAAAAAAATACAATACGACTAAATACTTAGGGCTTTCCCATTCGAAAGAAAAAGAATTTAAGCTTTGGAGTGAGGATAAAAATTTTACTCAAAGGAATCTCTCTAGCCATACACCCATTGCAAATAGAGACTCTATTTTTACTCGTGGCGAAACAAAGAGTAAATACAGCTCGTGACGGAAATAAATCAACGTATCGTAGTATATATTCCTCGGTTACGTCGCTACTCCCAGGCTCTGGTTAAAGGCCACAGCGTATTGGCAGAAGATCTAGTACAGGACACTCTGGAGAGGGCATTAGCTCGTTCCCATCAATTTCGCGAAGGAACCGATCTCCGTGCCTGGCTATTTACTATTATGCATAATATTTATGCCAATCAAGTTCGCCGAATCAGTAATGGACCCAGTTTTGTCGAATTACCTGAAACAATTGATGAAATGACAACCGACACATCTACGTCAAAACTGGAACTTAGAGACTTGCAGCAGGCAATTTCTGAGCTTCCGCTTGAACAGCGGAAAATTTTATTATTGGTAACATTGGAAGGCTTGCCTTATCAACAAGTAGCAGATATGCTTGGAATACCCGTTGGGACTGTGATGTCAAAACTATCCCGAACCCGCCAACATTTACGCAAACTGACCCACAGAGATGATGCCCCGCATCTGCGGAGGATAAAATGAAAAACCCTACTGAAGTTACTGATTCAGAAATACAAGCCTATGTCGATAATCAGCTTGATCTTGACCGCCGTCGTGAAATTGAGATTTATATTCAAACCCACCCTGAAACGGCAGCCTTAATCGAAGACTACCAACTTCTCAACAGTTCAATTCAAGAACTTTATGATCCTGTTCTGGACGAAAAACTACCGGAACAATACGCTCGCACAAATCTTGATAGAAAACCGAAACAACACATTTTTTTTAAAATCGCGGCCTCACTGGCTTGGTTAATGATAGGTGGGATCGCAGGCTGGAGCGCCCACCCTGTTAAGCTCATGCTGGCACATTCTACGGACGGACAAGAAACTCATCTAGTACATCCCGCTTCTTTTGCACATGCCATTTATTCAACTGAAACCCGCCATCCGGTGGAAGTATCTGCTAAAGAAGAACAGCATTTAGTTGGTTGGCTATCTAAACGGCTACATACAGATATCAAAGCACCTGATTTATCGAAAAACAATTTTGAATTAATTGGAGGGCGCTTATTACCCTCAACTAATCGTATGGCCGCACAATTTATGTATGAGCGTAAGGACGGTAACCGCATAACGCTTTATATAAGAAGAGGGGCATGGAACAATAACAAAACGACTTTTCGCCACTCAAATCAGGGAAGCATCAGCGTGCTTTACTGGATTAACGGAGAGATGGGTTATGCATTAGTTGGTCAACTTGATAAAACGGAACTACATAACCTCTCTGAAGAAGTTTTCCGGCAAATTAGTTAACTATTCTATGCTTGAAAATATAGCAGTACTCAAACACAGTATATAATTTCTTCAGGAACTCTTATGTCTATTAAGGAACCTCTGATTAAATCTTAAAGCAACGATTTAATAGAATATAACTTATTGAATTAATTGAACATGAGTTGATTATAATTTAGCGAAGAAAAAACAGTCGCTATTTTTCATGAAGCGAGACGTAATAGTCATTCTATTGCA
>JAGLDH010000058.1 GCA_023145835.1 Methylococcales bacterium
ATTGGACTTGATCAGAGGCTCCTTAAGCAGCATATGTAGTATGTCTGAAGGGGCTGAAGCCCAGTACCATTATATCGAGAAGGGTAGCGTCTATATTCACAGTTTCCTTCTCTAGTATGCACTTGGTGGCACTATCTTCCCTGTATAAAAAAATCACCACCACACTATAAACCCCACATAGGCCACTGAGCGAAGTATAATAGCTAAATTAAAATAAATAACGGAAAAGAATAATGATAATCTTATCAATTAACCTACTCATTTTATCAGTAGGCTTGCTTATAGTAGGATTAATAAAACCTGGTTGGATTTTATTTTGGATGGACAAACCAGGGAGAATACCCGTCATTGCACTAGCATCCTCTATTTTTATGATTGCTGTTGTTATGTTTGGTGAAGCTAATCGAGAGAACAAAAATGAAAAAGCCAAACAGGTGCAACAAATGGAAAAAAGTAAAGAAAATGCAGATATTTCTGTTCCCGTACCTGTAGACTCAAAGTAACTATTACAAATAAAAGACTTACCTACATGGATGTAGGCAAAATCTACTTGTTTATAAAACCTTCAACCTACAAACATATAATTTATCAAATACCAGCACTAAACCCAGCTTCTTTAATACCAGCAACAGCACTACGTTCATCTTGATCGGAAAGATCACCACTAATTCCCACTGCACCAATGATATTATTATCTTCATCTCGGATAAGAACACCACCAGGAACAGGCATCACCTTTCCACCCGCTATATCAACTAAGGCATTCATGAAGGCTGGGCGTTGTTCGGCCATTATAGCTAAACTACGAGAAGAGACTCCCATATTGACTGCTCCCCAAGCTTTTGCCATTGCGATATCGTGTTTTAAAATTGTCGCACCATCTTCTCTTTGCATAGCCTTTAATGCCCCATGCTCATCTAATACAACTGCTGTTAATGGCTTAAGATTGAGTTGACGTGCTGTCTTTAGTGCAGCATGAATAATTTGATTCGCTTTTTTTAGTGTTAAAACAGACATTTTTTATGTAGTTATTATTGTTTGCTCAGATAAGGTTATGATTTAATAAATTATAGCTCTAAAACTGATTTAATGTGTTTCCATATTTTACTGGCAATAATAGGTTGTGCTTTGGTATTTGGATGTAATCTATCTTTTTGCATCATTTCTTTAATAAGTGCCACATCCTCCATTATAAAAGGCACAAAAGAAACATTCATTTCTTTTGCTAATTGAGGATAAATGTCATAGAACATATTGATATACCGTTTGCCATAATTGGGTGGAATACGCATACTAAGGAGTAATACTTTTGCTCCCATTTTTTGAGAGCGGCTAATTATTTCTGCCAAGTTACTTTTCATTTCTTTTAGTGACAAACCCCGTAAACCATCATTTGCGCCTAATTCTAATAAGACCAATTGAGGTTTATGTTTTTTTAATGCACTATCTATGCGGGCTAAACCACCGGCTGTTGTATCACCACTTATACTTTCATTAAAAATGGTATAAGATTTCTTTTCTTGATCTAGCTTTTGCTGCAATAATGCAACCCATCCTTTTTTAATATCTATTCCATAACCTGCACTTATACTATCTCCTAGAACTACAATGGTAGACTTAGCTAATAAGGTTGTTGAATAGAGTGAAATAACGAACATCAAACAAATTCTAAACATGTCACAAACTCACATAAATATTATTGAAACCGAAAACCTGGGTAAAACCGTTCCCACTTCCGATGGCTCACTGGATATTTTGTCATCGGTAGAGTTAACAATCAAATCAGGGGAAAGTTTAGCAATTGTTGGTGCCTCTGGCTCAGGAAAATCTACCTTACTCAGTCTACTTGCAGGATTAGATACCCCAACGCAGGGATTTATTATGTTAAAAGGACAAAACCTTACCTCGATGGATGAAGATGGTAGAGCTGAATTACGAAATCAATGCGTTGGATTTGTCTTTCAATCATTTCAGCTATTACCAGGATTAACAGCATTAGAAAACGTCATGTTACCCCTAGAATTAAGAGCAGATAAAAATGCAAAAAAATTAGCTTCAGCACTTTTAGACAGAGTTGGATTAAGCCATCGGTTAACCCACACACCCATGAAACTTTCTGGCGGAGAGCAACAACGTGTTGCTCTTGCTCGGGCTTTTGTTACTGAGCCTGCAATTCTTTTTGCCGACGAACCCACTGGTAATTTAGATAGTAAAACAGGTGAACACATTATCGAATTATTGTTTGAACTTAACCAGGAAAAACAAACAACCTTAATTTTAGTGACACACGATAATGCTTTGGCCTCACGTTGTCAACGCACGATTAAGCTTGAAGCAGGACGAATGATATGAGTCGATTTTTTTTAGCATTAAAATTATTATTACGGGATGGTCGCAGTGGAGAACTCACCGTATTAGTTTTAGCTTTAATTATAGCGGTGACCAGCTCTACTGCAATCAGCTTATTTGCAGATCGTTTACACCGTACTATGAGCACGCAAGCAGCTGAATTTTTAGCGGCTGACTTAGTGATTACGAGTTCTACTTTAATTCCAGAGCAATGGATAAAAGAAGCTGAAAAACTCAATTTAAATCATGCAAGAACTGCAGAGTTTTCGACTGTACTGATGGAAAATGACGAAATATTACTTGCCGGTATTAAAGCCGTTAGCCGTCTCTATCCACTACGAGGCTATTTAAAAGCAACCTCATCAGATTATACGGAAGAAAAAATACTGCATAATGGTCCAAAACAGGGTGAAACTTGGACTGATAAACGAGTCTTATCCGCTTTAAAACTTAAGCTGGGTGATCATTTAATAGTAGGAGAAAAACCCTTAAAAATTAGCCAGATAATTACTTATGAGCCAGATAAAAGAGGTGACCTATACAGCTTGTCACCCCGGGTTATGATTAATGATGCTGATTTGAAAGCCACACAAGTGTTAATGCCGGGTAGCCATGTACATTATTTTTTTCAATTTAGTGGGTCTAGTGAAGCAATTGCTCAGTACAGAAAAGGAATAAAGCCACTTTTACATGTTTCTCAACGATTGATGGATATACACGAGGATCGTCCAGAATTAGGGACTGCCTTAAGCCGAGCCGAACGTTATTTAGGTTTATCCAGTATTATCGTTATATTAATCGCAGGCGTTGCTATTGCTATGTCAACCCGCCGATATAGTGAACGCCATTTTAATGCGACAGCAATTCTGCGCTGTTTAGGATGCAAACAAAATGAAATTCTATGGCTCTATTTTTGCCAGTTTTTAGTCTTAGGCGTTATTGCAAGCACGTTAGGAACAATATTCGGCTGGTTTGCCCAAGAAACATTATTTCATTTATTAAAAGACTTGCTTCCAGCTAAAGTAGCCAACCCTAGCCTTATTGCTATTTTTATGGGATTTTTTACAGGCCTTGCCATTTTATTTGGCTTTGCTCTTCCACCTTTATTGCGCTTAAAAAAAGTATCACCTTTACGTGTGTTACGCCGGGAATTAGAGCCACTACCAACAAGTGCCTGGCTTGTTTATAGCCTAGCATTATCGCTCATTTCTATTTTGATTTGGCGATATACTCTAGACCTTAAAATGACGACGACAATCATTGGTGGTGGCTTAATCATCACCTTTATATTTGGACTGATACTTTATGTTTGTCTGGTTCAGTGTCGTAAATTTTTGCCTTTCCTTAGTTTAAGCTGGCGGTTTGGTTTACAAGGATTAGTTAGAAATCCTAAAGCCAGTGTAAGCCAAATTCTGGCGTTTAGTATCACCCTACTTGCCATGATACTAAGTTATACCGTTCGAACTGATTTGTTAGATGATTGGCAAAATCAATTACCTGATAATGCGCCTAATCATTTTGTACTTAACGTGTTTCCAGAAAAAGTTAATTCTTTTAAACAACAATTAAAACAGCAAAATATAATTAATGTCGATTTACATCCAGTGGTGCGAGGTCGTTTAGTTAAAATTAATGACGTTGCTGTGCAGCAAATCGTTAGTAAAGATTCACAAGGAGAAAGGGCTACACATAGAGATTTGAGCCTTACCTGGGCAGAAGAGCTTCCTAAAGATAACAAAACCATCTCAGGGCAATGGGATAGTCAGCAAAAAGGCGGGGTTTCAATAGAAGAAAAGCTAGCTAAAAGCTTAAAAATAAAAATGGGTGACAAACTTACATTTACCCTAGGCAGCCAACAATTAGATGCAACTGTCTCTCATATTCGTAAAGTGCAATGGGATACGATGAAGCCTAATTTCTATATGATTTTTTCACCGGAAACCCTAGCTGGGTATGCAACAACCTATATTACTAGTTTTTATTTAGCTGAAGAAAATAAAAACTTCCTTAATACCCTAGTTAAAAACTTTCCGAGTATTACTATTTTAGAAGTAGATGCAGTGCTAAAACAATTTAAAACCATTTTGACGCAATTGACAGAGGCCATCAATTATTTATTATATTTTGCCTTATTTGCTGGTTTTACTGTGTTATTCGCAGCTGTATATTCAACATTGGATAATAGAATATATGAAGGTACTTTGATGAGAACATTAGGTGCTAGTCGTGCCTTATTAAGAAAAGCACATCTGCTTGAGTTTTCTTTACTAGGTCTTATTTCCGGTTTTGTTGCAGTGCTTATGTCAGAAACTATTATTTATACTTTATATACCTATGTGCTACACCTAGATTATCACATAAACTGGATGTTATGGATGGGCATACCACTCATAAGCACTTTCTGCATTGCAGTGACTGGATATTGGGGTGTCCGTCGTGTTGTAAGACAATCGCCTATGCAGGTCTTGCGAGAATGTTAAGGAACCTCTGATTAAGCTGATTAGAATTTAGCGAAGAAATAGCGGCCGTTTTAGCAAGCTAAAAATAATTGGACTTGATCAGAGGCTCCTTAAGTTTAGAGACTATAAATTGATAAATGAAAGAGGAGTCTAGTATCATGCTACTCCAATCGATTCCGTGGCTGAAATGAGGGAGTCAAAGTAATAATTTTGTTCTCAGTAAAACACCGACTGGTTTTATTCTAATAGGAGTTGATTTCAAAAATATGAATATGTGATGAGATGACCTTTTTCGATTGATTTATATCGATTTTTTCAAGAAAAATGTGCTGCAGATTATAGAAAACAAATAATTCTATATATCATTTAGAGGGATTTACTAAGACTCTTTCATTAAGGAAGCTCTGATTAAGTCTTAAAGTAACAATTTAATAGAACATAACTTATTGAATTGGTTGAACATTAGTTTTTATGAATCAACTTATTCAGAGGTTCCTTAAGTATTCACAGGAGATATATGTTGGCCTACACACTTTTTTTTTCTAGTATTTCGAGGAACCAAGCATGATTGCTTTTCCTATTATGTCAGAGAAGGAGTTTGAAAAAAAATTTCCAGAAATTCATCTTCAAGTTTGTCATGAACTGGGTATAGGTTTTGTGCCTCATATTTTTCGTTGTGTTGCTTTGATAAGGAAGGAACTAGCAGAGTCTTCTTGGTATATGGTTAGGAAAAATTTATGTGCAGGTAATGTACCTCGTATTACAAAGGAGCTAATGTTTTCTTTTATTGCTAATAAAAAGAAATGTGCTTATTGCTCTATAGCTCACCAAGCATTAGCAATACATCATGGCTTTAAAGAACAAGATATAGAAAATATTTTAGAAAATATTGATCAGATTAGAAACCCAGCATTACGTACAATTTTAAAATTTGCCAATTATTCTGTCGATAATAACTTTAAAATGGTTAAAAAAATTCGCAGTGAATTAGATGACTTAGGGTTTTCTTTTGATGAAATTGCAGAATTGATTGGAATGGTATCATGTGCGTTATATATGGTTAATATTGCTGATAGTTTAGCTCTAAATATAGATCAAAAATTTATTGATACTATAAAGGAAGTTACATATGAGACTGCTTGATACTTTGAATAGTCGTTAATAGCCATGACAGATAACCAGAATCTATATAAGGTTTCTGCTATTGAGGAAGCTTTACGCTCAGCAAGCTTACTTGAACTTAGCGCCACAATTAGTGTGGATTTAAATTTTATTAGAGACTTAAAAAGTATTTATAGATTAACCCGTTTTTCTATTGATATAGAGACTTGTATTTTATTTCTTTTTGTTAATGGGTTGTGGTGGGAAGCAAAACCCATTATACGAAACCACAAGTTTATCGAACAGTGTGATTGGAAAAAAGTCCATAAAGATGAATTTAGCACAATAGAATCCTTGTTCGAAATGCAACAAGACGTAGTCAACTGCAAGAATGAAAATGATGAGCAATTGTCTGAGGTTTGTGAGTTTCTATCTCAAGGTAATATACTTTTTGAACGCTTTAAGACTGCGCGTGGAGGCGTAGCTTTTAAGCCATCTGATAATACAGAATTTTCTCAATTTGATAATGCATTTTTATCAAATATTGCGGCTATTATTTCATTTTGTGTTGAAAGGGATATATCTAGCAATTATTTAAAGAATGTTTATTTGGGGTTAGAGAAATTAGCTGATAGCCTCGACAATATAGACAGTGATCAAGATATCTCTCCGGTACTCTATACTGACTCAAATACGGGCTTACTAAATAAGTTAGGCTTTTTAAAGATCATTGAAAACATAGTAAATAATAAACAATACAATAGTTATATCATCATTTTTTCTCTAGATAAGACGGGGGATATCCTTGACTTATTACATGAAGAAGTAAAGCTAACATTTTTGAATGAAGTCATCATTCGTTTTAAATCAATCATCCGTGACAATAACACCCTTTCCTACCTAGGAGCAGATGAATTTGCATTAATTATTTCAAACGCAAAGGAAATGGATGTTAGAAAAAGACTGAATCAGATTATAGATACATTTATAAAAAGTCTGTTGGTTGATGGATATAAAATGAATTGCAACTTAAGAGCAGGTTACAGTTGCTATCCTAGTTGTGAAATAAAGCCAGAAGAGCTTTTCAGAATGGCATCTATAGCGCTCTTTCAAACTAAAACCTCATCTAATAAGGTGATAGGGTATGAAAGTGGAATTGTAAAAGGGTTACAGTTACATTTGGAATTAGCTCGCTCTTTACCCACTGCAATAGAAAATAAAGAATTTGTAATATTTTTTCAACCCATAGTACATACTAGCCAGTTAGGTAAAGAAATTTGTCACTACGAAGCTCTAATTCGTTGGCAACATCCTGATAAAGGAATATTAGCTCCAGATGATTTTATACATATTGCTGAGAAAAGTAATGATATTGTTCAATTAGGTTACTGGGTGATTGAAGAGGTTTGTCGACATTTAGTTAAATCCTCAGTACCAAGTAATGTAGGTATTTCTATCAATCTTTCTCCTATTCAACTTAAAGAGATTGATTTAGTAAATAAAACTAAAAACATTCTTCACAAGTATCAAATTACCCCAAATCGGATCACACTAGAAATTACTGAGACATCAGCAATGATAAATAGTGAGTTAACAAATGAACGGTTTTCAGAATTTCAATCAGCAGGGTTTATTTTATCCATGGATGACTTTGGTACAGGTTATTCATCATTAAGTTATTTATTAAACTTTCCTTTTGATATATTGAAAATCGATAAAAGTTTTATTCATAATACCTTGGTAGATAAAAATTGTGCCATTATCGGGCGTACAATGGTGAAGCTGGCTCATGAATTATCATTGAGTGTTATTTGCGAAGGAATCGAAACAGAAGAACAATATGAAATGGTTGATAGTTGGAATACAGATATGATTCAGGGATGTTTAGTTAGTGAACCAAAGCTTTGGAGCGAATTTTACTAAAATAAAATTTAAAAAATGATTGCAATTTTTATTTTAGAACCAGCTCATATGCAGGTCGAAAAAATACAAAGGGTGACACCCTTTTTTCTTATGGAAAAAATCCTGTTTTGGTGCACAATATAATACATTTTGATCAACTATACTTCGTGCGGTCACGGATGCGGATTTTATAGCGAGTTAATTTTTGTTGATAGCAAGACGCTGAAATGGGTGCATAGCAAGCTAAGCAACTATTTCAGCAACACAGTCTATCGGCAAAAACCAACCGATAGAAAACCGCATCCGTGACTGCGCGAAGTATAGTCTTGCTCCAGAAAATCATACTGTCTCTGTGATGTAGTTTTCAAATTATGTACCTGTGCTTTACGCTTGATGCCGAGTTGGGGGGTTCACATCAAATTAACTTTAATACTAGAATGGATTTTTCGGCTTTTGACCTTACAGGAGTAGACAAAGAGAATATATCTGTTATTTCAGTGCCAGCTACTGGATGGTTATATTTTAAAGCAGCAATATACATTCTCTAAAAGTTAGGCATTGAAAAGAATGAAGCTATTTTTAATGTAAGGTATTTGCCACAAGATGATTAAATCTATTCCAATTGAATTACAAGAACATATTCTTCCGTTTAATTGGGACGTAACATTGGTTTGGGCACTCTCTACTCCTACCCAAGAAGTCTATAGAGAGGAATTCGATTATTTTCTTACTCTTCCCTTGTGGTCTTCAACGCCCAACTTTGGAATGCTTTTCGATGTATCTCCAATTGAGGTAATTAAAAGCCCTGATCGTTTTCCACACGAATACAGGCGTATATTACAAGCAGATACAAAGTTTCCTATTGAACTATTAGAATACAATCATAAAAATTGGATTCTCGATGGAGTACACAGGCTAGTCAAAATGTATCTAAAAGACAATAAAATTATCAACATTAGAATACATCCAAGCGATGTTATTCCAAGAGTTAAAATAATATAACAACGCATCACTTAACTCTTTTTAGGTCAAGTGATGTGGGCGTTCTGGTATCGTAAGGCTTATCGGAATGAGAAAAAAACATAAAAACTTGCTCTTTTAGATCTACTCATTTTTTTAAGCTCGAGCACCAAACAATGCAGTGCCTATTCTTACTACTGTAGCACCTTCAGCAATCGCTGCTTTTAGATCCCCTGTCATGCCGAAAGAAAAGGTATCAAGCTCGGGTCGATTCAGTTGTTTTACCGCTAGATAAAGTTTTTTATAGGGTTTTCGCTGGGCTTCATAATCCGTATTCGGCTCAGGAATAGACATAACCCCACGCAATTTAATATTCGGTAAATGCCCTATCTCATCAACCAATTGAGGAAGCTCATCAAGTAAAATGCCCGATTTTGTTTCTTCGTGACTAATATTAATTTGTAGACATATGTTTAAAGCAGGTAAATAATTTGGTCTTTGTTCACTAAGGCGTTTAGCAATTTTTAATCTATCTACGCTATGCACCCAGTTAAAATGGCTGGCTATCAATTTAGTTTTATTGGATTGAATAGGGCCGATAAAATGCCAAGTTATATTAAAAGCTGACAGCTCCTGCTGCTTTCTTACTGCTTCTTGAACATAACTTTCACCAAAATGTCGTTGTCCTAACTGATAAGCTGTTGCAATAAATGAAGAAGGTTTTGTTTTACTAACAGCTAATAACTGTACGCTATTCGTTTTTCTCCCAACGTCACATTCAACGTGTCGAATATGAGACTGTATTTTTCTGAACCTTTGATTTATATCATGCATAGTAAAATAACTACAAATTAGTCTATTAAACCTCAGTCCTTTAAAAAAGCAAAGAGTTGAACTATGTTTATACAACACACTTTTATTTTTTCTAAATCAACTCTTGCTGAGGATATCTCATGGACATTGCTGAATTATTAACCTTTTCAGTTAAAAATAAAGCTTCTGATTTACATCTTTCTGCCGGTCTACCCCCTATGATTCGGGTAGATGGTGATATACGTAGAGTTAATATTCCCGCCTTAGAGCATAAAGAAGTCCATGCGCTGATTTATGATATTATGAATGATAAGCAGCGTAAGGATTACGAAGAATTTTTCGAAACTGATTTTTCTTTTGAGTTGCCTGGTATCGCTCGGTTTCGTGTCAATGCCTTTAATCAAAATCGTGGCTCAGCAGCAGTATTCAGAACCATTCCTTCAGACATACTTTCATTAGAAGATTTAAAAGCACCTAAATTTTTTGAAGAGGTTTGTAAACACCAAAGAGGGCTGGTTTTAGTAACGGGTCCAACAGGTTCGGGTAAATCAACCACCCTTGCAGCCATGGTTAATCATATTAATACTAATGATTATGCTCATATTTTAACCGTTGAAGACCCAATCGAATTTGTTCATGAAAGTCAAAAGTGTTTGATTAACCAACGAGAAGTGCACCGAGATACACAAAGCTTTAACGCGGCATTACGATCGGCCTTACGTGAAGATCCAGATATTATTCTAGTGGGTGAAATGAGGGATTTAGAAACCATTCGCTTGGCATTATCTGCAGCAGAAACAGGCCACCTTGTTTTTGGAACCTTACATACGACCTCGGCAGCTAAAACAATTGACCGTATCATTGATGTCTTCCCTGCAGCAGAAAAAGATATGATTCGAGCGATGTTGTCAGAATCATTACAAGCCGTTATCTCCCAAACATTACTTAAAAAAGTAGGTGGAGGACGAGTAGCAGCACATGAAATTATGGTGGGTACATCAGCTATTCGTAACTTGATCAGAGAAGCGAAAGTTGCACAAATGTATTCAGCCATTCAAACAGGGCGAAAAGAAGGTATGCAAACATTGGATCAAAACCTTAAAGAACAAGTTGATAAAGGCTTTATAACAGCTAAAGCAGCTATGGCTAAAGCAGTGAATAAAAACATGTTTCGTTAAAATATAAAACTTAGGTAAAAATAGTTTTTAGACATCTAATCATGGCTAAAGACTATTCCTACTAAAGAATTAAATTACTTAGCTTCTTCTGCCTCTAAAACTTTCATTTCATCAATTAAAGACTTTTTTTGCTCTGCGTATTTGTGATATTCCTGACCACGCTTAGTTAAACTATTAAACAAAGCCAACTCTTCTCCTTTAGACGGAGGTTTCCCTTCTAATACAGCTAATTGTTTAGCAATTTTTTCTGACAATACTTTTTCATCGGCCTGTTGTTTCTTATAAATCTGTTCTATTTCAATAGACTCCTGGGGTCGATTTTCCCATTCTAACTTTTGTTCCTCAAGCTCTTGCGATAATCTTTTTACAGAAGCCTCACTCACTTCGAGTGTTGCTTTTGTTTGTGAGATAGTGTCCTCCAGCCTGGTATATTTTTTTAATAAAGACGTAATATTAGAAAATTCTTGTTTTTCTACCTTTAATAAATCTTTCTGTAAAGAACGCTCTTTCATATCGACTGTTGCAGCATTAAGTTTATTGGCTAAACTTCTCCACTGGGCACGAACCAGTTTTAATCGATTTTCTTTATTGCTATCTTTCTCCGCTTGTTGTTCTGCTGCATTTATTAGTTTTTCCAGTTTTTTTGCCTTTGTTAATAACTCTTTGGTTTTTTTTTGTTGCTCAACTAAAACTTGTTTTGAATTTGAGACAGCAGGCGGATGCTTTGTATAGAGATGATCTAAGGAACCACATAAGAAACAGGGCTTTCCATCAACTAAATGTTGCCTATCTGCCTCCATTTTTTTGAGTAACATTTCGTTTGTAATCGCTGTTTCCAAAATTTTAACTAGATTGCGCTCTTTTCCAAGCTCCAATTGTAATAAATTGGATTCTTCTTTTAATTCTGTTACCTCTATATCAGCTGTTTTAGGGGCAAAGAATTGACTGAAAAAATTTGTTTTAGTCAATTTGGCATTCACTCCCGCAAGATCATATAACTCTTGAAAATCACTAACTCTTTCTTGCTGCTCCGCCCTTAACTCATGTAATTGCTCTATAGATTTTCCCTTAGATATTTTTACTAAAGACTTCTCATTTTCTTCTACTTTATTTTTTGAACTTGTAATTTTTTTATTCAGCGAACTAATGTTTGTTTTTTTCTTTGCAATTGCATCAGTTCTGCGCTTTGACCATTTTTCATAGTCTTTTTGCTTTTTTGCTATCTCAGCAAGCTCTTTTCTGAATACTTTTAGTTTTTCTATTTCTATATCTGAAAAACTATCGCGTAGTTTTTCATCTTTTATATGTTTTTTTAACCAGGTATCAATATTATTAATAGCCGTTTTTTTTTCTTCTATTTGTTGATTTAAGGTAACTATTTCTTTTGGTTTATTAGAATTTGATTCATTCATATTGATTTTATCCTGAAGAAGTACTTAGGAATGAGAATATTTTAAAATTTATGACATTAACTTGATAGATAGATATTTATTAAAACCAGCTGCTCTAACAATAATTTAGTCTTACTTTATTATATACCTTATACATAAAGTTTCAGTTGTCTTATAAAAGCCAATTGTTGTAATAACCACTTTTATTGTTGCAAATGATTCTTGTTTGTATTACTATTTTTATCTTGATCAGTGCCACCCCATCGCGCCCCTGTTTTTCCGATAATTAAAATTTCTCTTATGAATAATAAAATATCTACTTTCATTCTTATTCAGTTTTTAATTTTAGGCTTTAGTTTATCTTGTAATAGTTTTGCTTCAGAAGCACCTTCTGCTGCTGAATTATGGGAATTAATACAAAAACAACAAACTCAAATTGAGCAACAGAACAAACAAATAGAAACACAAAGTCAGGCGATTAAGGATATGAAAGAACATTTTTCTACTCAGAAAAAACCGATACTTTCAGACACACACAAAACGGTAAGCAATCAGGATGAAAAACTAGAAACAACGACTGAAGAAATAACAACAAAAGAAACCACTCCTTATTCATTTAAAGGTTATGCCGTTGCCAATTACTTTAATTATGATTGGGACACCCATCCAGAAAAACGTGATGAAGCAGACCTTGAACGCTTGGTATTAGAAGGAAAATACCAATTTAATGACCAATGGTCATTCCATGCTGAAGTGGAATACGAACATGGAGGGACTGGCTCTACTATGGAATTTGATGTTTTTGAAGAATTTGGTGAATTTGAGCAAGAAATAGAAAAAGGCGGTGAAATCGTCCTTGAAGAGCTATTCGTGCAATATGACTATCAACCTTGGTTAGGACTTCGTATTGGTGAAATACCTGTTCCTGTTGGATTAATTAATAAACGTCATCGCCCTAGTCATTACTTTACAACCGAACGTTCCGAGTCTGAATCTTCCATGGTACCAGTTGCCTGGCATGAACTGGGTATTGAATTAAGAGGAAAATATAATGGTTTTTTCTATCGAGGACAAGTCATCACAGGGCTTGATTCAACAGGATTTAGTTCTGCAAACTGGGTGAAACGTGGTTTTCAAAAACGTTTTGAACGGAAAAATGCAGATAACCTTGCCTTTGTTGCCAGCCTTGATTATGACTTATCCAGTTTAGGGTTTGACTCTCTAGAGGGTGCTGAAATTGGGGGTTCATTCTATTGGGGAAATACTTCCGATAATCGGCCTAAACCAGATTTGAAGGACGATGCAGAAGTTATGATTTTAGGACTCCATAGTTTGTATGAATCTGGCCCTTGGACTTTTCGGGGAGCAGCACTTTATGGACACTTATCCAATGCAGATTTAGTCTCAGCAGCTAACCGTCGCTTATCTAATAATCTTAATGTTAAGCGCTCGCCAGTAGCTAAAGAAGCTTTGGCCTGGTACCTGGAAGCAGGTGTTGATCTATTCCAATTTATTCCGAATAAACCCTCGTTCCTTGGGCATGGTTTTGACTGGTTTGTTCGCTATGACAGTTATGACACGATGCATAAAACATCTGGTTTGATTTTTGACAATCCACGCTGGGAACGCGAAGTCTGGACAACAGGATTTAATTACTCGCTTATCGAGGGAATTACGATCAAAGGACAATATTCTCACCGAAACATAAATATACCGACTGAAAATGATGAAAATACCTATTCATTAGGGGTAGCAACAGAATTTTAAAACTTTATTAACCGAAAGGAGAAAATCTCATGCAATATAAACTAAAAACCCTAGCTGTAGCCATTGGGCTTGCAACAGCTTCAATATCATCTTATGCCGCGCCTCAAGAACCCGGTGTAGTCGTTTCTGTAGAAGGAACTAAAGTCACTGCTTTCTGGAACCCAGTGATTGGTGCCACTGAGTACACACTATTTTATGCGCCTTATCCTGCTCTTACTCCAATAGGAAGTACTCCAATGGCAGGAGAAACAGATATTACCGTTGATTTACCTGTGGGTGCTTCTTATGCTGTCGCTATTAAAGCTAAAGACCCAAGTGGTGAGAGTAATTATTCAAATGTTGAGTTTTTTAACGTAAAAGCACCAAACTCTGCTGATGCCAATGCCTCAATTTCTGACATCATTTCCTCAACAGCGACCAATGTAGTTCTAGCCTCCTATAATGATTTTGCAACCAAGTCAAAAGAACTTACTGATGCATTGCTCACGTTTAAATTTGCCCCTACTGACGAAAATTTACGCAAAGTTCAATTTGCTTGGCGTGATACACGTCGCCCTTGGGAACAAACAGAATCATTTTTATTTGGCCCGGTCGATACTCAGGGAATTGATCCTGCCATGGATAGTTGGCCCGTTAACAGAACCGACCTTGACGCTGTTTTGAACAGTAATAACAAATTAGATATCCCTTTTGTCACTGCCTTAGCGGATACTTTACATGGCTTTCATACTGTTGAGTATTTAATTTTTGGTGCCAATAATGATAAAAAAGCCGCTGATATTACTGATAGAGAAATGGAATATCTAGTTTCAGCAACCTCATTATTACACACACATATTAATACCTTAGCAGATGCATGGAGACCAACTAGCGGTAACTTTGTTAAAGAATTTTCGACTGCTGGAAAAGGAAGCGCAACTTATCCTAGTGAAACGGCTGCTTTACAAGAGCTAATCAACGGTATGATTGTTATTGTTGATGAGGTGGGTAACGGTAAAATTTCTAAACCCTATTCTGAATCTAATCATGAGTTAGTTGAATCGCAATTTAGCTTTAATTCTCTTTTAGATTTTGAAAACAATATTCGTGGTGTTGAAAATATTTATCTAGGACGTTATTTACAGCATGATGGCCCAGGATTAAATGATTTAGTACGTCGTAATAATGCAGAGTTGGATACCCAGATTCGTCAAAAAATTGATACGGCCATCAATGCGATTCAGGCGATACCTTTTCCATTTAGAGATTCTATAAAAGATCCACAAGGTCGCCTATTAATCAAAACTGCGATAGACAAAGTCGTTGAATTACAGACTCTACTTGAAAGTCAGTTGCTACCCAATATTAAATTTGCAAAGTAAATAGGGTTGGGTAAGGAACCTCTGATTAAGTTGATTAGAGGTTAGCGCAGAAAAAACTGTCGCTATTTTCCACGAAGTGAGACGTAATAGTTACTCTATTGCGCCGATCTTCGTGGAAAATATCGGCCGTTTTAGCAAGCTAAAAATAATTGGACTTGATCAGAGGTTCCGTAACTAAGCCCCTCCTCCAAACCTAATCATATGAGAGCAAAATAGACTAGCTCAATAAAATGACTAGGATCCACTTTTTGTGAGGAACAGATGTAAGAATCGTCTGTTTCTCAATCTTTGAGTCAAAAAGTTATGAAAAATAAAATTATAATTAATATAATTTCCTCAGCAATACTCGTTATACCCGCATCACTGGTTTATGCTTCACCTCCTAAAGCACCTGATATTAATATATCTAGTGTAGGAAAACAGATCATCGTCAACTTTGATCCCATCGCAGGTGCCGAGGGTTACAGACTCTATTATGCAGAATTCCCCTCATTAAACCGTCTTCATTCAATAGACTTAAGAAACAAAACACAATTTAAAACAATACTGGATGATGCACACTATTTTGTATCTGCAGTTAAATCTTACAATAGCGATGGAGAAAGTGGATACTCCAATATTGAATTTGCTTCATTAAATGAAGACTTACTAGGTGGAGAAACAACACTCTTTGACGAATCCTCTCATGCTTTTTCTTCACCAGCACCCAATCTTGATACAAAATCACTGGATGTTCATCTTGCAGGAGATGAAGAATTTGAACAAACATTCGTCACATCCCCTGCGACAATAAATCCCGGTTTAGGTCCTTTGTTTAACAATACCTCCTGCGAAGCTTGTCACCCAAAGGATGGACGCGGTGCACCACCTGAAGAAGGCGGAAAACTTGATACAATGTTCTTACGTATCAGTATTCCTGGTACCCGTGCTGACAGTTGCGGTGCTCCAAAACCCGTTCCAGGATTTGGTACTCAATTATTTCAAAAAGCAACATTTGGCGTACAACCGCAAGCTGATGTAACCGTTCATTACAAAGAAGAAACTCGTCATTTTGCAGATGGAGAAGCCTATTCTCTTCGTACACCTAGCTATGATGTAAAACCTTATACTCCTTTTCCAGCAGATATTATGTTCTCTCCTCGCGTTGCACCTACTGTTTTTGGAAGGGGTTTACTAGATGCAATCCCTGAAGCAACACTTCTTGCATTAGCTGATGAGCAGGATATTGATGGTGATGGTATTTCTGGTAAAGCTAATTATGTTTGCGACCCCATCACCAAAAAAAGAGTCATAGGTAGAATGGGTCTTAAAGCAAATAACGCTGATACTTTTGCGCAAAATGCAGGTGCTTTCCATAATGATATAGGGATTACATCACCGGTTCACCCTGTTGATACATCTGCAAATTTTCCACAAGCAGATGGTAAAGCGGATGATCCAGAGATAACACAACAAAGACTAGATGATGTCACCTTTTATGTACAAACCTTAGCCGTACCCGCAAGGCGTAATATTGGTAAAGACGCCGTTAAGCAAGGGCAATTAATCTTTGGACTTGCTGGCTGTGGAAGTTGCCATGTGCCCACACTAAAAACTGGAGAATTAAAAGAAAGTAATCCAGAGAAAAAAATTATTGAATCAGTCTCAAACCAAACGATTCATCCGTATACTGATATGTTACTTCATGATATGGGTGATGGTTTAGCCGATAATCGTCCTGATCATTTAGCCGATGGAAAAGAATGGCGTACACCCCCCTTATGGGGTATTGGATTAACCAAAACTATCCACAATCACACCTTCTTTTTACATGATGGACGTGCTCGTAATTTAATGGAGGCTATTATGTGGCACGATGGCGAAGCTGTTAAATCAAAGGATTATGTTAATCAATTGAATAAAGAGCAACGTCACTTTTTGATTGATTTTTTAAACTCACTCTAACAAATATAACCGATGATGCTTTAGCCACGGCTCATTTAAATCGTGGCTAAAGTCCCTCCTACTAAAATAACAATTTATAAAAACAATGGATACTTTTCTACAAGCAACCATCATGTCTTTTCGAGAAGGTCTGGAAGGGTTTTTAATTGTCACCCTCTTGCTAAAGTTTCTTGATAAAACAGATAACACCCCCCTAAAAAAACAAGTTTGGCATGGGGTATTCGCAGGCATACTGACTTCCATTATTTTAGGCCTGATATTAACGAGCATTTCATCTTATATCGGCGGCCTAAAAACAACGGCAAAATTATGGGAAAGCGTGGGTGGAATTATTGCTGTCATACTTGTCACCACCTTTGTTATATGGATGATACAGCATGGAAGCAAAATTAAAGATCACCTAGAACTTAAAGCCGCCGAGCATTTAACAAGTCGTGGTGTCATGCTATTGTCATTATTTATGATCGCCAGAGAAGGTACAGAAATAGCTATCTTTTCATTTGCAGGAAAATATTCTGTAACACCTATTATTCTTGGCTTATCTATTTCTATCGTCTTAGTGTTACTCATTAATTATTCGCTTATCAGAGTTAACCTAAAAACCATCTTTGTAATTACTCTCGCTTACTTGGTCATTCAAGCGGGGTATTTGTTTGGCTATAGTCTTCACGAAGGGTTATCAGCTGCAAAAAATTTAGGTTGGCTTCAAGCTGACAATCCCATTTTTAGTCAAGCCTTTAACCTGTCAAAAACAGTGTTTAACCATAAAAACGGCATGTTTGGCTTACCGCTTAATGTTACGTTAGGCTGGTATTCAAAACCCGAATGGATACAATTAATTATGCAATATAGCTATACTTTTTTATTGTTTAGTTATTGGCATAAAAGAAAAGACTAAATATAATGTAATCAATGGGTCCCTCTATTAATTTTACATTTATCAATTAATAGAGGAACCCATATGTTCCCTTTTCGAAGATGGAAACATATATTCACCTACCCGACAAAATACTAAAGCTATTAATCTCACAATATGTAGATTCTAATTTTTACACATTTGCGTCTGTAAATAGTTTTCCAACCCAATTTTTTCAATCAACCCTAATTGCTTTTCTAACCAATAGGTATGGTCTTCCTCTGTATCTTTAAGAAGTACTTCAAGAATTTCTCGTGTGTGGTAATCTTGCTCTTTTTCAGCAATTTTAATCGCCTCTTTTAAAGCTGAAGCTACCTCTAATTCAAGCTTTAAGTCATTCTTCAGCATGCTAGGTACATCACTGCCTATTCGTAATTCATCACGTGATGCTATATCTGGCGTCCCTTCAAAAAAAAGAATTCGTTGAATTAATTCGTCTGCATGCTGTAATTCCTCTTGGGCTTCATGAGAGATGCGCTCATATAATTTATCAAACCCCCAGTCCTGATACATTCTAGAATGTACAAAGTATTGATCTGCAGCTGAAAGTTCACCTGTCAACAATGAATTTAAAACCTTAATAATTTTTTTATTACCACGCATTTTTCTTCCCCACCTTTAAATTATTTTTTGTAGATAATTTTGTAACCCCGTTTTATCTATCAGAGTAACCTGAGTTTCAAGCCAATCAATATGCTCTTCTACCTCTTCAAGAATTTCATTAAGTAATTCCCGTGTCACATAGTCTTGCTCTGCCTCACAGTCTGTAATAGCGGCTATCAAATCTTTTTGACAAACAGCTCTGAACTGCATATCCCCATTAAAAATTTCTGGTACATCCTCACCAATACATAATTTTCCAAGGTCTTGTAAGTTGGGTAACCCTTCTAAAAATAGTATTCGTTCTATTAGCTTATCTGCTGATTTCATCGATTTAATGGAGGCTTTATATTCTTTATCATTAAGGGTTTCTAGCCCCCAATGTCTAGCCATACGTGCATGAAGAAAAAACTGATTAATGGCAGTCAATTCATTTTTTAAAATCTGATTAAGCTTTTTTTTTATTTTTGGAATACCTTTCATAATGTGACCCAGTTCTCATTTTAAAAAAAATATACTAGACTAATAATGACCATTGTCAATTATAAGTTATTGAATATAAATGAGAATTGTTGTTATTTAAAACATATATTCCAAGTAATTCCGTAAAGCATTGATTTATTTATCAACTACTATTGATAATGATTCTCAATATCATTTATAATAGTAATATATTATTCTGGAGTACCGCCATGTATGTTTGTATTTGTAATGAAGTAACTGATAAAGCTATTAAACACGCAACTGATTCAGGTATTAGTTCTATGAAAGATTTACAAAATTCATTAAATGTAGGTACTTCCTGCGGTCGCTGCAGTTCTTGTGCAAAAAAACTACTAAAAGAATACCTGTCTTCAACAGTCACTATGGAATTAAACGCTATATAGAGCAAGGAATGAAATTGGAAACTAATAATTTAAAAGATGTCGGTCTAAAAGTAACAATACCACGGGTTAAAATACTGAAAATTTTAGAACAAGAAACGAATAATAAACATTTTTCTGCTGAAAACATATTTAATATTTTGTTAGATGACGGTGACGATATAGGATTAGCGACTGTTTACCGCGTCTTAACTCAATTTGAAACAGCAGGTTTAGTTATTCGCCATCATTTTGAATCAGAAAATTCTGTGTTTGAACTAAATAACGGTAAACATCATGATCACATTGTTTGCATAAAATGTGGAAAAGTGGAAGAATTTTTTGATGATATTGTTGAAATTCGCCAACAAAAAATAGCTAAAAGGCTAGGTTATATATTAACTGAACATCACTTGAATTTATATGGCTTATGCTCATCCTGTAAAAATTAGCCAGTTGAGATTACTGCTTTTTACACACTAAAAACTGAAGTACCCACTAATTTGACAAGCTCATACTCTATAGCTTTTTATAGCATAAAATATATCATTACTTTTTAAGTTTATAGGGTTCTTTTTAAGAAAAAAACTAAGATAGCTCTGCCTGCCAATTATCAACACCCAGCTCAACCTTTAACTGCTCAAGCCAGGTTTTAATTCTACTTTCTGTTAATTCAGACTGTCTATCTTCATCTAATGTTAAACCTATAAAGGTTTTTTCATCAATAAGCGCTTTAGATTCAGTAAATTCATAACCATCAGATGACCAATGCCCGATAATAGTTGCTCCAGACCCTTGAGCTTTTGCAGCTAACACTGCAATCGCATCACAAAAAAATTCGCCCCAGTCTTCTTGGTCACCCAGACCATAAACGGCAACTTTACACCCCGTTAAATTTACTTTTTCTAACTCATCTAGTTTATCGGCCCATTCATTTTGAACCTCTCCGTCATACCAAGTGGGAACACCAAGAATAATAAACTCATATTGTGCTATCGTTTCAGGTAAATCAATAGTAAAGACCTCATGAATATCCAAGTTATCTTGACCTATCTCTTCCTGAATCATCTCAGCAACTGATTCTGTATTTCCTGTATCACTGCTATAAAACAACCCTATTTTCATACTATTTTTTTTAATGTAAATGGTTTAACTTAACTACTTTTTTGCCTTGTTGCTTGGGAGCTAATTTTTCTCTCAATATTTGGGCTGATTTATTAAAAGAATTAGTTATTTCAAGAAATTGATGCGTTTCAAATTGAAATAAAATGCGTCCCGGTAGACTAAGGTTGATAATTTTACATTCCATGCATACTGATAACTGACAATATTTTGATGAAATTAAAGGCTCGACAGGACACGGCTTTTTTGACATAAGTTTTTGTAAGAATTTATTTAATGGCTTTAATAGAGTTAAATTTTATATAAAAAAGAAGAGACAAGAGAAACACCGTCACAAAGTGAAATAAACAGTAAATGTAATCTCTTTAATTATGGTGTACATAGAAGATATTAATCTTCAAGTATAAACCCTGGTATTTTTCAATCGACATCAGTCTTTATATTTAATTATATTTATTTTAAACAGTGTTCTTTATTCATTCTATTGCTGCACATTGATCATATTCTTGTTCGGCTAGGTGCCAGTCTTGCCTCTCATTTCCCGGGGAAAAACCTCGTGCTTGCGCCTTATAATACGCGGACTCTTCAATCCAATGCTCACGTTCAGCGCCACCTTCAACAATGTCGTGCTTAACTTCTTTTTCAACCTGTTTCTTTATTAAAGTTGTCTTTTCTTTTCTAATCGCCATAGTATTTCTCCTACAATCTATTAATAAAAATAAGTACGTCCATGTATGTAAAACTCCTTATAAGCAGCTATTCGCTACTTGTTTTGAATGTATATTAAAAGACAAGTTTCCAATTCATAACGTCTTAAAGTTTATGGAGTAAAAGGCTTACTTTTTTCATTTTAATAGACATTCGAGAAAGCTTTAACCAATCCTCTCATTCATTCCTAAGTGATAAAAGGAAAGGATATAAGCAAAGAAAAAAATAAAAGAATAGTTAAAGTTTAACTCATTATCAAAAACATACTTTAACCAGGAAAAGCACGTATCTGACTTTTGCAATCC
Organism: Methylococcales bacterium; assembly: GCA_023145835.1. Lineage (GTDB taxonomy): Bacteria > Pseudomonadota > Gammaproteobacteria > Methylococcales > Methylomonadaceae > QPIN01. The sequence goes on from JAGLDH010000058.1 coordinate 21,740, forward strand.
TTTGCCACTCAAAAGCTTGTTATCTGTCACATTACGATAACATTACATTTTTTAATATAAACTTTTGAAACAGCATCCTACTATTTCTTATGTAAGTTAAAGATTGAATCCTTCACAACCTAGAGGGCTAGAAAAGACTGTTTAGACATCCAGCTCTTTAATTACATAAATTTATGCTAAAACAACCGCATAAATTCTTTGTTACCCCCTTTTTATAGATCGTCGCTATAACCTGTCGCTTAAAAACAGAAAAAGTTTAAAAAGATAACTTGGAACAAATACTAATACGAATGATTATCATTTGCAAGAATTATTTATTTTTATTGTTCCCTCCTCTACGGCTACTTTCTATCTAGATAAAAAGAAAAACTCTAAAATAAGAAATAAAATATAATTTATTATTGCAAATCTACATGATAATCATTATCATTAAGATAAACAGGGTTAGTATTCCTAAGAAATTATACTGCTTCAAAATAAATCTGAAAAAACACTTTAATTTGAGGAGGGTCTATGAGCCACCAAAAACAATACGATGACAACCAATGGAAAGTACAAATAAAATTAGCTAACAGCATATTTTCTGAAGGAAATGTTGACACTTCAATTCAGCATTATCAATCAGCATTAATTATTGCCAAAAAACTATTTACTGAGTTTCAAAGCAGGGAGCCTTTACCTGAAACTTTAACCCATTCCTTAGTAATTTCCTATTTGAATATTTCTTCTTGCTGGGCAGCACAAAACAAAAAAAAGGAACAAATACTCTGCTTAATTGAAGCCTATGATTTTTTAAAAGTCATACTAGATAATCAATTAACATCACAGAGTCTAAGCCATCAAGTATTTGATGGTGTTCGCAAAATTTATCTAGAGCTTTGTCTTTGTTTTAAAGAGATTGAAGCTCATGAAATTCTTTATAAAACAGAACAAGCATTTACTGAGCTATCACTGCTCCATCAATTAAGATCATGCATTGTTCATTAATCAAAACTATATAATCACTTTTATTATTCAAATTTATGAAAAATTTAACGATAAAAACCATCTTACTACTCCTATTTACTCCCATATGTGAAGCACATGCGGGAGTGTCAATAAACAACGGCTTGTTACAGGGTTTTTTGCACCCACTAACAGGCTTTGACCATTTATTTACTATCATTGCTTTTGGCATGTTGGCCTCAAGACAAAATCAAACTGAAAAATTAGTTCTTCCCTTTGTTTTTCTTTGCTCCATGATCATTGGGTTTTGTATTTCAATGTCTAACCTACCCTTAGGAATATCTGAAAAAATCATTGCAACTTCAATGATCATGTTTGGTATTTGGCTAGGTTTTGATAATCAAGTTAACAACCGATTATTATTAATCATTGTCTCTTGCTCTTCTATTGCACATGGGTATGCACATGGTATAGAAATGACCGGCTCTCCTATGCATTATTTCTCTGGATTTATATCCTCTGCATTTTTGTTGATGTTAGTGACGCTATTAACCTTCCGATATGCGTCACCAGTTATAAATAAACTTCACTCACTTTTCGGGATGGTTATCGCTGCCCTGGGTTTATTTTACCTTATACAGGTATAGGGTTTTGGCACTAAACAGGCTATTAATTTTTCTTATATTTCTATCCATTTTAGATGTAATGGCTTATACGTTAGCTATATCTTAATTGTCAAAAGTCCAAGGAGACTCCAATGCTATATAAACTAGTTCAATCACTAGACACAAAATTTAACTTCCCTACAGCATCAGCACATTGTGATATTCCCTGTAAAATTTATGATCCAATCGTTGCTCAAATATCTGCATTAACCATGCTTCGAATGGTTGATTTAATTGAAGAGCATGAACAGTCGGATATCGCAAACCATGCTAATAACTTTAATACATTAACTCGTTTTGTTACACAAAAAGAAGAGCATGGTATAAAACTAAAACAAGAGATACAGACAATTTGGGGGGACTATATCAAACAACCTCAACTAGATATGTTTCCTAATCTACATGCATTGACCCATAGCATTATGTTGAAAGCCTCTTATTGTAAACAACAAGTTGATAGACCTGCGACACTCGAATTATTAAATCTAGTTAACGAATTTGCTGAATTTTTTTGGGAAAGCAAAGGAATATCGACAACTAAATCTATTTGTCCTTATCCACCAGCAGAAAAGGTTGTTTATCCAAATTTGAAACAAAACTGATGTTTTCTATCTTTCGAATAACGGGAACAAGTATGTCTCCCCAGATAAATCATGGGGACTATGTCGTGCTTTTATCTAGTGCTCTCTTTAGGCCTTGGCCTGGGATGAAAATAGTCTTCAATCATCCCTCTTACGGTTCAATTTTAAAATATCTTGTAAAAATTGACCAAAAGAAAAAAACATTTTCTGCTCAAGGACTAAGTGACCTTAGTATTGATACTAAAAAATTAAAAAACATGCCTCTTTATTGTATAAAAGGTATCGTTATTTGGCGTTTTTCTAAGAAAACTTATTAGCTTCTTTACCCTGCGGATGTTTCTTAAATAGCTATAAACGCCTCGCACCGAGGCATCATCACAATGTAATATAACCATGAACTTTTCACTTATAGAAAGCTTGATGTACCAAGCTTCTCACTGGTTTCTCACACCCGTTTTGATCAGTATTATACTGATGTTTTTTTATGCCTGGTTTGTGCTAGGACGTTTTGTTTTCCAAATCATTCAGCGATTTTTGAGTCATTCACACTATCAACATTTAATTAAATCGAAATCAAAGCAAATACCTCCATTAAATGGCTATACACTTTTTAGTGTAATTGCTATCAACCCGCAAGCAAGCAATGATGAGTTAGATGTTTTTGCGTTAACTGAATTAGATACCATGCGTAATATTACACGAGTCGCTCCAATGATGGGCTTAATCGCTACTATGATCCCCATGGGACCCGCTTTAAAATCGTTAGCTGATGGCAATGTCCAGAGTATTAGTGAAAACCTGATTGTTGCTTTTGCTGCCATTATTTTTAGCCTTATTTCTGCCTCACTTACCTTTTGGGTTGCTAGTGTTAAAAAACGCTGGATGGCTCAAGAATTAATTGATGCAGAACCTTTTAGAGAACTAGAAAAATGAAATTACTTGAAGATGATGAATCTACAAACCCTATGTTAGCTGTAGTCAATCTAGTCGATGTTTTTTTAGTGATTATTGCCGCTTTAATGATTTCCATCGCACAAAACCCAATGAATCCCTTTAATAATGAAGAAATAACAGTCATTAAAAATGAAGGCAAAGAAAATATGGAAATCATAATCAAAAAAGGCAAAGAAATTAAAAAATTTGAATCTGCGGGGGAAATTGGCAGTGGGCAAGGAACTAAAGCCGGTATTGCCTATAAGATGAAAGATGGTTCTATGATATATATTCCAGAATAACAACAATAAAAATGAAAAATTATTTAACACCTTGGTTCGTACTGATCGTAAGCATCATATTGCCTCCGATGACTCAAGCAAAAGAAACAACAAAGATTCTTATTGTTAGTGCAATGCATAGCGCGCATGCAAAAGTAAAATTACTCAATCAACTAGGTGAGCAGAAAAACATTCACTTTACACACCAACCAGCTCGCCTTTTAGATAAAGATAAAAAGGCTCTATTTAGTCAATACTCTTTAGTGATTTTTGATTCGATGGGAGCAAGGGATGGTAAAAAAACATTTTCTCCTTTTGTACCTGTTATCAAGCAAACCGATACTCTTTTTTTAGCCATTAATTGGCTAAAAAACCAAGAACTAAGAAAAGGCATTGATAAAAAAGAAGCAAAATTATTGCATAACTATTACAGTAACGGCGGTTCCATTAACCTGAGCAATATGATTGATTTTTTAAATACTAAAATCTTTACAACTGATAATCTGACGATTGTTCCTCCCGCTATTATTTATGCTCAACAAGGGCTTTATCATCCAGATTACGAAAAACGCTTATTTACCACGTTAGCCGAATATCTCAAGTGGCAAAAGAACACTAACAAGCATGAACTGAAAGATAAGCCTGTTATTGGTATCGCTATGTACCAAAATTATTTTTCAGAAGGTAATACTAAAGTCGTCGATGCTTTAATAAAAAAACTTGAAGCCAACGGAGCATTCCCTGTCCCTTTTTATTACGAATCAAGAGGCAGTAAAGAAGGTTATGAAGATTTGCTGACAAAAAACGGTCAAGTCATTATTCATAATATGATTAACCTTCGCAGCATTCATTTAGCACAAAAACGCAAAGAAGAATTTACTCAATTAGGTGCTCCTGTCATTCAAGCACTTTCCTACTACTCAGGCGATCAAGCAAAGTGGGAGGCTGATAAACAAGGTATATCCTCATCCATGACACCCTTTACCTTAGTTTTGCCAGAAGCTTCAGGGGTGATTGATCCGACTATAGTCGCAGTATCTGATCCGGAAAATAAAGAAAATACAGTGATTGATTATCAAATGGATGCATTGGTTGAGCGCAGTCTAAAACAAGCACAGCTCAGGTTAAAACCGAATGTAGACAAAAAAATAACGGTAATGGTTTGGAATTATCCCTCTGGTGAAAAAAATATTGGGGCTTCTTTCTTAAATGTACCCCGTAGTCTAAATCAAATTTCTACCGCATTAAAAGCTAAAGGGTATGCAATAAGTAGCCAATCAGAAGATTATTTTATTGCTAACATTACACGAATTTTACGCCCTTTTTATCGGGGGTATGAATTAGATGAGTTACTCAAAGATGATTTGGCAGAATTAATGCCTCTGTCTGTTTACCAAGATTGGTACAAAACCCTGCCTGAGACAGCTCGTACATCAATAGAAGCACGTTGGGGAAAGCCAAAAGATAATTTTATGGTGGTAGAGCGTGAAGGACAACACTGGTTTGTAATGCCTAGAATAAAAATAGGTAATATGATTATTATGCGTCAACCGCCACGCAGTGATGAAGCAGATAAAGAAAAAGGTGCATACCATAATAAAACCGTACCAGTGAATCATTACTATCTTGCTTCTTACCAGTACGCACGAGATTATTTTTCTACCGATGCATTTATTCATTTGGGCACACATGGTTCACAGGAATATTTACCGGGTAAAGAACGAGGTTTATCCATATATGATGCTGGTGATTTAAGTGTTGGCAACACGCCGGTGATTTATCCCTTTATTGTCGATGACGTGGGTGAAGCCATGCAAACAAAACGCAGAGGGCGTGCAGTAGTACTTAGCCACATGACACCACCGTTTGCAGCGGCAGGGTTACACTCAGACAGTGCTGAAATGCATAACTTAATGCATCAATATAAAGCGATGGACAAAGGTGCTGTCAAGCAACAAACAGCGCAACAACTGAGTAAACTCTGTTTTACGGGAAATTATTGTAAAGATATAGGGTGGACACGAGAAGCAGTAGATAAGGATTTTGCTGGCTTTATGGTTGCTTTGCATGATTATCTGGGCGATTTGGCGGCACAAAATCAACCCTTAGGTTTACACACCTTTGGTAAGTTAGCCAATAAAACCTATCTAAACACTACGATCATCCAAATGTTAGGAACAGATTTTCGAAACCGTGCAGCTGTTTATGAGCATGAACATTATCAAGAAAATATAGCGCATGAAGATAGAGGTGTTTCTAATACAAACTTGGATATTTCTCATACAGAAAAGCTAGAAGATTTATTGGGATTTAAATTGCTCAATGACTTCGTTATCAACAATAAAGACGGTCAATCCATTGCCGACAGTGAGTTACGAGAGGATATAAAACGAGCCAAAGATTATTATCAACGGATGCAGGGTATCGTAGAAATGGAAAATTTGGCTGCTACGTTAGAAGGTCGATATATTCCAGTCGCCAATGGTGGCGATCCCATACGTAGCCCAGAAGCATTACCGACAGGGACTAATTTATACGGTTTTGACCCAAGCAAAGTTCCCACTCAAGCGGCATGGGAAACAGGAAAAAAAGCAGTCAATGACTTGATTACAGATTACTATCAAAAACACGGACGCTATCCCGATAAAATGGCTTTTTCTTTATGGTCCATTGAAACCATGCGGCACTATGGCGTATTGGAAGCACAAGTGCTTTATGCCATGGGAATAAAGCCCGTATGGGATATATCGGGACGAGTCATCGACACAGAAATTATTCCTTTTAAGGAATTAAAACGGCCGAGAGTCGATGTGGTTTTATCTGCAACGGGTCTTTATCGTGATGCCTTCCCCAATGTTATCCAATGGATTGCAGAAGCAATTACAAAAATTGCCCAACTAAAAGAAAAAAATAATCCGCTTTATCAACACAGTCAAGCCCTTAAATCTGAATTACTAGAATCAGGGATAGAAAAGGAAGAAGCGGAATACTTATCAACGGTGCGTATATTTTCTAACGAATCTGGTAATTATGGAACAGGGTTAGGTGGCGCAGTGATGAAATCCAATACTTGGGAAAGAGATGGGAAACTCGCCGATTTATATACCGACAGGATGGGCTATTATTATGGCTCCGATGATAGTCGGTGGGGTAAAAAAATGGCCAATGTTGATTTATATGCCAAGACTTTATCAGGAACAGATATTGCCCTGTTTTCACGCTCATCTAATCTCTATGGGGTTTTAACCAGTGATGATCCTTTTCAATATTTAGGGGGGATTTCTTTAGCTATACGCCGCTTAGATGGCGCAAGCCCAGAGCTATATATATCCAATTTACGCGATCCTAAAAAAGTTAAAACAGAAGACATCGCCAAATTTTTAAGCAAAGAACTCCGCACAAGAGCACATCATCCACGTTGGGTAAGAGAAATGCAAAAAGAAGGCTATGCCGGTGCTTTAAACATGCTGGATAACCTCAATAATTTTTGGGGCTGGCAAGTGGTTGATCCTACCTCTGTTCGTGAAGACCAGTGGCAAGAATTTTTTGAAGTGTATGTCCAGGATAAATATCAGCTAGATATGGATAAGTGGTTTGCAGAATCAAACAATCACACGCAAGCGCAAATGATTGAAAGAATGCTGGAAGCCGTGCGTAAAGATTACTGGGCAGCAGGTGACGAGGTCACAAAAGAGTTAGTGGAAAAATATATCCAGTTAGCAACTCAATACGATGTGACAACCGATAATGAAAAACTGACGGAGTATGTTAATAGCCAGGCGCAGGGTTTTGGGTTAAGCCCATTGCCTATTGAAATATCTCAACCTATGGTGGCAGGTCAGGTAGTAAATGCTTCACAACAGATTCAAGGTCAAAAACTGGAAGAAGTAAAACCTAATCAAGAAGCAGAAAAAAATGATGAGGTGGAATGGATTTTGTATTTAATGATGTTGTTTTTTATGTTGGGGGTAGGGTATCAGGCTAAAGAAAAATCTCATGCTTTGTGTTGTTTTACATCATATTGAGTTTTCCGATTCCTTATTTGATACTCATTTCCTAAACTGAAACAGAACTAAAAAAACATGAGTATTACCATCTATGATTGCATCGTGGGTATCCTTTGAAAGGTTTTCATTATTTTCTAATGATCAAGTTAGTACATGAGTATCAAGAAGTAAATTTATCAATATCTGGGAAAATAGGTGAATTATAAAAAGAATCAATTAACTTTTTAAAGGATTAAAAAGACATTATTTTAGCAAAGGGAATTGATAGTTATCATTGACACAAATCACACAAACACTAACAATAATCATTCGTATTATTATTGCATTTACTTGGGAGAAACAGAATGTTAAAAGAACAGGTTGTCAATAAACTTAATCAGCAAATCAATCAGGAATTTTATTCTTCAAACCTTTACCTGCAAATGAGTTCTTGGTGCGCGCATAAAGGGTTGGAGGGCAGTGCAAAATTTCTTAAATCACATGCTGCTGAAGAAATGAGACATATGCAACGTCTTTTTGATTATGTAACGGAGTGTGGGGCAATTGCTAAATTAGGTGAGATTAAAGAGCCGCCTACTGAATTTGAATCTATTGTTACTATTTTTCAGCAGACATACGAGCATGAGATTTTGATAACAAGTAATATTAATGATTTAGTACATGTAGCATTTGAAATGCAGGATTATTCTACTTTTAATTTTTTGCAATGGTATGTGGCTGAACAACATGAAGAGGAAAAACTATTTAAGAGTATTTTAGACAAAATCAATATTATTGGTACTGAGGGGCGACGAGGTCTTTACCCTATTGATCAGGTTATTGGTAATTTAGATGGTGGCTCTGTTCCTGACTAAGCTAATTCTTTTATAAAGGGAGTTTTAGCTGCGATTCTAACGTAGACACGTCGTGGCTAAAATCCCCACTTTACAGCAATTTAAGGATAACTAATGAAATTTCTATTCGTTTACCTAATATTCAGTATAAGTATTATTTTGCCCGCACAAGCTCAAGAAAAACTTGAATCACTTGTCATGGCAGGCCCTTTTGCCGCTGTCTCTTATCCATTAATCAGAATGGCTGAGACAAATGCATTAGCCGATGTGACCGACAGTCTTAAATTTGAAGTATGGAGAAATCCGGATCAATTAAGAGCATTAGCCTTAAATGGAAAAACGGACTTTATTGCTACCCCAACCAATGTAGCAGCAAACCTGTATAACCGAGGCGCAGATATAAGGTTGCTCAATGTGTCCATCTGGGGGGTGATGTGGATGGTATCTCGTGAGGAAGGGTTGGAAACATTAGCCGACTTTAAAGGCAAAGAAATCGCCATGCCATTTCGAGGCGATATGCCCGATCTTATTTTTACTGAACTGGCAGAGCAACAAGGACTTGATCCTAAAAAAGATTTTAAACTTCGTTATGTCGCTAATCCATTGGATGCATTGCAACTACTCATTTTACGTCGTGTTGATCATGCTTTGCTGGTTGAGCCTGCTGTATCAATGGCTCTTTTTAAAACTAAAACATTTCCTGCAAAAATTGTTGCACCCGATTTATATCGCAGTGTTGACCTTCAAAAAGAGTGGGGGCGATTATTAAAGCGCGAAGCAAAAATCCCACAGGCTGGTATGGCTGTGATTAATAAGAAACTAGATGCCCATGTGATTAAACGCTTTAATGAGGAATATGAAAAAGCAACAAAATGGTGTCTTGAGCATCCTGATGAAGCGGGGGAAGTGGTCGTTAAGCATATTCCTATGTTAATACCAAAGGCTGTTTCAGAAGCGATAAAAGTCAGTCAGTTTAACCCTGTGCCTGCTAAGGATGCCCGTAAAGAGTTGGAATATTTTTTCACACTGCTGCATAAGCGCACACCTGCACTGATTGGTGGAAAACTACCTGATGATGGATTTTATTATTAATTAAAATAGCCAAAATGTATTATGGACAACCTTACGTCAGTAGAAATTAAAGCATTTGTACCTGCAAAAGATTACGAATTGTCAAAAAGATTCTATCAGGATTTAGATTTTACCCTGAAATCAGATACTGATGGCCTCGCCTATTTTTACCACAATGAATGCAGCTTTCTTTTGCAAGATCATTACACTAAAGAATATGCAGATAACTTTATGATGCATCTGCTGGTTAAAAATGTAGATGCTTGGTGGGAGCATATTATCAACACCAATATTTTCGAAAAATATGGTGTAAAGGCAAGCTCACCAGAAGTGCAACCGTGGAAAATGAAGGATTTTACATTACATGATCCAAGCGGTGTATGTTGGCATTTTGGTGAGAATATATAGGCTACGTGTTAGAGCTTGAAGGATATAAAATTTCATGCCACGGAATTAATCAAAGTTTAATTAATTCATGTCGAGCAGTTTTACCTGACATTCTATTAAACCCTAAATACATTACTACAGGCGTTACCTTTGGTTATTTATTTAACAATAAACCCGCTAGGTTTCTAGGGATTGAGCCAAACAAAATAGATAAAAATGACCTTTTTATTGTACTCAACCCTTGCAATGATTACATTGAAATAAAAAACCTAATGATGAGTGAGACGTTGTGGGATTTTGCAGCCCACTGCCTAGATCAGCCAACAAATAATATCGCTTTTAGTTTTATGAATATCACTAGAAAGCCAGCCAGGTATGGCCCCTCAATAAACTGGCATAGAGATTTTGGTAATAAAATGACCTCAACAACGGCAAGTATCAACATGGTAAGGGTCATTGTTCCTCTTGACCCATGCGAGGTTTCCAATGGAACGGTCTTAATCGTACCTGACTCACATTTGAGAGCAGATGATCTAGTTTTAGAAGGGAGTGCAATAGATATTAATTATTGTAATACAAATCATGAGGCTGTCAATTTGGTGCAGGGCGATATGTTAGGCATTAGCAGTCAATTAATTCATGGCAGCGGAATAAATAAAAGCAATCGAGACAGAAATAATTTAATTTTCCAATTTATCATCAAAGGTTCTGAGCATAGTGATGAAGATACAAACGAGCCTTTTCATAATATTGGCTTTGATGAGATTAGAAATGTCTCTAAAGAGGGCATAAAGTGAACTCATTTGAAAAAGTCAGTCATTGGATTGCTGGTGATGATTATAGGCTTAGCTGCTTAAACGTAGCTAGTAGACAAATGAATGACGAGTGGTATCTATCAGCAGGCTTTGTGAGAAATTTAATTTGGGATAAATTACAGGGTAACAATAAAAACACGCCATTGAATGATATTGATTTAATCTATTTTGACCCATCAAATATTTCAATGCAGCATGAACTTCAGATTGAGAATGTCTTAAATCATTTAATGCCTGAAACTCATTGGCAAGTTAAGAACCAAGCAAAAATGTCTATTCAACATGGGCATAAACAATATAAAAACTGTATTGAGGCGATGTCATTTTGGCCTGAACTTGAAACAGCGATTGGAGTAAACATATCAAAAGATGGAAAATTAAAAATAGTCTCGCCTTTTAAAGCAAGTGAAATCGTTGCTCTTAGCATCACTAAAAATCACAAATGTACTGCTGATGTATTTCATAAGAGAGTATCAGAAAAAGGGTGGCTGAAATTATGGCCAGACTTAAAAATTAAAATATAACAAGCTTAAGAACATGAACTCAAATAAAAATACACGTCACCCTAAATCAGATATATTTAAAAAAATAATTAAAGATTGGCAATATTTCTCCCCTTGCTTAGGGGCAAATATAACTATTTATGACTCAGATTACGGCTACTCAAATTATGGAACTGGTTTTACGTCAATAAATCCAGAGCAACCTTTAGAGAAAAAATCGCTTTTTTATATTTACAGCATTACAAAAACATTGACGGCAATAGTTGTTATGCGGCTTGTAGAAAATGGGCTTATTTCGTTGAATGATCCGATAGCTAAGTATCTTGTTGATATTAATTTACCTAAAGAAGTCACCATTAAAAACCTGCTGAATCATACAAGTGGAGTACCTAGTTATACTGATATACCTAATTACATGGAGGCGAACAGAGAAAGTCCTTCTGAGCCATGGTCATTTGACTATGTAATCAAGAACACATGCAACGGTAAACTTGATTTTAATCCAGGGGATAAGTGGTATTACTCAAATACTGGCTATATGTTGCTTCTTTTAATGATTGAATCGGTAAGCAATAAATCTTTGGCACAAAATATTGATGAGTTTATCGTAAAAAAAATTGGCCTAAAAAGTACATATCTAGCCGAAAATATAGATGTTGGTAAAGTAACTAATGGCTATTGCCGTTATCTCAATGATAAAGAAGAGATGAAAAACATTACCGACATTTATAATCCGTGGTGGTGTAAAACGGGTCTTGTCGTTTCTACCAGTGATGAAATTACAAAGCTATATTATTCACTTTTATCAGGGCGTTTGGTCAATAAAAATTCTCTACATGCTATGACAAAAGCTGTTTCTATTGGGCAAACCGCAGGTTCTCATTTTAAAAACCCCAGCTATGGTTTTGGGCTGATGATAGATCCTGAAAATGAATATGGTATTTCATATGGACATGGCGGTGATGGGCCAGGTTTTAATACATGGTCTGTTTATTACCCTGAATTTAATAATAGGTCAGTAGGTGTAACTATTTTTTGCAATACCTCAATGGGAGGTCATCCATTATTTCTAGTGAATGAAATTTTGCGAGCACTGAAAGGTGACAACAAATGGTCATAAGAAAAGGGACGCACTCTGATTTACTATTAGTTTCAGAGATTCACATCAAAGCATGGCGCTTTGCTTATGACAATATCATGGAGGCTAGAGTTCTAGATAATTTAAATGTCAAAGACAGAATAAGAGCTTGGGAAAGCGTTTTAGACAATTATCAGGGTGAGCTTTTTGTTGCGAATAAGGATAAGACTATTATTGGCTTTATCCATCTTTCATCTGTTAGGGATACTGATCTGGATTCAAAATTATTTGGTGAAATAACGGCAATCTATATAGAGCCGGAATATATCGGTAAAGGGGTTGGATACAGGCTTCTTTTAGAGGCGATTAGTCATTTAAAAACTAAAGGGCATGCAAAGGTATTTCTTTGGGTGCTAAAAAACAATATTCTTGCGAAGCAGTTTTATATTAGAAATGGGGTTGTTTCTAATGGAAAGGAAAAGATTCATCCTGATAAAAGCCTTGTAGAATAAAGGTATGTTTTTAATATAATTACTTAACAAAAGTTCATTTAGGGAGCTACTAAACGACAGCTGCTGCTTCTTTTTGTTTGGTTGATAAAAGATAGGCATTTAACAATAAATAAAAGTGTTGCAATATAATTAGAATATAGCTATATTCTAATTTTAATTAAATTCAGATAAGGTCTTCATTATGAAAAAATTATTAATTGCACTTCCTCTGCTTTCTGCTGCACTATTTAATACTGCAATGGCGGAAAACAACGTAGAAAAACAAATGCCCAAACAAAGCAATGGCGGGCCAATGGCTGTTTTTAAACAAACAAGCCCGATGCCATTATTAATGGGGGTTATTGCAAAACAGGGAGATAAACTAGATTTAACAGATAAGCAAAGTGCGGTCTTTACTCAATGGCGTGTTGATAATATGGCATCTTCTCTAAAAATAGGTAATGAAATTATTGCTGGAGACAAAGCAATAAACCAAGCTGCCATTGATGGAAAATCCAATGCAGAAATAGAAAAAATGCTGACCTCTGTTTTAGAAAAACGTCATACCTTGGCAAGTAATATGCTGACATGTCGTGACATGATAAAAAAGACTTTAGATGAAGGACAGTGGGAAAAGTTTATTGCCCTTTATAGTAAACAGAACAAAGGTATGATGCATTCGCATTAAAAGAAAAATGAGCAGATAATGATTATTTGATTACTGTATAGATATGAAAAAAACCATCACTCGATTTTTATTGATTACCTTAGGGTGGTTTTTTGTTGTATTAGGGATTGTCGGTATTGCGTTACCCATTTTACCAACGACCCCTTTTTTAATTTTAGCACTCGCTTTATTTGCCAGAAGCTCCCCGCGCTTTCATCGAATGCTACTCAATAATCGCTGGGTGGGTGCAAGCTTAAAGCAGTGGGAAGAAAATAAGTCTGTTTCTCGCCGTACCAAACGAAATGCCTCTCTTTTAGTTCTGCTCAGTTTTTCATTTTCAATTGCAATATTGCATGGCAGAGTGGAGTTGCAAATATTTTTAATATCCTTGGCAACTTTATTACTGTTTTTTATCTGGCGATTAAAAGAACCGACATGAAAGGTTTCAAAGTTAATGGTGATTAGTAAATTATGAATGATGAATTGAAAAACACAGGTAAACACAACAGCTCACCATTATTTAAAGATATTCAGCTAACAGTAGAACAAGGCAAGCAACAAGTCGCTCAAGCCTTCAATGTCGGTCTTACAGCTACTTATTGGAATATTGAAGTGTACGTACTTTACGCAAAAAAATAGACTCCATGCTTTTTGAACGTACAGCCATTAGCAAAAAGCCCGAAGAGCTGGCAAAGCAGGAAATCAATAGCTTAAAAGAAATAGAAAATTTTTAATTAAACTAGATTCCAGCCTTGTAGAAGAAAGGTATATTTTTAATATAGTTATCTAACAAAAGTTCATTTGGGGAGCTACAAAACGACAACTGCCTTTTTTGTTTGGTAGATAAAAGATAAATATTAACAAGAAGTAAAAGTGTTACAGTCTAATTAGAATATAGCTATATTCTAATTTTAATTAAATCTCAGACAAGGTTTTTATTATGAAAAAATTATTAATTGCACTTCCTTTACTTTCTGCAGCATTATTCAATACGGCAATGGCAGAAAACAACGTAGAAAAACAAATCCACAAACAAAGTAACGGCATAACACAGGCAACTGAAGCTAGGCTAGATGAAATTGCTAAGCGTGGATCACATGTTATGCCATTTAAACTGGACAGTACGGTTCATGTGTTTTCTAAAAAAGAATACGGTGGCTTACAACAAGTGGTTGTAAAAAAATCTTCAGACAGTGAACAAATAAAACTTATCCAGCAACATTTAGAAGAAATTTCCATTGACTTTAAACAAGGAAAATATACGTCTCCAACTAAACTTCATGGCGAGAATATGCCAGGACTTGCTGTGTTAAAAAAAGCTAAACCAAATGAAATTGATATTAAATATTCTAGCCTGCCTGATGGTGCGGAAATTACTTATAAATCAGATAAGAACAATATAATTCAAGCTGTCCACCAATGGTTTGATGCACAAATGAGTGATCATTCTCGTCATGCTATGAAGCATCACCCAAAGCATAAAATGCATGGGCAGTAAATCAATCTCCAAAAGTGCCTGTGGTTTTCACGTTTTAGAATCAGCCGAATCAGTGTCGCTGAACCACCATTACGAAGAGAAAATATGCCACTTTTAGATTAACAAGACAAACTTACGTTGAATTCGGCTGTAAACACTAATACAAACGGATCAGAAGAGGTATAGTATAGAAATGTATTGCTACCTACACTGGATACTCTACATTCCGCAAAGAAACTCAATGAACGCACTCCTAAACATTATAAAAGACTTCCCCCGTTACCTATGGAGTGGCTGGGGAGCAATAGCAAGCATTTTTCTGTTTATCGCCTTATGGGAATTTGGTCATCAGAGTTATGGTGAGCTGATTTTACCCTCCCCCAAAGAGACATTTTTGCGTTTGCTCAATATGCTATCAAATGAAGGCATGTGGCTAGAGATGCAGATTACGGTTAGGCGCGCCTTATGGGGTTTTGTTATTTCTGTCGTCCTAGGCTCTGGATTAGGGATGCTTGCGGGTCTGTTTGCAACCACCTCTATGATGAGTCGCCCCATCGTGACTATTTTAATGGGTATGCCAC
>JAGLDH010000059.1 GCA_023145835.1 Methylococcales bacterium
TTGTATTTGTCGGTGCATTACAAGGGACTCGAACACTGGAAAATCATCTAAAAGAAATGGCGGATAGTTTTAATACACCGGTGTTGATGAAATTTAGCGATATTTATTTCCCCCATATTTTTTCTTATATTTTCCCCGCATGGACTGCTGCCTTAGGCATGAGCTGGAAAATCGTGGTGATGGCAGAATTACTGTCTACCTCAGATGGTATTGGTGCCGCATTAGCCGTTTCCCGTAGCCAACTTGATACGGCAGGAGCATTGGCCTTGGTGATGATGTTGGTTAGTTCGTTATTGCTGATTGAATACTTATTGATGGAACCCATCAAGCGTGAGGTAGAACAATGGCGGAATTAACAGATTCTTATCTGCAAGCAACAGAATTAAGCCACAGCTTTGGCCCAACTGAGATTCTGAGAGACATCAATTTTCAGTTAGAAAAAGGCAAGGTTGTCTCAGTTGTTGGTCCCAGTGGAGGAGGAAAAACCACGTTATTACATCTTTGTGCGGGTTTGCTTGATGTAGAAAAAGGCAGTGTTAACAATACATTTAATAGTTTCGCCTTCACCTTTCAAGATCCTCGCCTACTACCCTGGCAAACAGCACTGGATAACATTGCGTTTGGACTTAAAGCCCAAGGCATGGGAAAACAGCAGCGTAAGCAGTTGGCAATAGACATCGCACTACAATTTGGCCTAGAGCATAATGACCTCTCTAAATTTCCAAAAGATTTAAGTGGTGGTATGCGTCAACGTGTTTCATTTGCCAGAGCATTGGTGATTAAACCTGAGTTATTATTTTTGGACGAGCCTTTTTCGGCATTAGATATTGGTTTAAAACAAGAACTCCAACAAATTTTAATTCAATACGTTTGCCAGCAAAATACAGCTATTTTATTCATCACCCATGATTTAATGGAAGCCGTCAAACTCAGCGACCAGATATTATTATTAGCGACCGACCCAGGACGTATTGTTTATACCTTCATCATTGATACTCCCATAGAGCAGCGCAGTGATCAGTTTATCTATAATGAAACGGTCAAGTTATTAGCACACCCTGTAATTATCGAGACATTTGAATTAAGCGTGAGTCTTTAAAATGCCAGAACAAAATCAAATCAACCACGACCCAAATTATCCAGAAGGCGATATTCCTCCATTGCTTGCCTATGCTTTTAGACCTTTCTTTATTTTACTCCCCGCTTATATTGCTTTATCAATTTTACTTTGGGGCTTAGCTTGGTCAGGGCAAATTAACTTATTTATGGACGATATACTGACATGGCATATTTATGAAATGATATTTGGTGTTGCCAGTGCGGGTATTGTCGGCTTTATTTTAACCGGTGTACCTGAGTTTTATGCGGGTGTAAAACCTGTTGTCGGTAAAACATTATTAGCCATTGTGACGTTGTGGGTTATTGGTCGTTTAGCATTTTGGATGATAGATTGGCTAGGTGTTGTGTTTGTTGCATTGACTAATTTACCGTTACTTATCTGGGTAATTGCGTTAATTGCCAAGCCTATTTTTTCTGACCCATTACGTAAAAATGTGAGCCTTGGCGTTATCTTTATCACGATTGTTTTGATTCAAGGATGGTTTTTTGTGGCAATGGCCGAATGGATAAAAGCCGACACTATGAGTATCTTAAAGGTCGGGTTAGGTGCATTTATGGTGCTGGAACTATTAGCACTTAGGCGAATAAATACCGGGGCAATTAATGGATGGTTAGAAAACCGTAATATAGACGACACCTTTATTGCCAGACCACCACGATACAATATTGCTATTTTATGTGTTAGCTTGTTTACCGTGTTTGAATTTATTATTCCTAACAACCTCATATTGGGTTGGCTAGGGTTAGCAGCTTCCGCGGCAATATTAAACACCCTGAATGATTTTTTTATTGATGAAGAAATCATTGTTTTTAAATCGCCTGTCTTGCCTTTATTTCTTATTCTGGTTTTAATGGCGCTGGGTTATGGATTGATGGGATTTGATTATTTAAATGATGATTTATATGGCATTAACCACTTCAGACACTTCTTAACCACGGGCGTATTTGGATTATCTTTTTTTATGGTGATGGTCATTGTCGGGACGATTCATACAGGCAGAGTCTTAGAGTCTAATCGATGGGTCAATTTTAGTGTTATCTTGATCATTCTAGCCACTATTCTCAGGAGTTTAATTCCCTTTGCCGTTGAATATTCGCATTGGCTTTATTTAAGCTCATCTACACTTTGGGCTATTCCATTTATTATTTATTTGGTACTTTTTTATTCGTGGCTAAGTCAACCCAGAGTGGATGGGTTGCCTGGTTAAGGTATTTAGGACTGAAGATTTAATGATGATGAAGAGTTGTAAAGTAATAGAACTTTTTTTAACACGTAGTTTTCTAAGGAGCTGATGATGAAAATTGTAATAATTGGGGGTGTGGCCGCTGGCGCATCAACTGCTGCACGAGCAAGAAGGTTGAATGAAGATGCTGAAATCATCGTACTGGAAAAAGATGCCTTCATTTCATTTGCTAATTGCGGTTTACCATATCATATTAGTGGCGAGATTAAAGACCGTAATGCTTTATTGCTACAAACACCCAAAAGTTTAAAACAAACCCTTAATATTGATGTCCGAGTTAGTCATGAAGTGACTCAGATTAATCGCCAATTAAAACAACTCACTATTGTTGACCATCAACAGAAAATTACTTACACGGAAAGTTATGAAAAACTGGTCTTATGTCAGGGGGCTGATGCCCTCAGACCACCAATTCCAGGAATAGATCACCAGAAAATATTTGTACTCAGAAATATCCCAGATATGGATGCCATTATTCAAGAAATTGATGAAGGTGCTCGAAAGGCCATTGTTATAGGTGGTGGGTTTATCGGAATTGAAGTTGCCGAAGCCTTTAGACAAAGGAACATGGTCGTTGAATTGGTTGAGTTGCAAAACCAGTTAATGCCACCTTTCGATTACGAAATGGCTTGTGATCTACGATACCATATGGAAAGCAAAGGCGTTCAGCTTCATTTGGGGCATGCGGCTAAAAAATTTACCGATGCAGGAGGAAAGGTTGAGGTAGTACTTGATAATGGTCATTCATTAACCGCAGACCTAGTTGTGCTTGCTATTGGAGTCAGACCCGCATCAAATCTTGCAGTTGATGCTGAACTTGCAATGGGGGATAGAGGCGGCATTATAGTCGATGAGCATATGCAAACCTCGGCTCCAGATATTTATGCGGCAGGTGATATGGTAGAAGTAACTGATACTGTAACAGGTACGCCAACTCAGCTGCCATTGGCTGGGCCTGCTAATCGACAAGGGAGGATTGTTGCGGATAATATTTTTGGTCTTTCCAGTCAATATAGATCCACTCAAGGAACGGCTGTTGTCAAAGTATTTGATATGACAGCTGGCTCTACTGGAGCGTCTGAAAAAACATTGCAACGTGTTAATCGAGCCTATCACAAAGTCTATCTTCACCCTTCAGGGCATGCAGGCTATTATCCTGGTACGGCGCCAATGCACATTAAACTGCTTTTTGAGCCTGAATCGGGTAAATTACTAGGTGCTCAAGTGGTGGGATACGATGGTGTTGATAAACGGATTGATGTTTTTGCAACAGCTATTTTTGCAGGATTAACAGTGTTTGACCTAGAGCATTTAGAGCTGGCTTATGCACCACCTTATGGATCGGCAAAAGACCCTGTCAACATGGCAGGGTTTATCGCCTCTAACTTTTTACGTGGTGATCTGGATTTTTGGTATGCAGAAAATTTCCCCGAGCAAGTTGCAGATGGAATATTAATTGATGTACGAAGCAGCAAGGAGTTTAAAAATTGGAGCATACCTGGCTCTATTAATATTCCCTTGCGGGAATTGCGCTCAAGGCTGGATGAAATTGAAGTAGAGAAGCGTATTTACGTCTACTGTCGTGTCGGCTTTCGCAGTTATTTAGCATATCGAATTTTGAAACAGAAAGGGTTTAAAAAGGTTGCTATGTTAGCTGGAGGCTCAAAAACATTTAATTGTTTCTGCCGCACTCAACTGGCAACGGGTAAAGCAGGTGTTCCCTTTGTTTCCTATGCAGAGGAAAAACTAGCTAAAATACCAGGTGCAATGAAAAATGCTTAATATTTTGTAGTGACTGGGTTTCAAAGAAATCAGACTGCTTATCTTCGGCAGCGCTTTCTTTTTTTATCTAGCTGATTACAGCAGTCCCGTTTCAACTAAGGTGCAGATAAAATGACCTAAGTATTACCCAACCTCTTCTCGCCCCGATAGCTTCGGTCACACACCGTATACCTGACCTCTACCTCGGCTATTTTTAACAGGGAACAATACATCCAAAGGTGTGGTCTTTCCGTTTTCCTATGTAGTAACCAGCAGGTTCATGCAATGGCTCTGCCCGCTTTGATCTTTGATTTCAAAATATTAGTATATTTGAACTTTATGGATATTATAATGTCCTTAATAATAGTAAGGTATATTGCCATTCAGCATACTTAGGCAATGCATTAAGCAATGCCTGTCACCTATTATTTGGCGATAAAAGCCTTACTATTTAAAGATAGGAAGGTTCGTTAATGCCTATACATAATAATAATAAATTCAAAAAAGAGGTTTCTCATGAAACACATATTATTTTTTACATCAATTTTAATATCATCATTTTCATACGCTACAACTTATGAAGATGGCGTTTCTGCTGACGACTGGCGTGTAGTTACTGGAAGTGGTGCTACAATCGCTAGTATAGGTCAGCTCGACCCAGCTATTCAATTATCAGGAAATGGTGTCAATAATCAATACGCCATAGGTGATATCCCAAATTGGACAAAGTCTTGGGGAAATACTAATGAACGTATCATTAAATGGACTATGAGCTACAGTGAGAACTTTACTATTTATATTAGAGTTCTTACTACAGAGGGTTCACGTAACATCTATTATCGTCCTCAAAATTCTGATTTGGACGGAAAAAAACCTAATACCGGTAATGTTCTGCATGGGCTTGGAGTCGATGCAAAAAATGGTACGTGGCAAACATTTACCAGAGACTTGGAAGCTGACCTAAAAGAGTTTGACCCTAATAATAATATTATTTCTGTTGATGGTTTTTTTATAAGAGGAAGTGGTTTCATAAAAAGCATTGAGTTACTTCCTACGGTTCAGTATCCAGCATCACTCGCTGACAAGCCAATTTCTCCTAAAGGGAATATAAGTGATAGCACTCCAACTTATAGCTGGAAAGCCCGTTCAGCCAGAGGCTATAATTTATGGGTTAATGATAAAACAGGTAATGTCATTAATAAATGGTATACACCAGAAGCAGCAGGGTGCGCTGATAACACAGGTACCTGTTCTGTCACACCAGAGGTTTCATTAGTCAATGGTAAAGGCTGGTGGCGAGTTAGTCATTCGGGTGATTTAGATGATTTTCCTTGGAGTGCTGCTAATTCATTCAACCTAGAAGCAGAGAGCACTCCAACTATTATTATTAATCTTGATAAGCTGAAAGCTTTCCCAACGGCAGAAGGCGCAGGGGCTAATAGTAAGGGAGGCCGTGGTGGTGAGGTTATTTATGTAATCAATCATGACGCTTCTGGCGAGGGTAGTCTTAAGTGGGCATTGGCACAAGAGAAGCCAAGAACCATACTTTTTGCTGTAGGTGGTCGGTTCAATATTAATGAAAACATTCGTCTTAGCCGTAATCACAGTAATGTCACTTTAGCCGGCCAAACGGCCAATGATATTGGTGGCGTTCATTTGGCTCAAAGTGATTTTAATATTTGCAACTTTGAAAGAGCACTCACTGTTGTGGGGCAGCATGATTTAACCTTTCGTTATTTTGATTCTCGCTATAATTGGCAATACTTATTAACAAATCATGATACAACAAACTGTCCAATCAATTCTAGAACAGGAAAACCTTTTGACCTTAGTGGTCAGAAACTACCGACTCTTCGATTTGTGACTGTACAAGATCTCATTATTGACCATGTATCATCTGGATGGTCAAGTTATGGTTTAGCAGTTACCAATCAAAATCATGATAACCTAAAAACAGGGAATATTAGTATCCAACGCTCTTTGATGCATGAAAATATTATAAATCCAAATGGTCAAAACCATAATATAGGCATGCTACTAGGTACAAAAGGCTCACGAGAGGACACGAAAGAACAATGGAATAACGTAGAAGATTTTAGTGTTCACCACAATGCATTTATTGGCGAAAGTCACCGGTTCCCTAATACCGCGGGCGGAGACAATGCTAAATTTAGAATCATAAATAACTATATTTATGGCTTTAAGGGTGATGCTACAGGTGAGAGGCTTTCTCGTATAGGAGGAAACGCAAAAAATGACTTTGTTAATAATGTCTATCAAGAGGCCACATACGGTAATAAGTTTGAAATAAATGACCCTACTCGCCGAACAGGTAATAATCTTTTAGGTTTTCAGCATGGCACATTTCTTCCAATGACTGAACCGGATGGATTCATGAAGACTCCACGTTTTGGGATTATAGAGAGACCTAACTTCCATCTTGATGGAAATCTCTTTTTAAATAGTCAAGGAGAAGAGCTTGATCATATTACAAACTCAATTCTATCCGATCCAACGCTAATGACTTTCCGTTATCATGCTTACGGTCATGATTTTGGGAATGATGGAGAAAATAGAAAAGAATCCCAATTAGATGGGGAACATTTACAGCTAGGCCTTAGAGATAATTTGATACTTAGAAATAATCCACTTTCTACTACTGATTCTCTTGCTAACCCTGTTTCATCGTTACCAGCCAATTTAGTTAAAGCCAATGTGCTTAATAATGTAGGGGGGAATGTTCGTTTTAATCAGGATGGCACAACATTTATAGATGATACTGTAGATAAAAAATATATTGACTGGGCAAGGAATTATACAGGTCCAACAAAATATACCACATCATTAAATGATCAAGATGTGGGTAGTCATCAAAACTTTGTATATCCAAATTACATATCAGGCTCTCGTCATCTTGCGACCTTTGATTCTGATGGAGATGGAATGCCAAACGAGTGGGAAAAAAAGCATCACTTAAGTCAAGATGATCCAAATCCAACGGATGCTGCCAATGCAGTTCGAGCTGACAGAAACTGGACTTTTGATAATGGTAATGGTAAATACCTCGTTAAAAATAATGCGGGCTATACGAATTTAGAAATGTATCTTGCAGATATAGCGGGTGATTTCCATATGCTAGCTAATAAATAGTAATAATAAAACACAATTTGGAGGTTGGTGATTAATTTACCATCCTCCATTGGGTATTTTTGTCACTTTACTTTCATTACTAATTTTAAAAAGTTGAGCCTCTTGCAAAACTCCAGATTTCACGAGATTATATTTGCTAATAAATCTCGTTTGCATTTTAAAAAAATAAAAAACCTCACCCTTGTCTTTATCAGCTATTTATCTACAATTTTCAAGTTTTCTCTAAATTCAGGACATACCTCTCCTGTTCCTGCTCATTAAATGACTTCTTTTAGTACAGCACTATCGCTTTACTCAAGAAAGCACATCATTTGATTGCTAGTTAGCGCCAAAATTCCAAACATTAAGTGACACATCACTTTTGCATGCCCCTTAACTCGAACCACTCGTCCACCAAACTCATCTTTTAAACGGCCATTAACTCTCTCAACAGTACTCCGTTCTTTATATCGTGCTGTTTCAGCTATTTGATGTCCAACAAGTCGACATCTTTTATTTTCCGCTTTAATGTCTGCTTTTAATTTTTCGTCTCTGCGAGGGTGCTTATCAATCAGTGGAATATGCCCGAGCTGGCGGCTCACCTCATGAATCTGTGGTGCGTCATAAGCAGAATCCATTAAATCATAAAGGTTGGTGACTCGCTCACTACTGATTTTTGCCAGCGGAATAGCAACCTGACTGTCATGTACCGATGCAGAGGTTAATACACAGCTAATGGGAATACCTCCATCTGCTGAGTCAATATGTAGTTTATAGCCTGTCCAACTGCTTTTAAAGCCTTTGCTATTTTTCTTACTTCCTACATCACAGGCTTTAGGTAAGTCATTCAGCATGTCTGTTAACCCTATGCCTGATGTTTGTTTTTCAAGCCGTGTAGGTTCTTTAATCCGTTCTTCACCTTTTTTAGGACTTCCTGGTTTCTTAACTACTTTTTTCACTTTCTCTTTTTTGAGTGGCTTTTCACGCGCATCTATTGCTGTAGAGTCTCGCGAATTATGGCCTACAATCTCCTCTTGATAATATTTTTTTATTAGGCTTTCGTGAATACGTTCAGGCAATTGTGAGTCAGAGAATTCAGCAAAAGCACGTGAGAAAGTCCATTCCGCTGATATATCACTTTTTCGTTCCCAGCCACAAATACGCCTGAGTTCAATGTCTGCTTCTAATCTATCGAGTAATGTGCGAGTTGTCGGCATGTTATAAACCGTTTTTGCAACAAACGCTCTGGCTATCGCTACTCTATCTTCTGGGCGTCGCCCAGGGTAGCCAGAGCTGGAAAGAATAAATTCTTCTATCCGTATCATTTCTAAGGTGGTGACTAGATCTTGTTGCTTGTCAGTCAATTCACCTAATTCTTCTGATAGCCAAGGAAATAATGACGTTTGAATTGTGAACCATCTTTGTGATAACGTATCCTTTAACTTACTAATTTATAGGTACTTTTAGATTGTTTTTAGGCTTCCTATTTTATCATTTATGAGTAAGTTTTTATTTTTTTAGCCTGTGCTGCTAAGAATACTCTTCGGGTTTATTAGTTTTGCAAGAGGCTCTAATAAATTATATTTCTTTAACCTCTCAGGAGATTTTCATTAATGAAAAAAACAGTAAACTTAATATCATTGGTATTATCGCTGCCCATCTATTCTAATGTCATTGCTGAAACTGGAAAATATAATGTTGAAACAAATACGCTGACTATACCCTCGGTTGAATTAAGTAACACTAAGTACAAAAACGTCACTTTTTCATGTGACCCAGCCCAAGGGTTAACTTGCAAATTAACAGGTGCTATATCCCAAAGTTGTTCATCTGGTAGGTACTCTGAAAACTCGGGTTTTAGTAAAAATAATTTTTATTCCATTCATTCAATGAGTAGTGAAGGAATTGAGTATGGTGGAATTATAGCCAACAATAAAGAAGGTCTTTCAAAGCTCAATATTTTTACAGCATCTTGGATGAAAACTCCTAACTTGGATGACAATCCTTACTTAAAAGGAATCGATAAAACAAATTTAGAACCAAATAAAGCATATGGAATCGTAGGTAGTGCTTATTATGAAGCATATCCGAAATTTGCTCTAGGCAAAATCATAGTAGTTAATAACTCCTCAGATGGCTATACAATAAAACAGATTGAGGATGGAGCTACAGCAGTTTTTACACCTACTGGATTAATCAATTCTAGTGATAGCTGTACAACAACAAGTGGACATAATTTTATAGGAAACTATGCTTTTACTGAAACCCCAAATTCAAGATATGACATTAATATTATAAATGGCTCTTCAGGTTCAATTTCGTTAAATCAGAATAGTGAGAAAAAGGATTTACAAAAATTTTCTGCTCAATGGGATTCGAATAATGAAGATAAATATTATAGAGGAAGTATAGGAAATACATATTATGAGGCTTATCAACGAATTGGGGCTGGAGATCAAGCTTTTGTTTTTGATATAGGAAACGGAATAGCAATAACTTCTGTTGACTCTCAGGGTAAAGCTAAAGCAACAGCTGTTTTTATTAAGGATGACCAATAATTAAAATAGATTGAGACAAAGAAAAGAAACAGAATAATTAGGGTCAGTAGAATAATTAGGGTCAAATAATTAGGAATAATTAGGAATAATTAGGGTCAGAAATAATTAGGGTCATAATAATTATAATAATTAGGGTCAGTAATAATTAGGGTCAGAGTTTAAAATAATTAGGGTCAGAGTTTAATAATTAGGGTCATAATAATTAGGGTAAATAATTAGGGTAAATAATTAGAAATAATTAGGGTCAGAGTTAAATTAATTCCTGATTAGAAAGGAT
>JAGLDH010000006.1 GCA_023145835.1 Methylococcales bacterium
TATGCTTAACTTAACGACATTGGGGCTACGCTCCTCGACGTGGGTGAATTAGAAGGGCTGCAGTGGCTTAAAAAGCAAAAGAATGCCGATATATTGAGCGAAGGGTTTGTGCGTGATCGGCATAAACGATTATTTGGGCAAGTCTAGAAGTGGGCGGGTACGTTCCGTAAAACGGAAAAGAACATCGGTGTTGACCCGATCCAGATCGCAATTCAATTGCGGCAGCTATTGGATGATACGCGCTATTGGATAGAGCACGAGACCTTTCCACCAGTTGAGCTTGCGGTGCGCTTTCATCACAAGCTGGTATTGATCTATTTATTTCCAAGTGGAAATGGTTGCTATGCTCGCATAATGGCTAATGCGATCCTCAACAAGTTAATGGACACACCAGCGATTGATTGGTCAGGAGGTTGCAAATTGGAAAATATGCATGAGCGCGTGACCAATATATTGCGCCACTCAGAGCAGCCAACAAAAATGATTTTTCTAAACTATTAGAATTTGTCAGTACGTAAAACTTTTGATCAGGTAAAATAACGATCCCTTCAAGATAAGATTTGAAAGGGTGATTTTAACAATGAGTACAACAAGGGTTTTAACGGTATGGCAGATAGCAATTTAATCAATGAAATGAATAGACGACGCACATTTGCTATCATTTCTCACCCGGATGCTGGAAAAACCACAATTACAGAAAAACTGTTGCTTTTCGGGGGTGCTATTCAGTTAGCTGGGTCAGTAAAAGGCAGAAAAGCAGCTCGGCATGCAACATCCGATTGGATGGAGATGGAGAAAGAGCGGGGGATTTCTGTGACGACTTCTGTCATGCAGTTTGAACATAATGGCTGTATTTTAAATCTACTCGATACGCCCGGACATGAAGATTTTTCTGAAGATACATACAGAACATTAACAGCAGTTGATTCTGCGTTAATGGTGATTGACGTTGCCAAAGGTGTTGAAGCCAGAACCATTAAATTAATGGAAGTTTGTCGATTAAGAACGACACCCATTTTAACGTTTATTAATAAATTGGACAGGGAAGGAAAAGAACCAATAGAACTATTGGATGAAGTTGAAACAGTGTTAGACATTAAATGTGCACCGATGACTTGGCCTATAGGAATGGGTAAGCGATTTAAAGGTGTTTACCAACTTTATAATGATGAGATTATTCTGTTTAGTGCGCAGCATGGTGGAAAAATTGCAAAATCTGAGGTGGTTAAAGGTTTAGATAACCCAAAATTAGATGAGCTACTGGGTGACCAAGCAGATGAACTTAGGGAAGAAATTGAGTTGGTTCAAGGGGCGAGTAATCAATTTGATTTAGATGAGTATTTAGACGGCAAATTAACACCTGTATTTTTTGGTTCAGCGATTAATAACTTTGGCATTATTGAGTTATTAGATGCCTTTGCAGAATATGCGCCTATACCAAAACCAAGAATGTCAGAACAGCGCGAAGTATCCCCAGAAGAAGATAAGTTTTCGGGCTTTATTTTTAAGGTACAGGCAAATATGGACCCATCTCATCGAGATAGAGTTGCCTTTATGCGTGTGTGCTCTGGTGTTTTTGATAAAGGGATGAAACTTCATCATGTTCGTTTAGGTAAGAGTATACAAGTCAGTAATGCGATTACTTTTCAGGCTGACACTAGAAAAAGTGTAGAAGTTGCATACCCGGGTGATATTATTGGATTACATAACCACGGAACAATTACCGTAGGTGATACATTTACAGAAGGTGAAAAGCTTAAGTTTGGTGGTATTCCATTTTTTGCACCAGAACTATTTAGGCGTGTTGTATTAAAAGATCCTTTGCGTGCCAAAGCCTTACAAAAAGGGTTGGTGCAGTTAACTGAAGAGGGGGCAACTCAGTTATTTAAACCTTTAAAAAATAATAATTTAATTTTA
>JAGLDH010000060.1 GCA_023145835.1 Methylococcales bacterium
CTAGTCACCACCTTAGAAATGATACGGATAGAAGAATTTATTCTTTCCAGCTCTGGCTACCCTGGGCGACGCCCTGAAGATAGAGTGGCGATAGCCAGAGCGTTTGTTGCAAAAACGGTTTATAACATGTCGACAACACGCGCATTACTCGATAGATTAGAAACAGACATTGCACTCAGGCGTATTTGTGGCTGGGAACGAAAAACTGATATATCAGCGGAATGGACTTTCTCACGTGCTTTTGCTGAATTCTCTGAATCACAATTGCCTGAACGTATTCACGAAAGCCTAATAAAAAAATATTATAAAGAGGAGATTGTAGGACATAATTCGCGAGACTCTACAGCAATAGATGCGCGTGAAAAGCCACTCAAAAAAGAGAAAGTAAAAAAAGTGGCTAAGAAACTAGGACGACCTAAAAAAGGTGAAAAACGGATTAAAGAGCCCACACGGCTTGAAAAACAAGCGTCAGGCATAGGGTTATCAGACATGCTGGATGACTTACCTAAAGCCTGTGATGTAGGGAGCAAGAAAAATAGCAAAGGCTTTAAAAGTAGCTGGACAGGTTATAAACTCCATATTGACTCAGCAGATGGAGGCATTCCCATCAGCTGTGTATTAACCTCTGCATCGGTACATGACAGTCAGGTTGCGATTCCACTGGCAAAAATCAGTAGTGAGCGAGTCACCAACCTTTATGATTTAATGGATTCTGCTTATGATGCGCCACAGATTCATGAAGTGAGCCGCCAGCTCGAACATATTCCACTGATTGATAAGCATCCTCGAAGAGATGAAAAATTAAAAGCAGAAATTAAATCGGAAAATAAAAGGTGCCGGCTTGTTGGCCATCAAATAGCTGAAACAGCACGATATAAAGAACGGAGTACTGTTGAGAGAGTTAATGCTCGTTTAAAAGATGAGTTTGGTGGACGAGTGGTTCGAGTTAAGGGGCATGCAAAAGTAATGTGTCACTTAATGTTTGGAATTTTGGCACTGATCAGCAATCAAATGATGTGCTTTCTTGAGTAAAGCGATAGTGCTGTACTAAAAGAAGTCATTTAATGAGCAGGAACAGGAGAGGTATGTCCTGAATTTAGAGAAAACTTGAAAATTGTAGATAAATAGCTGACAAAGACAAAAGGAAGTGGTTTTATTTTTTTAAAAAATACAAATAAGACTCATTAGCATATATGGGCTCGAGAAATTTGGAGTTTTGCAAGAGGCTCCTCTGTCCTAACTTTTTTTGCTCGAGTGATGTGTCAACACTTTTCAGGGCACAAGGTTACATAGTTTTTAGCTATATTTCGTAATCTACGGGTGGCAAATAGCCATTTGTAGAATAAATTTTCTCTGGTTATAAAATACCTTAATATTTTCAAATATTGCCTATTCAACTTTTAGCTTCATTTTTTGTTTTGAATTGATGTTGATAAACTCATTCAGTTTTGAATACTTATTGATCCAGATATGTAAAGTATTCACATCGACACCTAAATCTCTCACTGTTACTGCAATAGGTGGGTCGGATTCAATCACGAACTTAACCATTTTTTTAGGTTATGTATCCTGTTTTGTATAACCAATTTAAGTGTAGACTCGTATTGCCTAATGACAATTATACTAACGTATAGCCTGATTATAATGGTGTGAATTTTATAAGGTACTTACTTCTTAGTCAGCTTTTTTTCAGCTAAAACCATTGTCTTCCTGCTTATCTACTGGCTTACAAGCTATTCGCTGTAATATTTTGAATTTGTTTGCAGAGGCCGTTGTTTTTTGCAGGAGAAAACTAAAGAAATGAAAAAAGAGGCTTAAAATATTTCCAATAAAAAAATGACCATTACACTCTGATATAGCTCCTTGGAAACACGTGACGGCATATACTGACAGTGGTACTTTTATTATATCTTTTAGTTAATCAGTAAGCAGTGTACAAAGGAATAGTATTGGGGGAGCTTTGGAATACGTAAAAAATTTTTCTAAAATAATGTATTTGCTAATTCACGTGTTTTTTCAAAATTATTTAATAGCGTCTGAAAAATAATATTTTGGGTTGATGCGTCTATTCCCAATGATTCTAGACGAGTATTGGTTTCTATTTCAGTTGACTGTTTATAGATTTCAGATAGCATATTGGCAGCAACTCCAACTAATAATGCAGTTTCCCATGATGTTCCTTGATAATCATTAGTATGGTGATATTTGATAGAAGCACTTAAAACTTCAGGAAATTGCATTTGTTTTCCTATCCAGCCTCCCACTTCACAATAGTCAGTTCCAGTGTGTTCTTGTAATGCGTTACTGATATGCATTGAGGGGTCGTCAATAATACTGTGTAATGCCATCTCTGTTTCTTCTGGTAAGCTATCAGCTAACCATAATAACCCTAAATTATGTAATAGACCGGCGGTTTGTACTGTATTTTTATATTCCACTGCGTTAGAGTTATTTGACAGTTGGGAAGCGAGTAAACCAGCGCCTTCTGAAACTAGCATGGCCGTGGTCCAGAAGTGTTCAGTACTAAAATCAGGGCACTTTCTTGTGTCAAAAGTTGAGGCTATAGAAATAGCAATACTGAGACTTTTAACTATTGATATGCCTAATCTTGCACAGGCTTGTTCAATACTTGTAATGGGGGCAATGGGCGCGGACCAAGGGGAATTGGTCAAAAAAATTAAACGTGCGGTAACAACAGGGTACTGCTTGATGACATTGGCTAATTGACAATAGTTTAAGTTATCATCTGCCAGAGTCTGCATTAAAATAGGTATGTTTTTAGCCAAAGAGGGAAGATGTACTTCGCCTGAAATTTTTTGTTGGAAAGGAGTCATGGTTTTAATATTAAAACAAGTCAGTTTTAAAGCTCTTTCTCTTGTTCTATTTCTAGTCGATTAGTAAAGTCAAAATCTATTAATTCAGGGATTTTATCGCAGGATACAGGTCGGCCAAAAAGATAACCTTGAATTATATGACAACCTAACCCGTGCATAACTAATGCTTGTTCTTTGTTTTCAACACCCTCAGCCACTAGTTTATAGTCTAAAGCATTGGCGAGACCTATGATTGTGCCTAAAAGTAGTGAGGTATGGTGGTTGGTCAACATGTCATCAATAAACACTTTATCAATTTTTAAACTATCAAAAGGCAGCTGTTTTAGTGAGGCCAAACAGGAATAACCTGTTCCAAAATCATCGATGGCAATTTTTATGCCTATCAGTCTAAGTTGTTTAATGATATCGACACATTCTTCAACATGCATCGCACTTTCTGTCACCTCTAACTCTAAATATTGAGCAGGAACCCCAGTCTTATCAAGAATACTTTTCACTGTATCAAGTAAAGTGTCATCCTGGAAGTGTAATGCAGAAATATTGACTGCCACATGAAGAAAGGGGAGTCCTGATTTATGCCATTTAGCAATTTGTTCGCAAGCCTTTTTAATAACCCAATTACCTAGAGGAATGACTAGGCCTAGTTGTTCAATTTCAGGAATAAATTCATCAGGAGGAACCATTCCTTCTTTTGGGTGACGCCATCGGACAAGAGCTTCTGTACCAATCATACGTCCTGTTTGCATGGATATTTGAGGTTGAAAATGAAGCATAAATTGTTCTTCTTCAAATGCTTCTAGTAACATTTGCTCTCTTTCTAAACGAGAAATAGCTTGAAGCGCCATATCTTTTGAATAGAATGTATAACATTGCTTCCCTGCTTCTTTGGCTGCATACATGGCAGTATCAGCAGATTTCATGATTTCTATTTCATTTTTTCCATCACGAGGATAAATAGCAATGCCAATACTGACTCTAGGTCTGATTTGCTGTTGGCCTAAGGTTAATGGCGTGTTGATATGTGTTAAACAGCGACAAGCGACCTCTGCTACAGACTCATCATCAACAATACCACTTAATAGAATACAAAATTCATCCCCACCTAACCGAGCTGCAAAATCTACATCACGTATTTCTTGTTTTATTCGGTTAGCAATTATTTTTAAAAGTTCATCGCCCTGATTATGGCCTAAGCTATCGTTAATATCTTTAAAGCCATCTAAATCAAGAAATAAAAAAGCAAATTTCTCATTTCGGCGATCTGCTATTTTAATAAATGACTGGATTTGTTCGTGGTAATAAGTTCTACTCGCAAGTCCTGTTAAGGCATCAAAATAGGCAAGGTGATGAATTTGTTTTTCAGACGCTTTTCGTTGACTAATATCTTGTACAGTTCCTGTAATGATAGGGCTACCATTTTCTATTTTCTTAACCATTTCTTGATGGACAAAAATGGAATCCGTTTGATTAACTTGCAGGCGATATTCAATATGTCTAATCGTTTTGTTAATAGGAGCTTCTAAGAGTTTTTCTGTCACCATTTTTAGATCATTTTGATCAATTAAGCATAAAAATCCCTCTAATGTTTTATCGAATGTATGCAAGTTAATATTACATAACCCCGCTAGTTGGTCTGAAATTTCGAAGTGATTATGTTTTACATCCCAAGTCCAATAACCTAATCGAGCCATCCGTTGAACGGTAGTTAATTTGAGATTGCTGTTTTTTATTTCTGATGAATCTTGGCTCGCTTTTAAAATAAACCGTAGGCGGTGAATGATAATATCGTAGCTAAAGGGTTTTATTATAAAATCAGTTGCACCTGACTCGAAGGAACGATGAATTGCATCAGTATCACCTAATTCTGTAATCATAATAATAGGTACACCGGTCATAATTGGGTTTTTTCGCAATAATCGGCAGGTTTCAAAGCCATCAAGTTTATCCAGCTTTGAATCTAAAATGATTAGATCAGGTTTAAGCTGTTTGATTTTTCCTAGTGCTTGTAATCCATTCATGGCTTCATCAACGATAAATGAAGAGGCGGCTAAGGTTGCGGTAATCGTTGTCCGAAAGCTAGTATCGTTGTCTATCAATAAAATTCGATTGAGTTGTTTTGTGGATAGTTTTTGTTTTTTTAAATCAGTCATATCCAATATACAAGTTATTATTTTTTATACAGCGTCAATGTCTTTAAGTGTAGTTAATAAATAGAAAAAAACATTAAATTAAACGTGTATTTATAAATTAGATATTTGTATTTTGATGTGTTGAGTACAGGCTTAATGAGTGATGTGGATATGTTTTATATTTTAAAAAAATCTCAGCTTTAAAATTTGACATTAAGCTCTCTAAAAGTAAAATGGTGGGTTAATTTGTGTTTAGGATTGTCCTGAAACATTCGTTCAAGTGCTGAATCAGCGCTTATAAAACTAGGTATTTACATGAGTCATACGTTATATGAAGCTAATGTACAAAGAGTTCAACGTTGTGAGTTAGCAGTTCCCGGATCAAATCCAGGTATGTTTGAGAAGGCAATGAAAAGTGGCGTTGACTTCATTTTTCTTGATCTTGAAGATGCCGTTGCTCCGGATGATAAATTACAAGCGCGTAAAAATGTAATAGAAGCCATTAATGATATGGATTGGGCTGGGCATGGTGTCACCGTTTCTGTTCGTATCAACGGTTTAGATACACAATATATGGTACGTGATGTTGTTGATTTAATGGAGCAATGTGGCGACAAGTTAAATACAATTTTAATCCCTAAAGTGGGTGTTTATGCTGATGTATACATGGTTGAAGCCATGGTTAATCAATTGGAAATGCAACAAGGCTTAAAAAATAGAATAGGTATTGAGTGTTTAATTGAAACTGCTTTAGGCATGGCAAATGTTGAAGATATTGCTAAACAAGGTGCACTAGGTGGCAGATTAGAAGCATTACATTTTGGTGTCGCTGATTATGCAGCGAGTAACCGTGCAAGAACAACTAATATTGGTGGTCTAAACGAGAATTACCCTGGAGATCAATGGCATGCTGCGATCAGTCGTATGACTGTGGCTTGTCGTGCTTATGGATTACGTCCAATTGATGGCCCTTTTGGTGACATCAAAGACCCAGAAGGATATAAACTAGCAGCTAAACGAGCCGCCGCTTTAGGTTGTGAAGGAAAGTGGGCTATTCATCCATCACAAGTTGAATTAGCAAATGAAGTATTTACACCTCCTGCCGCAGAAATAGAAAAAGCACATCGTATTTTAGCTGCATTAAAAGAGGCTGCCGCTCAAGGGAAAGGCGCAGCAGCATTAGATGGTCGATTAATTGATGCTGCTTCTGAGAAGATGGCTTCGAATGTAGTCAAAGCTGCTGAAGCCATTGCTGCAAAATTAAAATAACAAATCATTATTCAGTATACGCTGAGTAGTGATAAATAATTAAAGGTCAATCAGATATGAATCATTTCAATCTGTTATATGAAAAACGCAAAGGCTTTATGCATCTTGCAAAAACTTTTTTAGTTTAGATAATTACAGAGGACGTTATTTTATTAATGTTCTCGTCCAATTTACAAATTTTAATAGGAATACTATGGATATTCATGAGTATCAGGCAAAAGAAATTTTGGCTGGATATGGTGTAAGAGTCGCTGATGGCGGATTAGCTTACAGTCCCGAGGACGCGGTTCAACGTGCAAGAGAAATTGGTGGTGATGTTTGGGCAGTAAAAGCTCAAATTCACTCGGGGGCACGAGGTAAAGCTGGCGGCGTTAAAATTTGTAAATCATATGAAGAAATAGAAGCTGCAGCTGAGTCTATGTTGGGGAAGAGGTTAGTGACTCATCAAACGGGACCCGCAGGTAAGGTCTGTTTAAGACTTTATATTGAGGCAGGAACTCATATCGCTAAAGAACTTTATTTTAGTCTTTTAGTTGATCGGGCTCATGAAAGTATCATTATGGTCGGTTCTACCGAAGGTGGAATGGATATTGAGGATGTTGCTGAGAATAATCCTAAAAAAATCAAAAAAATTCAAATAGATCCTGCCGTTGGTTTATTAGATTTTCAAGCAAGAGAAATGGCATTTTCTTTAGGTTTAGAGCCTTCTCAAATTAGTCCTGCAGTGAAATTAATTTCTGGTTGTTACCGTGCAATGCGTGACTTAGATGCTAATATGATTGAGATTAATCCCCTAATTGTTACTGGCGGTAGTGGCAAGTTAATGATTATGGATGCAAAAATGGGCTTTGATGACAATGCTCTATTCCGTCGTCAAAAAATAGCAGAGTTACGTGATAAAAGCCAAGAAGATAAGCGTGAAATGGATGCCGCTGACCGTGGATTAAGTTATGTCGGCTTAGGGGGTGATATTGGTTGTATGATCAATGGTGCAGGGCTTGCTATGGCAACAATGGACATGATTAAACTAGCCGGAGGAGAACCCGCTAACTTTTTGGATGTGGGAGGTGGTGCATCCGCTGAACGGACAGAAAAAGCATTTCGTTTAGTCTTAGCTGATGAAGGCGTTAAAGCTATGTTGGTTAACATCTTTGCAGGAATTAACCGCTGTGACTGGATTGCAGAAGGCGTGGTTCAGGCGGTTAAGAAAATCGATATGAAAGTACCTTTGATTGTTCGCTTGTCAGGTACTCATGTAGAAGAAGGCCGAAAAATTATTGCAGAAAGTGGTTTGCCTATTATTACTGCAACAACATTAGCAGAAGCAGCAGAAAAAGCAGTTCAGGCTCGTAATGAACAAGTGGCTAAAGAAAAAGCAAAAGGAGCCGCATAATGGCTATTTTAATCGATAAAGAAACACGTATGATTGTGCAAGGGTTTACTGGAAAAATAGGCAGTTTCCACGCACAGGATATGATTAATTACGGTTCTAATGTTGTTGGTGGTATTACTCCAGGCAAAGGTGGTCAAACACATTTAGACCGCCCCGTTTTCAACACAGTCAGAGAAGCAGTCGAACAAGAAGGTGCTGAAGCCAGTATTATTTTTGTACCCCCCGCATTTGCAGCAGATTCAATTATGGAAGCTGCCGAAGCAGGGATTAAATATTGTGTATCGATTACTGATGGTATACCTACACAAGATATGATGAAGGTTAAACAGTTTTTACGTAAGTTCCCTAAAGAGGAACGTATGGTCTTAACGGGGCCTAACTGTGCGGGTACGATTAGTCCTGGAAAATCTATGTTAGGCATTATGCCAGGTCATATTTATAAAGAAGGTATTGTCGGCATCGTGGGTCGTTCAGGAACATTAGGTTATGAAGCAGCTGACCAGTTGAAAGAATTAGGTATAGGAATTTCAACTTCAGTTGGAATTGGTGGCGATCCCATTAATGGCAGCTCTCATCGTGATATATTTGAAAAATTTGAGCAGGATGAAGAAACAAAAGTTGTGGTGATGATTGGTGAAATTGGCGGGTCGCAAGAAGTTGAAGCGGGTATTTATGCAAGTAAGCATATGAGTAAACCTGTTGTTGCATACATTGCTGGATTAACAGCACCTAAAGGTCGGCGAATGGGGCATGCTGGGGCGATTATTTCGTCAGCTGGTGAATCAGCAGCTGAGAAGGTAGAAATGCTACAAGACTTGGGTGTTACTATTTCACCGACACCTTCTTCAATGGGGGAAACTGTGGCAAAAGTATTAACAAAACTGTAATTATTTGTTGTTATAGTTCGTACAGCTGACACGAACTATAAGTATTTTATAAAAAAAATCATATTCAGCCTTTCGTTGAATATGGTTTTTTTATGTCCATTAGTTTTGTAATATAGACATTGACTGGCTTCTAAATGTGAATAATTATGTTTATTTATTCTTTACCGATTTTATTCTCTTATATACAGTTTGGAACATCACAAGAATATGTGGTCACTATAGTTTTTATATTGATATTATTAACGATTGTGACCCCTTTTGATTCATATTATAAAGAAATTGAATGGGGCAAAATATCTGAGCTGACAATGTATAAATATTTATTTGACTCTTGGACAGGGCAAGTAAAGTTATGGTTAGTATTTTGGCCTTTTTTTATTATTCTCAATCTAAGTTTATATATCACTGATAATTTAGCTAAGGCCGGACGTTTTACCGTTTCTAGTTGGGATGAAGTTCACTTGATCTTATTAACCCCTGTTATCTTTTGGACGATTGCTGTCTGGAGAAGTTCGCTAAATACTGGTTCACGCTATTGGGCTGTTGTCGCGCGACTTATGACAATAACAGTGTTTTTTGAGTATGCTTTAAAATTAGTGATAAGGATAGATTACCCTCGGGTATTTTTTCAATGTGAAGAAGCCGTATTAGATTATGCAGCATGTTTTTAGACGCTATTTGCTAAACGCCGTTATCCCCTCCTAGTGTTAGTCCTGCGTTATCAATTCCCTAGTGGATTGATAACGTAATAGTCACGTTTTATTGGAAAGATTTTAAACTGCTTTTTTCATTGATTTTGTCTCCGAAGTTGTTGAGCAAGGAGCAACAATCCTCATGGATGCTTGGAAAGGTCTAACGATCTTGAGAATCGAGGATATAAACATATCAAAACCTGACAGGGGTGATCCTGTGCATGTAGCCATGCCAGGGGTGCATCGAGTTGCATCACTTTTGAAGAGATGGAGTATGGGAACTCATTAAGGTGCGGTAAGCAAAAAATACCTCGAATACTCTCTTGATGAGTACACATTTTGCTTTAACCGTAGATCTTCACGATCCAGAGGTTGCTATTTTACCGTTTGATGCAAAATGACCGTGGTCATGCAGCCGATTTCATATCAGAAAATAGTTGGAAATTTATGAGCATAAGATCTAGTAGCCACTTGCGTTAAGCGCATAGCCCGTTAAAAAATATTATAACAACCTCTGCTCCCTTATCTAAGATTGTGAAAAACTGTGAAGTAAATCACATTTAACAGCTAACGATAACATACTGTGTAAGTTATTGATATGTGTAAAATCATCGCGCCTTTTACTGGGAGAATGTTACTTGCATTATGATAGAAATTTTTATATAGTAACTATGAATTTCAAGTACTTAAGATGAAATTTCATAGAAAAATAAAAGTAATTTCTTCATGTTACTTTTATTTTTTTAACTGACTTTTAAAAACTATTAAAGGTGCAATTATGAATACATACATACATACATACATACATACATAAAAGCAAGCTATTAACTGTATTATTAGTTACTTTCTTCTCCCTGGTTTTTAGCCACTCTGGCTATACCCAACAAGAAACCTTAAAAACCGATACCAGTTTTTCATCTGCCGATTCCCTTCTAAATACGCAACCCACCCCGATTGAATTTAGTCCTTTAGAAAAGGGATTGCGGGTTCAACTGAATGGAATTCATCTGGATGATATTCAAGACATAACAGTAGACCAACAGTCCATTTATGACTATACAATGGATGGTACGACTAATGGCGATGTCATTATTGAAACAGAGGGTCTCAACACAACGCTGGATTATGATTTAAGCAGCGGAAACTTTCTTACCGATGGAAATACGCCTCTATTGGGCATAACTTTGACCAATGGCGATATGCTGTTTAAGCCTATCATTGTTTATGGTAATGGTAATGGTAATATTAGGCAGGAAAAAATACATCTACAGATTGCGCTGTGGGTTTGGGAGGGGCGGAAGTGGATTGTTGCAACCCGGGTTGGAACATTTTTTGCTACAAATAGATTAAAGTCAATTGGATCATGGCCGTGGATCAAAAAATATGGCATTATAAATTATAATTATGGTCAGGCATTAACCAAAAGCTTTGGTGGCGTCATTGCAGCACATCATATAGTGCCAAGAGTGTTTTCTATTGCGCTTAATCAGAATGAAAAGAAGGTGCTTTCTATCATTCTTACACGAGCGGATCACAAGGCGGTATCTGGGTGGTGGTCAAGAGAAATTGCACAAACTAGAGTAGGAGGTGCAGTTAACATGAGTCGAGCTCAAATTAGAGAGGCATTTAGAAAAGTTTATAAGGATTATCCAGAAATATTAAAACTGGAAGAGATATTGTTTAGACCACATGGTTAGTATAGAGCAATAGACAAAAATACGAGTTATATTGTTACTTTGAAAAGTATAATATAACTCGCGTTTTTATTAAGTGCACTCACTTTTTTTTGCACTCGAATAATTAAAGAACAAAGACACAACAAATATGAGACAAGAACATTGCATTGCAGGCATAACTGATCTTCATCTTTTTACCAGCCTAAAAAAAGCAGGTGTTACTAAATTTATGGATAATAAAAATAAATTTAGGAATAATAAAAATCATACTTTTACTGGAGATGATGCTTTTATCATTTATGAAGATGAGGAGCCTTGGGAGCAGGTAAAACAAATTCTATCAATCGAAAAAAATGATAAAAATGAAAGACCAGTATATAGCAGTAATGTAGTCTTAAGCATTTTTACACATGATGAACTTCTTAAAGCTGACTACATTAAACTCTCTACAAATCATTTTACTCAGTATCCCCAACCGGAAGGGGGGGTGGGTGGACGTGATTATTATCCATTGACCATGGATAATAATGGGTGCAGGCGTTGCTTCAGGGGGGGATCCCAAATTAACCCTTATAGAATAACGCGGGAACCAGGTTGGCGAGGTAATAACCATTTTTTTAGCTTATGGATCGGTGATGCGCTGTTTATAAAGAAAGAAACCTGGACGCAATATTTTGAACCGTTAGGCATAGAGGCATTTCCCGTCTTAAAGGGGGCAAGAGGACTCTCCGAGTTACAGTCCGTTGTACAACTAAAAATTGATAAAGTGTCAGATTATCCCCTCGACCTTGAATCCTATGAACATCATAATATGGAATACTATGAGTACTCAGATGGTGAAGACTACGGGCACATAAGCATGGGATACTATGAAGTTTGCAAAAAATGTGGCTCTAAGCGATATAGTGGACTACAAACAGGTCCTTTTCCTAACTTTAAGGGAGATACCGATGCACTCATTTTTAAAACACAAGAATATTTTGGTTGGGGTGGAGCGTCAAGAAAATACATTATCATTAAACCAGAGATTTATCGGTTATTGTACGAAAACAACCTGACTAAAAACCTCGAATTTAAAGTGATGGGGGGGGGATAAGGCTGTAGCTAATTCTGTATACTCTATGTTTGCTTAGATTTCTGGGAATGACACTAATCCGTTCGTTGATGAATCTTGGGAGCAGGTAAAACAAATTCTATCAATCGAAAAAAATGATAAAAATAAAAGACCAGTATATAGCAGTAATATAGTCTCAAGCATTTTTTCACATGATGAACTTCTTAAAGCCGACTACATTAAACTCTCTACAAATCATTTTACTCAGTATCCCCAACCGGAAGGGGGGGTGGGTGGACGTGATTATTATCCATTGACCATGGATAATAATGGGTGCAGGCGTTGCTTAAGGGGGGGATCCCAAATTAACCCTTATAGAATAACGCGGGAACCAGGTTGGCGAGGTAATAACCATTTTTTTAGCTTATGGATCAGTGATGCGCTGTTTATAAAGAAAGAAACCTGGAAGCAATATTTTGAGCCGTTAGGGATAGAGGCATTTCCTGTTTTAAAAGGGGCAAGAGGTCTTTCCGAGTTGCAGTCCGTTGTACAACTAAAAATTGATAAAGTTTCAGATCATCCCCTCGACCTTGAGTCCTATGAGCACCATGACATGGAATATTATGAGTACTCAGGCATGGAAGACTATGGGCACCTAAGCATGGGATACTATGAAGTCTGTAAAAAATGTAGCTCTAAGCGATATGGTTGGCTAAGGATAGGGCCATTTCCTAACTTTAAGGGGGATACCGATGCACTCATTTTCAAGACACAAGAATATTTTGGTTTTGGTGGAGCATCAGAAAAATACATTATCATTAAACCAGAGATTTATCGACTATTGTACGAAAACAACCTGACTAAAAACCTCGAATTTAAAGTGATGGGGGGGGGGATAAGGCTGTAGCTAATTCTGTATACTCTATGTTTGCTTAGATTTCTGGGAATGACACTAATCCGTTCGTTATAAATTCAGTATCCGTGATCGTGTCGAAGGATAAACTCTGGAGACAACAAATATGAGACAAGAACATTTCATTGGAGGCATAACTGATCTTCATCTTTTTACCAGCCTAAAAAAAGCAGGTGTTATTAAATTTATGGATAATAAAAATAAATTTAGGGACAATAAAAATCATACTTTTAGTGGAAATGATGCTTTTATCATTTATGATGATGAGGAGCCTTGGGAGCAGGTAAAACAAATGGCTTTTTTGAAAAAAGAGTGGGTAATTTATAATTCTTGATTTTATAAGCTACCGAGTTCCTTTCATT
The DNA here is from genome assembly GCA_023145835.1 of Methylococcales bacterium. GTDB lineage: Bacteria > Pseudomonadota > Gammaproteobacteria > Methylococcales > Methylomonadaceae > QPIN01. The sequence continues at coordinate 13,210 of JAGLDH010000060.1, forward strand.
ATGATGACAGAAATATTTCAACAGGCACTGCACGTTGATTCTTCTTGGCTAATTGCATCAATTGATTTTAATATTGACAAAAAAAGGCTTGATATCCACATATTGACTTCAAGCGGGGGAGTATTTTTAGTGACCCTTATTTTTCTGGATTATAAGCTATAATCCTTCCAAAATTATTAGACTATTATATGGAGCCCTAAAATTTATCATGAAGATGCACGATGGTGCGTACGAGACGAGGAGCCTTAAAATATCTATATACAGTTATAAATTGAGTACATGGGCTTGCTTTTGAGTAAGATAAACAATCTAAGGCGTTACTTTTTTTCTTTGTCATTTCTAGCATCTAGCCTAGCTATATCGTCTGCAATAAATAAAGCAGGGTCAACAGGTGTTTTATTTAAGTAAACTATCCAATGTAAATGAGGGCCAGTCACTCGCCCTGTTTCTCCAACTGTACCTAAGATATCCCCTTGTTTTACTTGTTGTCCTGGTTTGACCGAAATGGTATTCATATGAAGATAAGCGCTTAATAACCCTTGGCCATGATCTAAAAAAACAGTATTCCCATTAAAATAATAATTTCCTGTGTTAATTACTTTTCCAGATGCAGGGGAAATAATAGGTGTGCCAGTCGGTGCTGCAATATCTAAGCCGTTATGAGGACGTTTAGGAATATCATTAAAAAATCGTTTTAAGCCAAATAAACTACTTAACCTGCCATCAACAGGGGCTATAAAATTAGCATCAATGGACTGTTCTGTCCAAACTTTTTTAGCTTTGGTCATAAGCTTTTTATCATTATTTATTTTTTTCAAATCTTCTTCAGTAAAACCGGTTACCATGCGTTTCTTTTTAATGGTGAGGCGTTGGGCTGGGTACTCTTTATCTACAACACTAAAAAGTTTTTGATGAACGTTATTCCCTAATTGAATAGTGATCTTATGGGCTCCAATTTTTGTGGAGAGAGGAATGCCAACTAATGCAACCCACTGTTTATCAGATGCAGTTACTAATACTCTATTTTTATTGAAAAATACTTTGGGGGCTGTTTGTGATATTTGAGCTACAGGCATGATTAAAATGCCTCCTGGAGCCACTAATTCGTTGGGAAGTATTTTTGCTAAACTTAAAGGTGAAAAAAAGAAAGAACTAAGTAAGAGAATAAATGCATTTTTAATCATGTTTAATGTCCATAATCTGACTAATCAATTCACCGTGAGCAAAACGGGTTTTGATTTTGTCATTAATTGATAATTTTTGGGTAGAGCTGATGACTGTTGATGACTCAGGCTCGGTAACAATAGAATAACCCCTTTCAAGCGTAGCTAGAGGACTTACTGCATGTAAAGTTTGAACAAGAGAAAGATGTTGTCTTTGTAAATTTTTTAACTGGCGTTTAATCGTGTTGTTTAACCTGATATATAAATAATGTTGTTGTTCTTTATAACGAGCTATTTTAGAGCTAGGGTTGTGTTGATGAAAAATGGTAAGTTTATTTTTCAACAAGTGCTTATTGTGTTGAATTTTATTATTTATAGCATGAGCAAGACGGCTCTCAAGATGATCAAGTGTTTGTGCGTGATGCTTCAGTTTTTGTCCTGGGTGTTGCTGTTGTAATCTTTTGTTAATCCAGTTTGTTGATTGTTGATAGTTTAAAATATGAAGTTGAATGGTTTTTATTAATTGGTTTTCAAGTGATTGGAACGTAGAAAGCCATGTTGACTGATTAGGCACTGTACTTTCTGCTGCAACGGAAGGCGTTGGTGCACGGAGATCGGCAACAAAATCTGCAATGGTAAAATCAACATCATGACCAATGCCAGAAATGACAGGGATTTTACTTTTTACGATAGCTCTCGCAACGGACTCTTCATTAAAAGACCACAGATCTTCTATCGATCCTCCCCCCCGAGTTAAAATAATTACATCCACCTGTTTTTGCTTATTGGCTGTTTCTAAGGCGCTAACTATTTCTGATTTAGCTAAATTACCTTGTACAGCTGTAGGGTAGATGATGACTGGAATCGCAGGGAATCTTCTTTTTAGAACGCTCAAAACATCATGAATTGCAGCACCAGAAGGAGAGGTGATAACCCCTATTTGTGAAGGTATTTCAGGTAAATTTTTTTTTAAGCTAAGATCAAACAAGCCTTCATTTTGTAATTTTTTTTTCAATTGCTCAAACGCTATTTGTAAGGCTCCTTCACCCGCCTCTTGCATTTTATCAACAATTAATTGGTAATCTCCACGAGCTTCGTACAAACTTACTTGAGCGGTAAGTATGATTTGTTTACCATTTTCAGGTTTGAACTTTAAACGGCGTAATTGTGATTTAAACATGGCACAGCGAATTTGTGCTTTTTTATCTTTGAGAGAAAAATAAATATGACCTGATGAAGGGTTACTTAAATTAGAAATCTCGCCTTCAACTTGTACATAAGAAAAATGATCTGATAACAAATTCTTTGTTTCTCTATTCAGTTGGGAAACACTGTAAATTTTGTTTTCTAAGATAGAAGTATTAAACATGAGAATGATTTGATGTATATGTACAGAATAAGCTGATTGGTAATATTATTTTATATCTGATCTTATCCTAAATTATTTATTATTTCACGTTCAATCATTTGCATGTAGCGAATAAACGCTTTTTCAGATGCCTGGTTTGTGTTCAAAAATTGACAGCCAACCCCAACCCGTTGGCTTTATAAAGATTGACCTGAAAAAAATAAAAATGCCATCAATATTACTTTTGAAATTGACAATAATTAAACAGAGTAATCCTCTAATAATATATTCCTTGGAGCAACTATTAATAATGAATCATTTTTTAGCGATGTGTGTGTTTAAATGAACTAGAGTTTCTTAGGTAATTTAATGCAATATTGAGAAAGATCTTCCATGGTCTCGGTAAAGAGGAAAAATATTAATTAATAGGCATTTATGCTGCTTATTAAAGGGAGTCTATTTAGGGTTGCTAATTTAGGGAAGATGTTTTTGTTGCTTTACCTTATAGTTCTTTATGTTTTATTTCTCTTTCAACCTCTTGCATATAACGGATAATTGATGATTGCAGCATAGATGCAACTTCAGTAAAGCAACAGCCAATACGAACACCAACTTTTGGATTGTTAGGGTTTAAAAAGGTATTGTGTATAGTTTCAAATGAAATAGGATGTTCCTCTTCATTTTCTAGAATGAGTTTACATTGTTCAAACTTTAAAGAAGGATTGAATAATTCATTAAATTCCATTGATTCATTGATAAAAGAAAACCCTGTGGCACTGATGTCATATAACTGCAGCTTAAGCATTGTTTCTTCTTTTGTCTTTTCGTTATACAAAGAGACGACACAAAAACTATTTTTAGATAAGGGAGATTTAACTCTGTAAAATTGGCGTCTTTGAATCCAATATATTGAATTAGGAATAGCGATAGTGAAAGAAGGCTGACTAGGTGAGCCAGCTTTTTTAACTTTTCTACCTTCGAACAAAACCTTGATGCCTTGATATTTAGTCGAAAATTTAATAATAGGACTCGATAACAATCTTTTGTTTAGGTATTCCTTTGGACCACAATCAATTGTTATTGTTTGCTGTTTTTGATCAACCTCTATAAAAGCAGTTAAAAAAGTGTCTTTTTTATTAGCACCAAAATTTGCCGAAATTAAGCACTTTTCTGTTAATAGCAATTTCAGATAAGAAAGAATCTGTTTTTGGTTTTGATTTTTGTATTCAGAAATGTTCTGCATATAAATATTGAATGTTTTTTATGTTTATCCCAAGTTGGTGGGGCATCATATACTCTGTATGAAGAGAGTTAAAATCTATATATTTTATTAGTGTATTTAATATTAATGGTTTACACAGAAGTTACAAATTAACTGAGAGTTATTTTCTGCTGTAAAATAAACAAATAACAGTATCTTTATTTGTATAGAGACCATAAAAGACTGTGTAGTCTTTGTATAAAACATATTTCTTAATTAATTAGAGAATAGTATAGTAAATGATTGAAAAAAAGCTATATTGGCTCGTAAGCTTTCAGGGTGTTGATTGTTACTATGTTGCATTTAATTTTCCAATCAACTTTTGATGGTTCACTTTTACATCGTATGGATAGTGGTGATGATCTCGTGTTCCTTGAAAGTTCTGTTTTTCGCCTTATTAAAGGGAGTGGTTTGACTGATGAACTACAGAAAATGATCAAACTTAATATTAATTTATATGTGTTGAAATGTGATCTCGAAATAAGAGGCATTGATGCGAGCGAGTTAGTCTTGGGGTTTGATATCATTGATTATTCCGGTTTAGTCCAGTTAACTGAGAAAAACAAGGTGATTCGGACGTGGAGCTAATTGTAGAAGAACAGGTTTTAAAAACAACAGATGAAGGGTTCTTAGTCGATTTAAATGATTGGAATGAGAATGTTGCATTGAAAATTAGTCAGTTAAATGATTTAGAATTGACACCTCTTCATTGGGAAATTTTGCTTTTTATTCGGCACTATTATCAAGCGTTTAAGCATTTACCTAACGCTCGCGTGTTTACAAAAGCAATTAAAAAAGAATTTGGGGAAGATAAAGGGAATAGCCGATATCTGCATAAATTATTCCCTCAAGGCCCCTTAAAATATGCTTGTAAAATTGCAGGACTGCCAAAACCACCCACTTGTTTATAGCGCCAAAAATAGTGAAACCTTAGGCTATCAATTTAATCAAACTATCATAATTTGAATTGCCACGCTCTTTATCTTACTGACGATACTCAGCACTTTTTATCAGCATAAGCAGCGAGTGCTTGTCTGCTTCCATCCATATGTAATTCTATTGGTATCGTTAACTCGCGAAGCTTATTGATTTTTTTTGAATCGCTGGTAACAAGAACTAATTGTTTAGGTTGACCTAAGACAGGAGGTTGTAGTGAGGTATTAGACTGAATAGATACAATGGCTAATATTTTGCTAAGGAATAATTCCTTTCTTCTGTAGTTGTCAGCAATATTTTTCTTAGATCAGTTAATTATTCCTTTGCTTTGTTGTTTATCCATTAAAGCTAAGTTTATTAGATCTTTTCAATGTTTAAGGAAGCTTTGATCAAATCCAATTATTTTTAGCTTACTAAAACGGCTGCTATTTTCCACAAAGATCGATGCAATAGAATGACAGTTATCTCTTACTTCGTGAAAAATATGACCGTTTTTTCTGCGCTAAATTCTAATTAACTTAATCAGAGAGTCCTTAAGGGCAGGCTCTAAATGAAATATTTTTTGTCGACTTCAATGCTTGGTTTTAATGAGTATTGGAAACTTAAATTGACATTCTAAATAGGTATTATTATTCATGTTTTTATTTTTATAAATAAACTATACAATAAATAAAATTATGTTTCATCTCTGCTGGAAACTTTATCTTATGAAAATAATTGCATATATTTATTAAAAAATGAATAATTTAATAAACTTAAAAAAAACAGCAATAATAGGACTTATTTGTGTCTCATTGTCTCCTCAAGCACAAGCAGAGTCTGAATTGCTTATGCTAATCAAAATGCTACATAAAAATGGAACAGTAGATGATGCTCAGTATGGGCGATTACTGGATGAAATTAACACTAAAAAAACAATTCATAACCAAGAAAAAGTACCAACATCACAAAATGATGAGAAAACACCAGTAGAGTTAGTGGTTGATAAAGGTGGAATTCAAGTTAAAACAAGTGATAATGAGTTTTTAGCAAAAATAGGCGGACGCGTTCAACTAGATTCTGCTTGGTACGATGAAGATGGTGTTGAAATGGGAAATGGAACAGAAATACGACGCGCTAGATTGTATATTCAAGGACATATGTTTCATGATTGGGGATATAAGTTACAGTATGATTTTACGGGTTCTGGAGTAGGGGGAATTAAGGATGCTTTTATTAGCTATAATGGTTTTGATCATGTTCAATTAAAAGTGGGTAATTTTAAAGACCCCTTTATGTTACAGGAACAAACCAGTTCGAAATATATCTCTTTTACAGAGAGGTCGTTACTTGACATATTTACTCCCGGTCGACATATCGGTGTAATGGCTTCTACAAAACATAAGCACTGGACTGCTTCTGCTGGTTTTTTTGGTGACACTGTAAGTACCTCTAAGGCGGGTAAAGACGAAGGGTGGAGTGCATCAGGTCGGTTAACTTATACACCTTTTAATGAGAAAGCACGTGTCGTTCACTTAGCTGTTGCAAGTGATTATCGTGAAATGAATGATGGTGGAAAAGTTAGGTTTAAACAGCAAGTAGAAACACATGTGTCAGGTACTAACATTATAGATACCGGATCAATTTTTGCTGGTAGTACATTTAAACTAGGGACAGAGCTGGCTATTGTAGAAGGTTCTTTTTCTATGCAATCAGAATACATCTGGACTAAAGTTGAACGAAATGGCGCGCCTGACCTTGATTTTGATGGCTGGTATGCAGAAGCTGCTTTCTTTTTAACAGGTGAATCACGTAATTATCAAAAAGGGAAATTTGGTGGAATTAAACCCAAAGGTATTGTCGGTCACGGAGGTATTGGTGCGTGGCAACTTGCAGCACGTTATGGCTCAGTTGATTTAAATGACCACGAAATTGATGGTGGGCAAGCTGATAGTGTCACGGTTGGAATTAACTGGTTTCCAACCTCGACTCTTCGTTTTTCTGGAAACTATGTCAATGTGTTAGATGTTGATGGTGGAAAGCATCATGGTGAAGAACCTAGCTTATTTCAAGTTCGTGGACAATGGGCATTTTAATATGAAATTTTTTTTACTGATACTGTTTTTACCCTGCCTTTTTACTCAGCCTGGCTGGGCCGAAGATATTTTAAGAATGTCTACAACAACGAGTACAGAAAATTCTGGATTGTTAAAGGTGTTAAACCCCGTTTTTGAAGCAAAACATAATATTAAAATGCATGTTATTGCTGTAGGTACAGGTAAAGCCCTTAAAATTGGCGGAAATGGTGATGTGGATATTGTATTTGTTCATGCTCCAGAGACAGAATTACAGTATGTTAAACAGGGTGACTTTATTGATCGTGCTGTTGTTATGCATAATGATTTTGTGATTGTTGGCCCAGAAAATGACCCGGCTGTTATTGCTGCAAGCAAATCAGTAGAGGAAGCATTAGCCAAAATTGCCAGCACAGAGTCTGCATTTATTTCGCGTGGAGATGATTCTGGTACCCATAAAAAAGAAAAAAAAATATGGAAACAGTCAGGCATATCCCCTGAAGGAATGTGGTATTCGGCTGTTGGGCAAGGGATGGGGGCAGTTTTAAAAATTGCGGATGATAAAGAGGCTTATGCTTTAACTGATCGAGGAACACAAATTGCCTACTCAGATAAAATAAGTTTAAAGGTACAGTTTGAAGGTGATACATCACTGTTTAATCCCTATCATGTGATGGCGGTTAACCCTGAAAAACATCGTTATGTTCGTTATGGTCTTGCTAAAAAATATATCACCTTTATTACTAGTCCAGAAGGGCAAGCCATTATTAATAATTTTAGTAAAGGTGGTGAACAGCTTTTTTATCCAGCGGTTAAAGTAAGCACTGTTCTAACGACAACTCCTCCTGCACCCATTGAAAAAAAAGAACCCATTAAAGAACAAAATTTTTTGGAAAGTCTTTCAACAGTCATTGCTGAATAAGGAGCGAGGTTGTAGGAGGGCTTCTCTATTAAGTTCGACCCACTACCGATTTGTTATTTTTCGTTGTTCGCAAAATAGTATTGATAATAGCCTTTTTTTGCTTAACAGTATAACACCAGCCCAGTTACTGACATGTTGTCTAGCACCTGTTAAACCATGAAATAAAGTAGTTTTTCCACAGTTAGGATTACCAATAACATCAACAGTCATTTTATCTTTGAATTTATTTTCATTTGAAAAACTCCATCGCTTAGCCTTTAAGGCTTTGCGCGTTCGTTAGATTTTTATCTTGAAATTAAAAAATCTTTTTTTCAGTGTATACGATACTACGTTTAAAGCTAGCAAGGTTAGGAAGTTGATAGGCACGAGAATCAATGGATACTCGTGCCTTGTGTTGTTTGGTTGATTAATAAAAAATCATTGCCGACATGACATATGGATCGTGTGTGTTTTTCATGGTTTTGCTTCTATTCTGTGCATTCCTTATTTTTTACGTTTTATTTGTTCTGAGTCATTACCCGTTCTAGGTTTGTTTTTTGATGTGCTTGCATCACTTACTTTAATTCGATAATTATCATGGCAGCCCTGACACTTTTGCAATGTTTCACTGATTTGTTTTAATGTATGTTTCGGATCTTTAATACGTTCAGCATCATCAGCGATACTGTCAAAAGCCATATGTATTGCTTTACCTTGCATCATAAATGCCTTGGGTAATATGCCATGTAACTTATTTTCTGGGGTTTCTTTCATAGCCATTCCTAGAGGTCTTGCATGTCTTGTAACTTTTTCCAGGTCATCAGCGACCAGTGCAGAAACAATAGTTTCTATTCCTTTTAATAAACTGCGCATTTCTGTCAGTACATATGTTTGTTGCGCTTTATTAAGAGAAAGCACTTGACGTTGGTCATATTCGTTGGCTCCAGAAGTTGTACTGACTGAACCTAGTGCCATTAAAAGGAGTACTTTTAAAAAATATTTTTTCTGTAGTTTTTTCATAAATAAAGGAATAGATTGATGTTGTGTTTTTATTATTATTAATGTGCCCTGTTACCTGTTTTTAAAGTTCCTCGTTCAGAGAGAAAGTTTACAATAGCATCTGCAATGTTTTGATTTAAAAAGAATGCTTCATATGCATAACCATGGACTCTAATAGTCTAACAAAAGTTCTTAAATAGTTTCGTGATCTTCTTAATATATTTTGGAAAAGGTTTTACACTATTTATATGTTTTTGTTCAGTGAAATTTTTTGGGTATAGACGATACGATACGATACGGAATGAATTATTTGAAATGAGTGGATTCTTTAATATGTATTTCTGGTTGCTACAACAGGTTATTTGATGTGCTGCGTGGAAATAGTTGGGGTGTAATTTTGCCACCAATAGGTTATCAATCAATGCCTGTAAAAAATCAGGTAATGATTGATAGAAGGCTGCCTAGAAAAACATTTTATTGTTTAGATAGGCTGAGGGAAAGTCAATTGTTTTTGGCTGATTTTATAAACACTAGGGAAACGATTATAAACAAAACTGCTATCTTCTAAAATAAATAGAAAACCGTACCCATGTCAAAGTGATAACCACACCAGCGTTACATCCAGTCGGTGAGAGCGAGACCAACACTTAAACGATTAGTGCTAACATTATAATCAATCAAACTTTCACCATAACCGTAAAAATACTGCATATAACCTCGTATTCTGTTTCCGATGGGAAAGCTCCAGCCCAGTTCAAAAGCCCCTTTATTATCAGAACGAAAATTATTTCTAAACATACTAGAAAAAGTATGATCTTTCCATTTGTATCCAACTCTCAATTCACCATGTCCTAAGTATTTTTCAATATCAGGATTATCGTCATTATTATCTTCTTCTGTAATTCGCAGCCAGGGTTTTAAACTGACTGTGAAATTGTCTTTTTGAAAAATAAAATTTGCATATATTCTATTCCAGCTTCGTGAAAGCGCTCCACTCTGACCATTCGACTGATGCACAGCACCTATATTTATTACATTATTGGTAATTCCAAAAAATTTCCAGTTATTTTTAAAGGAGATAAAAAGTTCGGGTTCGTGGTTAGTTTCCCGAAATGGGCTAGAAAAGTTGCTATTATAAGCTTGCCAGAAAGATAGGTTGGTATAGGCCATATAAACGTCACCATAGTCTTTATACAACCCCCTCCAAATTGGAAATTTGAGGCTAACCTGAAATTTCATTTCGGCACTATCCATTTTTTTTTCTCCTAGTACTGATCGAAATGATTCTTCGTTACGATCAAAGTTATAGGCGAAGGGTAAAAAATAGTTTGGCTTGTGTGCCGTTAGCATAAAGGGGTTAAGCTCTACGGCTTCTTCCAGTTTAATTCGTCTTGCTATTGGATCTTTGTCTAATGAATTATCAGCTAGATCATGATTAGATTGTTCATTGTTAGTAAAATCATCCAAAGGGTGGCTCAAGTTTTTCTGGTTGAGACGGTCAGAGCATTTTTTGCGAATTTCACCGATTGTTTGATCATTATTAGCTTCTTTAATAGCTTCTAATAAACAGGTTTCCTTGCTATTAGGAGCGGCATTCAAGGAAGGAGTGGCGGAGAGAGTAACTAAAACTATCAGTATAGAAAGTAGTCTCTTCGAATGAACAAGGTTTTTTACGTTGAAAGGACTAAAACAAATTAAAATCTTTGATACATTGATCATTTTACATATCCTGTATAACTAACTATTAATAAGCTTACTACAAGTAAACAGCATTTGAGGGACTTATTTATCTTCAACTAGTAGCTTTTATATCATCTGTTGTTACAGCTTAGGTGCTTATCAAAAAATTGTGCATTTCTTTAGGTACAGACTAAAATTGAATAAAGTATACTTCACTCGGCCTCGGTTACGCGTGTATAGTTGCAAATAAGCTATTGATTTAGTACATTGTAATTTAATAATACTTTAAAATACAATATCCTTTCCTTGATATCGATTAACTAAATGGAGTTACTATGTTAGATATGAATCATGTCACTCGGTTTTATACATTACTTATCTTGTTATTTTTAAGTAGTTCTATTAATACTGTTCTGGCTCAAAAAAAAGAACCTCTTCATCTTGTCTCTGCTAAAGAATGTAAAGCCTGTCATGAAGAAATTTATTCCCAATGGAAGGGGTCTATGCACGCCAACAGTACAGCTTTAAAAGATCCTATCCATGGTGCATTTTATAAAGCAGTTATTGGTAACCCCAAAGAGGAAGGACTTAAAAAAAAGGATAAGTATCCGGTGTGTTTGCAATGTCATGCACCTGCCGCAGCAAAAGATGGCAAAACCAATTTAGCTGCTTTACCTGTTTATAACGAAGGTGTTAATTGTGTTGCTTGTCATACCATAACCAAATTTAAAGGAACTAAAAAAGCTAGCGGTGGATTAAGGTTAGGTACTAAAGCCTATGAGTTTTCTGAATCATCTTTACAAGGGCCGGGTACAAACCATTCAGGGCCTGATTGGGAACATCCACTATTTGAAAACTCGGCAAACCCTGATATTTTTAAAACAAGTGCTGTTTGTATGGGCTGTCATGATCAGCGGAAAAACTCTAATAAAGTTGCTCTCTGTCAAACCGGAGGTGAAATTGCTTCATCAGGTGGATCTAATAATTGTCTAAGTTGCCATATGCCTGTAGTCAATGGGAAAGTGGATCATAGTTTATTAGGTGGGCACTCAGCCAAAATGGTGAGCAAGGGTTTGTTAATGACAATGTCTACAGTTACGAGAAATAATACATTAGACGTAAGCATTAAATTAACTAATCAGCTGCCTCATAATTTTCCAACAGGCGCTCCTTTCAGAAATGTTTATGTCAGGTTAACTGGCTATGACAAGGAAGGGCAGGTAGTTTGGTCAAGTAGTCAATCTCATCCTGCTCAAGATGATAAAAAAGCTATGTTTATGTATAGTTTGGGTGATAAAGAAGGAAAACCAGCTCCGCCACCTAAAGCAACACAAGTTTTAGGCGATACACGATTGAAGCCCCATGAAACCAGGAAATTACTTTATTCTGTACCGAAAATGAAAATTATAAAATTAAGAGCAGTTGCATATTACGATCTACTTTTACCGCCGATGAAAAAGAAATTTTCAAAACCAGAGCATAAAGAATTAGTAACTTCTAAAATTATCGCTGTGAGTGAAAATAGTATTGATTTGGTCGGTAGAAAATGAAGTTTAGTTAGCTTTAAATTATTAAAAAAAATTATAGAAATTAAAGTTAACTTGCCCCTGTTTGTTATCTGGGCAATAAGCAGAGACAATGGTGATATATAGTGTGGGATATACCTATAGCATAAAAGCTTGAATCCAAATAACACGAATATTTCCTATTATAAAAAAAGTAGAAAACTTAAATTGAACTCTTTATCAAGCTAACCACTCGTGAAAAGCGAGTAGTTAGCTTGGCTTTACAGCTTAAAAGAGTTATTTAATACTTGTTCGTGTTTTCCCCATCGGTGATTTAGACATACGGAGACGTTCTGCATTTTTCCCACGCATCTCTTCAGCCAATTCAATTTCATCCGCAGTATAATCTTTAGAGCCAGAAAATTTACATTTTCCTGTGCGGCGGAGCTCAGTATTACCCCAATAGGTATAGCCAAAAGGAGTCCATGTTTCTACTGTTTCATCCCAATGTCCCATACCTCGATCTTTTGCCCCCATAGTGGATAGATTAAAGCTCATCTCATCATTGCCATCACCATTCCAAAAAGTCATCTTAATTCTGACGAGATCTCCTTCTTGGGTTGTGGTACCAAACCATCCATTATAACTGGAACTTACCACATAATATCTTTGATGAGAATCTACTGTGCCAGCATAAAAAAAGCACAGTTTTTGCGTATTTCCCTGAGTATGAGAGTTACCCCCAATTAGACCTGAATCATTATCGTAGTAATATGTAACCTCCCATTCATTATAAACCCCATCTGGTGTAAGAATCATATCCGGGCCGTAGGGCGGCTGTGCCCATGTGATGGAAGAAAAAAAAGAAAACATAAGTATCGATAGAATTTTTATCATCGTACATACTCCTATAATTAAATTAAAAAAGATTGTATGGATTAGACTCTAAGTGATTTATAGTGAATAATTTTAGTTTTTTGCAATACTGTTTTTTAGCAATATCAGCAAAGCATTAATTAACTCGCTTCATTCAGATTTAAGGTAAGTATCTTACTTCTCATAGGCATGTCTCTACGTATAAAATCTCACGATACAATAATTTAACAAAGGGTTAAAAGCCATTTAAGTTTGAGAAAAATTTTCAATGTTTAAAAATTCAGCATAAAAAACCTAAAAAGACTAAGTTGTATTAATTATTTAATGAGTTCTGATACTTTAATATGCTGGTTTATTATCATCTGAAATATATTTTATACTACCAATACTTTTGGAAAAATTAATGATAGAAAAGAGCCAATGAATCCTGTATTTTTTGTCATTTTTTCCCTAGATTGAGATGTGTAGTAGCTAAAAACTTTGCACTAAAAATGGATAGCTAGCTATTTGAGAGAATGAAATGGTAGGGTAAAAGTTAGCTGGCTACAAACTATATTAGAGTCGGGATAAATGGTATCACTTTTAAACCATTAGGTAAATTAAACTATTGATATATAAGGCTTTTATTTTTATCTATGTGATGTTTGTCATGTTTGTAAAAATCTATATGAGATGTAGGTCACAATTAGGGATATATGAGTAGTGACGATATATTTAGCATGGTATTTTGAAAAGATTTGTTTAAAATGCTGTCTTGAAAACTGGGTTAGCACAGAGTTCTTTTTTTATATATTATTATTTGCTAATATATTGTCTAAGCGATTTATGCTAATTATCTGGTTCTTAGATGCGTTCTTTTTGCATTGAAACTTAAATGTAAAGGGCTAGGATCAAGAAACATTATGAATTCATCCGAAGATATCTTTTGTTTTTATATTCAGCAACAAGATCAGCAGTATCATTGGCTTCTTTGTATGGAATGACTTCTTCAATAGTTTTGAACACAGCCCTTTTTAAATGAAAGTAGGAAGTAAATATTCTGTATGACAATAAAAATCATTTGAATGCCATCATGACTCAATGGAGCTAGGTTTATTTTAATACTATTTTCTTACAAGTCTTTCTTCGAAAAATAACTATCTTAGTGGGTATTTGTGCTTCTAGGAGGGGGGGAATAGTAGTATGTGATAGTAATTGAAAATATTGAAATCAAACATAAAAAATAAGGGAATAAGAAAAAAGCCAACTAAATGAAGCTAAGTTATCAGGTTTTCTTAATCTAACGAGCAACTCAACTATTCTAGTTTTTTCAAAAAAACTCTCATCTAGCTGAAATACATTGAAATTTTTTACCTAGGAACCTGTTATTTAGACAAAGTAAACTATACTTTTGAATATACATTAGTAATTATAAGGGAATGAGTGCTATTAGATTTTAATAGAAAAATAGCTATCTTAAAGTCACTCCTAGACTAATTGTTTTTTTAAAAACTTTGGGTATAAAATGCTAATTAAATTCACAATTAAAAAAAGATTAGCCTTATTAGCTGGATTTATTGTTTTCTGCGGAATTCTACTAGTTATGTGGCAAAGTAACCGCCTTTCATATATTGACCATAGCTTTAAGTTGTATCAAAAAACAGCTGTGCAAGGTAATACTAATATTTTACAAATTAGTCGCGACATGAATTATTGTTCTCGCCTATCTCGCAGTATTATGCTGGGGGACAATTATGATAAGAACTTAAATAAACTTATCAATCGAATTAGCGATATTAAAGATTCATTTAGAGCTTTACTAGATACGGTTGATTATCTACCCGTAGGTGATCAGACAGAATTATTAAAAGCCATCCATGGTTCTCAACAAGATACTATGGCTTTTCTAGATGACGGGTTGAGACGTATGAGAACATTAGGTGAGACTGATAGGTCTCAGAGAATTAGAAATGAAGCATGGAAAAATTATAAGGCAACAGCGTCACCTATTGCGAATAAAGCAAGGGTAAGCTTTAAAAAACTAGTTAACATTGAGAAAAAACTTGCTGATGCTATAAGTCAAGGTGCTCAACTATCTATTTCAGAAACTCAAACAAATGGTTTCATTATTATGATAGTGGCAATATTATTGACAACGACTATATTATTTTTAATTTCAAATAGTATATTAGCACCTTTAGCTAAATTAAAAGAGCAAATAGATAAGTACTCAGATATTGATACACAGTCTTCAGATGATGAGCTAAGTAATATTCGCCTAGCATTTGATAGGATGCTGGAGCGTATGAATATAATTCTCAAACAAGTGGAAAACTCGACTGAGAAAATTTCTGCTGCATCTCTAAACCTAACACATTCAGCGGAAGGAACGCATCAAAATATTAATAAGCAACAAATTGAAGTAAATAATGTTGTCAATGCTATGGAGGTGTTAGATTCGACAGTAGAAGCGATTAATAAACATACTGAGGATGCAATACAAACCATCAATAGTGCGAAAGAAAATTCTAATTTAGGGATTCAGGCTGTGCAAGGGACAATTACTACGATGAAGCAGCTTAATCAAGATGTTGAAAGTGCATCGAATATTATCCTTGAACAAGCTAAAGGAACTGACTCAATTGGTGGTGTAATTGATGTTATTAAAGGTATTGCAGAGCAAACCAATTTACTTGCATTAAATGCAGCAATTGAAGCAGCTAGGGCAGGGGATCAGGGTCGAGGGTTTGCTGTCGTTGCAGATGAAGTGCGTACTCTAGCTAATAGAACGGAGGAATCTACAACTGAAATTCAGAGAATGATTGAAGGTTTGCAAACAGGGTCAGCAGAAGCTGTCACGGTAATGAAAGCAAATATGACTCAGTCAATTATAGCGGTAGAGTCTTCTGAGGAAACTTCGCGCTCTTTAGATATGATTATCCAGTCAATCAAAGCTGTAGAGCAGAAGAGCAATGAAATTAAAGATGTTACCGACGAACAATCCAATGCAGCACATGGTTTAAATATGACTGTTAATTCAATTAATCAGATAGCTAATTCAACTTTAAGCCATGCTGAATCTAATTTGCAAGCATGTCAAAACTTAGATGAATTAACCAAGCAACAATTAGATGCTATCAAAAAATTTAAAGTATAAGAGAAACTGGTTCAGACTTAGTTTGACTGATATCTGTTTTTGAGGTGATTGTTAATTTTACTAGCTTAGCCGGTTCCCCTTTTTTTATAGGTATAAGTCAAAATTATTACAATTTATGTGCAGTATAACTTCCATCTAAGCTAGTATCATAGTAAATGCACTTAATATAAAGTGGCTATTCTGAAAATCCTTTTAAACTGAGACTAGAATAACTTGAATAGCCAAGTACCATAATATAATAAGTGCCTGGCGTATTAAACTTACACGTTTCATTGTTTCCATCTTGATAGGGACGACAATCGAACGAGTTTAGTGTTGGTGTGGAACCTTTTTTTACATATAAATCAGCATCACCTTTTCCTTTAGAAATTTTTATTATTGTCTGTCCTGCACTTTCAGGAGCAACCAGAGTATAAAACTTCTTCTTTCCTCTATTACCAGAAAGATTGTTCAGTTCAAGTTTGTTGTTTATCTCATTTATTGACCCGTTAACGGGGTCGTAAATTCGATGGATTCCTTTATGTTTACATGGGCCTAAAAAGCTATAAGGCGGGCACTCTAAATAACTTGATAAAGTATATCCTCTATCAGCGACGATAATTTCAGTTTTACGACTTAAAGTACCTTCTTCTTTTATTACCGACCCGGGATATATAGCAGCAACTTCTTCGGGGCTCATATTTGATTTTGCACCGGCAGAGGTTTGCAACATAGGTGTGTTTGCAAAACCAGATTTCGTGGTTTCAATTTGAATCACACTATCATTAGTGAAGTATAGCTTTACATAAGCGTCATCATCAGCGGGGGAGTTGAGGGTGCATTTATCTGCTGAGAGGCAATTCCTACTGTTAAGATCGTTAGAATCTATTTGATTGACTTCATCCGACTCATGCCAAGATAAAACCCACCAGGAACCGATACGCCTTCATGAATAATGTTATCAGCTACTCCTTTTTGTGTTGCTGTAAGAACCAGTAAAGCAACACAAATTTTTAAGGAGTTAGAAAAATTCTTTATTATTTTCATAATTATTATCTCCGTGTTATTAATTATTTTATCTAGCTTCAAAACTAATTCACATAAAAACTAGTATTTGGGACGCAACTTATTTCATATATTCAACTTTAAGTTTGAAATGAAATTTTTGTACATACGCTATCTTTGACTGATGATTGTTAGCTTACTCCAACTGAATTTGATAGTCAGCTACCCTAAAGAGTAGTTTTATTGGGTTTTTTTAATTGAAGGTGACTGTTAGTTTGATTTATTGATCAAGCAAGCAATCTCTATGTTAGTATAAAGCGCCAATTAAGCAGGGAAGTAATTGATATAAACTAAAGCAGTTTTATTCGCCCTTATAGCTAAGCAACGAGTATATAGAAACCTATAATATTATTGCTATATTGAAAAACTGTAAAAAAAACAATAGTGATCTTACATCCTTTTACGCCATATTTTAAAATTAAAGAGAGAGTTAAATGAAAAATAGAATATTTTCTATTTGTTGTATTTTAAGTTTAATTATTATCCAGACAGTTGAAGCTCGACAAATCAATGTGTACCACATTGGGTTTAGTGCTGATGCTTTGCTTTACATTCCATGGGAAGTCGATGCTCCTCCTGTGGAAGGAGATTTCTCTTTTTATAAACCTGTGGAATTTACCTATAGAAATAATGATTATCACTTTAAGTATGACTATCCAGGAAAGAGTGATTTTGAGTGGCGAATTAATTTAGCCCCTGAGGAATATGATTATTATATTATTGGCTTATCTTCTGAAGTATGTAATAACCTTGAAAGTCTAAAAGATAACGTTGAGTTAGCAATTGAAGAATTAGAATTCAAAGGAGACGCTTATTCAAAAATAATAATTACAAAATACCCTGTAGAATATGCTCATCCTCGGCTGGATCATAGAGGTAGAGCCACAGTAGATCCTTCTTGTGATTCTTTTAAACCAGGGATTGAATATACTGAACAAGCCAAATTATATAACAAGTGGATTCAAAGATTTAGTGCTATTAGCAGTAAGATTATTATTATAGATCCTTGGAAAAATTTAAGCGTAGTTGATGAAGTGGATAAGGTAAAAAACCACCATACTCCACAAGCTATTATTCAGACTAATCTACAGATTCATCCAGATAAAAAATCACTTCAATCGGCAACTGCTAATTATTTTCTCTTCCTAGATAAACTTGACTCAATTTATTTTTTTAAAGATTGAAAAACGAATAACTATATCAAAAGTAGAAGAAATAATGACTGTTAGAAACAAAGCTTGGTTTTTTTGAGTGTGAATGGATAGGTAATGTAGCTCAAAATCATGAGAAGAAATAGGCAATTTATCATTTCCATCGGTTAAGCATTTCTTTTAATTTTTTAAAATCAATGGGTTTAGCAAGATAATCATCCATTCCATTTTCTATATATTTTTCATCAGCACCTTGCATAGCATTAGCGGTTAATGCAATGATGGGAATTGGGGGCGAGATCTTCTGTTGCATGATTTTTTTTATTTTTCGGCTTGCCTCTATCCCTCCCATTCTCGGCATATTTACATCCATAAAAATCATATCAAAACTTTCTTTTTGATATATTTCAATTGCTTCAATGCCATCATTAGCAATTACCACATCAAAATTTTCTTTACCCAATAATCCTTTTGCCACTATCTGATTAATACGATTATCCTCAACTAGCAAGACTTTTCCTTTCACTTTTTGAGGTAAGTCTGAGGATGTGGATTCAGCCTCTACCTTTTCAGGCTTATGGAGTATTCTCTGTAGTCTATTTTGGCTAATAGGTTTAATTAATGTGATTGTTTGCTCTTTATCTAAACGGCAACTTACCTCTCTATTCTTTTCATAGATACCCATAAGAAACACCCACTGCTTAATACACTCAGGGTTCTTTTGTAGATGCTGTAACAATACGTCGCATTCGGACTCTTCTATATACTCAATATCAATAATTCTATAAAACTCAATGCCTTCTTTCGACTGATTTTTTGCTTGCAGCAAAGCAAATAAGCTATCAACAACATCAACTTGTTTACATAACGCTTCAAATTGGCACTTCATAATCTCTCGAAGTTCGATACGAGGCTGATAAAGTACAATATGTTCAATAGAATATTCTTTTATATATTCTCGGTCATCAGTAAAGAAAGGAAGTTTCATCCAAAACGTACTTCCTTTGCCCACTTCACTTTCGACGCCTATGTCACCGCCCATTAGATTAGTCAGCTTTTTACTAATCGATAAACCTAACCCAGTCCCCTGTTGCTTATCCCTTGTTTCATCATAATTGGCAATTTGATTAAACGGTTTAAAGAGTTTTTTCTGAGACGTTTGAGAAATGCCTCCACCAGTATCAATAATTTCAAAATATAATTGAACGGTATTTTCATTTCTTGCTTTCTGCGTTACCTTTAATAAGACATAACCATCCGTTGTAAATTTAATGGCATTGCCTAGCAAGTTAACTAATATTTGACGAAGCCGAATAGAATCGCCTTTTAAGTTATCCGGCATTCCGCGTTCGACTAAACAAAGAATCTCTAGCTTTTTCTGTGCAGCCATCACCGCTAAAGAGCTCAATATGCTATCGAGCAATTCACTCAGTATGAAATCTTGTGGTAGTAGTTCAAATTTACCTGATTCCAATTTAGATAGGTCAAGAATATCATTGATAATTCGTAACAATGAATCTGCTGATGATAGAATAATGGAGGCTTGTCGTTTCTGTTCAGTCGATAACCCAGAGTCCAATAGCAACGTTGTCATACCAATCACACCATTCATAGGTGTGCGTATTTCATGACTCATATTAGCAAGGAAGGTGCTTTTTGCACGACTGGAACTGAGTGCCTGATCTCGTGCCACTTCTAATTCTTTGGTTCGTTCATGAACCTGACTTTCTAAACTATCTGCTGATGATTGAAGCTGTTGATTAATGACATATAGTTCGAGACTTTTTTGCTCCAGCAAAGTTTCAGCTTGCTTTCTAGCATTTTTTGCCCGCTGCAAACGTCGTTCTAACAACTGACATTGGTCATCACTCATGAATTTGATCTAATTTTTTTGCAGTAAAAACTCGACGTGCTTATTTTCATCATTGGATAAGTCAGTCATTTGCAGACTAATATCTTCTTGATGATAAGCAATACACCCTCTAATCAAGCCTTCAGCTAATGGAGCAAAAGGCCGCTCTGATTGATAGGTCATTTTTAAGCTATTTTCACTGGGGCGATTGGTTTTGAATGAGGGTAATTCAACATCTGGATAGAGCTTTCTGACCTCAACATGAACATGATTATCAATAAGCTCAAGAAAGGAAAAACAAGACAGTTTTTTTTGAAAAAAATCAGGATAAAGCACGGAAAATCGACCAAAGAGATGCTCACCAAACACTCTGATTAGCATGGGAACTTCTATATTTGATTCTTTACTTAGATTGACAACCATTTCAACTAACTCATCATGATTGTAAGTCCCTACCGAGGTATAAGCCCCATCAGTGGATAAATTAGATGCATCAATAATTCGATCAGCCACATCTGGGGAGAATTTTTCTTCTACCATTTCTAAGAATTCGGTAAATACCATGCCTTTCATTATCTAAGCTCCAAGTGTTTAATAAATATTTTGAGTTGTAAGGAATAATATTCCAAAAAACAACATACTAATGATAGAAATTTTAGTTCATTTTATTATTTATGGGGGATAATTGATGGAAATAGTTTTTCTGACATAAAAAATCTTCCAGCCTAATATATATTTACCTTTTAATTTATATGGTTATAATTTCAAACCAATGGAATTAGGTTTATTACTTTCTTTTCATCGCTTATTAGCGATTGAATTTGACATCCTTAAAATGTAATGAATAGTAGAGTTTTTTTATGAGGAAAGAGTCATTAAAAGGATTTATTTGTATCCTGGTTTCATTACTTAACCATAGAGAGAGAAAAATCTATTATTCTATTTTTAGCCGGAGAATTTACCTGATATTTGCCTAAAAGGACAGAAAATACAATGATCATTAATGAAGGCTATTATATTGATAAAAATTTATCTTGTTTAGAATATTATAATTAGGTTATATTTGGTGTTGTCAAGATATGATGAAATAGAAAAATAAATATATCTTCAGCAACTAAATAATAGGTGGAAAAACCTGGAAGGTAAGCTGTATAGAGTTGCTGCACTATTAACTCTCAAACGTATAATGACGGAGGAAAAAAATGAAAATCATGAATATCTTCATAGGATTTATCCTTGGTATCATCGTTACAGGCATTACTGTGTGGTTAGTTATGCCGAGTAAGATGTTAACTGAGAGATTAAGCCCTTTTAGTATAAATGAAACAGTTGAAAAAATTACCACTAATGCAAAAGCTGAAGGCTGGGTTATTTCATCTATCAATCCATTACATAAATCAGTTAAAAAGCATGGTGGTGGTAATTTATCTCCTGTCATTTTAATCAATCTTTGTGAAGCGAACCATGCTTACAATCTTTTAAAAGAAGATGAAAATAAGATTATTTCAGTGATGATGCCGTGCACAATTTCTGTTTATCAAAAATCTGATGGTAAGGTTTATATCGGTATGATGAACGCTGGGTTGCTTGGTACTATGTTTGGTGGAACAGTGGCAGACGTTATGGGAGGTGCTGTTGCCGCTCAACAGTACAAGTTTATGTCGTTTTTAAATAATAAATGATATAACAGCACAGTAGTAAAAAAATTTTAGGATTGGAAACGGTATTTTTTTCTGGGTCTTCATTGAACCTAAAAAGTCAAATGTTTAATAATGTTTCTACTGCTGTGCTAGTTAGAAGCTATATATAAAAATTAGATGCTCCGTAAGTTAAAAGGGGGCGCGATAAGTACCCAAGTAAAATTAATTTAACAAAAAAGATGTAAAATAAACGAATATTTGCTTCATAAACCTCAAGTGATTTACATAAAAAAATTAGCAGCAGAAGAAATTACCACCTTAAATGAAATGCATAAAAAACACCCAC
>JAGLDH010000061.1 GCA_023145835.1 Methylococcales bacterium
GGCGCGCTTGTAGGGAACCTCTGATCAAGTCCAATTATTTTTAGCTTGCTAAAACGGCCGATATTTTCCACGAAGATCGGCGCAATAGAATGACTATTACGTCTCACTTCGTGAAAAATAACGACCGTTTTTTCTGCGCTAAATTCTAACCAACTTAATCAGAGGTACCTTAGGTAAAAAACTGTAACGCAGATAGAATCCATATTCCTGCGTCAGTATCGAGTACATATAAAAGCTGACCCAGCTATAATTAGGTAATTATTTAAAACACACCACCTCGGCTATTTTATTTAGATACGAGATCTTGTTGTTCTACAACAAACCGCCACTCATTATTAAGGCGCCTTAATTTAACTTGAAATAACCGATCAACAAAAAATAATTCTGGAATATCAGCTAACAAACTATCATGGTTATAAAAAGCAGGTCTTCTTGATACTCCCTGGGATAGATGATCAACCGTGGTTAATAAAAAACTAGAGTCAGGATGCCTTTGTAACTTAACATTAAGAATATCGTCACCTACTCGTACATCTTTGACTGTTAAAATACCGGTTGATTGATCATAAGTTGCTACCGCTTGTTTTAACTGTTCTGTCTCATCTTCTGTCGGTATTGTTGTCGTTCCACCACCACTTGTAGTAGAGCAACCTGCTTCAGGTGACAATTCAAAGTTTTCTTCAATTACCCCCCCCTCTTCCATAGTGATTGATTTGCTTTTTGCTTGTAGGTTTGTAGCACGCGCGGTTAAAGTATAGGTTCCCGGACTGAGGCCTAATCCATACTCACCGGTATTAAGGCTTATACTTTGATTGCCATGCGTAACAATTTCTGCTGTTACTCCTTTTTGGGTGCATTGATTAATTACTTTCCCTTGTACTGCTCCTTGTACAGAGAACAAGAAAAGTGTATCAATCACAGAAATTTTATAATGTGATTTTATAGTAAACTGAGTTTCTTTATTAACAACCCGTATGTAATAATATCCTTTAGTCATTGCCTGCCACTTTAAAATCTCACCTTTTCCTGTTTCATTCAAATCTACTAACTGAGCTTCAACTTCATTATCCGCATTATAGAGTTCTATAGCCGGATTGACACCTTCTCCAACGCTCTCTAGGTTTAAGTTAATAGTATAAGTTCTGTCTTTTTCAGCATAAAACTTTAGCCAATCTTCATCCCCCGCATAGTCAAACTTATGAGTTTGCCCCTCAAAGTTAACGAATATCGATTTTGCATCTTCAAAGGAATTATTCGGCTCGTATTCTATTTTATCCATGTCGAAAATAGTTACGGGGAAAAGTATTGGTTTTAAATCTTTTTCTGGAATAGTGATACCAGGTATATAAGTATATTCTGGAGTAATAACAACAGGTGTCACAGTTGGAGTAGTGACATCAGGTGATACAGTTGGCGTACTAACAACAGGCATTACAGCTGGAGTAGTGACAACAGGCGTCACAGCTGGCGTAGTAACAACAGGCATTACAGCTGGAGTAGTGACAACAGGCGTCACTGTTGGCGTAGTAACAACAGGCGTCACTGTTGGTGTAGTAACAACAGGTGTCACTGCTGGTGTAGTAACAACTGGCGTCACTGTTGGCGTAGTTACAACAGGTGTCACTGTTGGTGCAGTAACCACTTCTGGAGTAATAACAGCTGTACCGATTGGCTTTATACCCACTTTCGGAGTGATAGCAGGTTTTATATCTACAAGTTCATTTAGCAAAACAATAGATCCATTATTTTTTTCTGCAACTACGGCAAAAGGTAAAATAATAAGTAGAAGTTTTATAGTGTGTTTAAATTGTAAAAAAAGACGCATATTTTTCTCCTAAACGCATAGGAACAAAGATTTAATACTCAACCACTATGGACTGAAAGTCGTTATGTTGTATAGCTATGTTTTGCTCTTCGATGTTATTTAATTGCTAAAGCCTTGCACTGAAAGTGTATAGTTTTAAACTAGCGATTTGGGATAATAAATTTCGGAATGAAAAACTTGTTTCCCATATTTCCGGATAATATCAAAGAAAAAAAGTAGAATAAAGGTAATCTTTTATAAACAAAAAGTGAATAATTACTTTAATTTTTATTACCAATATGCCATAAAATCAATAACACCTAAAATATTCATGTATTTTATACACTTAGCTTCGCAAGTTGTTATTAGGTTAAAGAACCTCCTTTTCTACAATAAAATACCCATTTGTATTAAGTTATCTTATTTTCTCTTAAAGGAATCGTTGATTAAGTCTTAATATTTTTAACTTGTTAAAAATAATGGAGATCAGCTAAAACGATTAATATCATCCATCGTTGAACCCCCCTGTTAAAAGAATAGTTTTTGTAATCCTAAATCCATCTCACGCAATAAGGTAGTTTGAGCTAAGGTATCTTTTTTTTGAGACAACAGACCTAAACTAACTTTTATTTTATCAATAGCTTGTAATGTTATTTCTGCCTCAGGTTCAGGTTTAGGATGTTGTTTAAAATTGGATTCCAAAGTTTGTAAGGTTTTACTTAATTCAACCCATTTTGATAAGCCAACCTGTTCCTCATTAGCTAATTCCCAAGCATTAATAATCCACTCTCCAAAGGCATAGTAATCACGCCATTCCGAAGTTTTCCAATCTATTGCAACCTCAGATTCTAATTGAACGGGTAGTGGGTCTTTAGAATTTATCAATTTACTTTTTGATCGCCATATACCAATACCGACTGCTTTTACAGGCGTTGAATAAGTTGAACTGGAAAATCCTAGCGTTTGGTTTTCCCATGGTGAAGGGTATTGTTTAATACTCTCGATAAGCCCATCATTATCTGCAGAGGCCATGGTGATTGAAGAATCAGGAGAAATATTTTGATGGGGAACATCAGACTGATTAACAACTAATATAACCGCTAATGAAGCTAAAGCAAACCCAGGAACAGCTGTTTGCCAGATTGGCTTATCGTTATACCAATTTTTGAAACGCTGTATAAGCCCTATTTTATCAACTTCTTGTTGTTTTACCGCTTGCACATTTTCTTCCATTGCGGCATAAACGCCCAGCTGCTCCCAAACTAAATAACAATCTTCACATTGATTTAAGTGAGAAAGCATCATTATCCGAGTTTCTGAATTCACACGATTTTCGATGAATGCACTCATAACATTATCAGGTGGACAAGGTTGATCCTTAGGATTTTTTGTCGCAGCAATACCCAAAATTGCCACAGCCTTATCTTTGTTGTCTACCACTTAACTTCTCCAAACTTTTCATAAAACTATTTTTCATTAAAACCATCAGTTATCTAGGTGACCTCCATTCCGCTCATTTGACAAGCATTTCTTAAATTGTCAATGAGTCCATTAATTCGTTTATAAAGGTTAGTTTCAAGATGTAACATTTTGCTAATCTCTTTAACTTTTAATCCTTCACAAAACCTCAGCCGTAGTAATAATCGATCTTCATCACTCATGTCTATGTGTGATTTTAAATGATTTAACAACTCTTTAATGTTGCCATCATTTATAGTATCAATAGAACTACTATCTGATTGTATATATTCTAGTAGAACCTCAAGTAACTGTTTGTTATTAAAAGCATCTTGCATTCCATCATCTACGGAAGATGGTTCTTCTATTAGTTCGATATCAATATTACCTTCTGAAAACCGAGCTTGTTTTGTACATTTTGAGTACACAGTATTTACCATTTTTTCTATCTCCTCTCTGCTCATTTCTGATGAGCCAGAACATAATGTTTCTATCGTTTCCCTACGCTCATATTTATCAACTGTGCATAATTTAAAAGTTTTTTGCCATAAAGCCCCTTCTTTTTCCTTGATCCAGGCTGGTGGTCGATGGTAACCAAACTTCATACGCACAAAATCTGTCATTAAACGAGTGACTAGTACTGCTAAAAAAGTTGCAAAACTCCCACAGCTATCCCACCCGATTACTCTTTGCCATTCCTGCTCTTCTAGCTTATCTAATACATAGCTGAGTGCTTGATCCCCCATATAGTTATCATTAGGAAAGCGTTTTCGAGCGAGGCTTGTCATAAAATTCCAGTGATCAAAAACTAATTTTTTTGCTGCTTCAGAAGTCAGTGTTTTCTTATTATTATTTATAATACTCATTTTTTTCTCCACCTTGAACAGTCATCTTATCAACACCGATACATCAAAGCTCGCGGTATTTAGAAATTAAAGGTGCATCATCTATTTTTTTTTAGATGATTAACAGTGAATATTACCCAACCAAAACATTCATCTTTAATAAACGAACATTTAAAAAAAATTATAATTATTTCTTAACATATTGAAAAAAAAGTTTATTCATCAACAAGTGAATCAATCATAATCACCCCAAATTAAGTATTATTTTTAGAAATAAATTACATAAATATTAGAATACCTAGGATCCGAGAGTACAAAAAATAATTGATAATAATTTTTTAGTCCGCTTTTTCTACCGTATATATAAGGTGTATTTATCGTATTTCCGACTAAAAACATCAGAAATAGACAACGTCATTAAAAAAAATAATTTATTATGATAAAAAAAAAAAGTTGTCCGTTTATACAAGATGAACCAGAAAGGTTCTTAAAGAAAAGAAAAAAACAAAACAACTTATATGAGGGTATCAAAATGAAAAAATTAGTATTAGTATCTGCATTAGGATTAATCGTTTCTGCTCAAGCTTTTGCAGCTGGCACTGAAATTAAAGACTCGACTATCAGTAATACAGCAGTTATTGAAGATTCAACCAATACGGCTGAAAAACAATCAGAAGCTAACATGGGTAGCATTAAAATAGAAAAAGGGAATATTGAAGTTAAAGATAGTGAAATTATTAATAATGCCACCCTTAAAAATTCTGATAATTATTCTGCCCCACATTCTAAAGCTAACATGGGCTCAATCGTTGTTGATTAGTTCAACAGCTAAATGATATAAATTTACACAACAAGAAAACTGAAAAAACAACTTACTTTTAGGACATAAAAATGAAAAAATTAATATTAGTATCTGCATTAGGATTAATCGTTTCTGCTCAAGCTTTTGCGGCTGGCACTGAAATTAAAGACTCAACTATCAGTAATACAGCAGTTATTGAAGATTCAACCAATACGGCTGAAAAACAATCAGAAGCTAACATGGGTAGCATTAAAATAGAAAAAGGGAATATTGCAGTTAAAGATAGTGAAATCCTTAATGATGCCGCTATTAAAAATTCTGACAATTATTCTGCCCCACATTCTAAAGCTAACATGGGGTCTGTCGTTGTTGATTAGTTCAACAATTAAATGATATAGGTTACACAACAAGAAAACTGAAAAAACAACTTACTTTTAGGACATAAAAATGAAAAAATTAGTATTAGTATCTGCATTAGGATTAATCGTTTCTGCTCAAGCTTTTGCGGCTGGCACTGAAATTAAAGACTCGACTATCAGTAATACAGCAGTTATTGAAGATTCAACCAATACGGCTGAAAAACAATCAGAAGCTAACATGGGTAGCATTAAAATAGAAAAAGGGAATATTGCAGTTAAAGATAGTGAAATCCTTAATGATGCCACTATTAAAAATTCTGATAATTATTCTGCCCCACATTCTAAAGCTAACATGGGGTCTGTCGTTATTGATTAGTACAAGCTTAAGTTCAAAAAAAATATGAATAGATAAGTCGTGTCAAGAGATCTGGAAACAGATCTCTTATCTTCTTTTAAGAAACTTTTTAAGTATCGAGGCATATCACCATGAAATACGATTATAAGAAAACGATCTTTCTGATGGCGATTTGCTGTCTATCAACCCTCAGTTTTGCCACAAATTATAATGACGGTATATCGCCAGAGGGGCCGATACAAGACAAAATATCAAAAGACACTAATATTCAATATATTATTCAAAAAGCGACTGCTCGCAGTCAATCTGGAAAGGGTAAAGTCATCTCATCTGATGACAATGCAGGTATAGGAAATGTGATCATTGGACCTGGAACAGATTTAAAAGGCGTCACCATCATTAACAACTCAGACAATACAGATGCTGCCGTTATTTCTAAATAAACCAGGTTTTAGTACAACAAGCCTTTATAAATAAACTGACTGAAGCTAATTATTTTTCCTCTTTTATTCAACGAGTAATTATTATGAAAAACAAAATCTTGCCGCTAATAATCGCGGTTTTAACTTCATCATGTGGATTAAACCCACAAAACGTTGATATTGATTTGCAGGAAACACTTCCAGAAACAAAATATACTGTATTCAGTCAATCACTCGGTGAATTGGGCCGTCTAAATAAAATTTTTGGCCAAGGCAAATTAAAAGTCATGGTAAAAAATATTGTTGATAACACAGGAACTTCACTGCCAACGCAAGGTGAAATACCCAGCGATATTACAGAAATGCTCAAAAGCTCATTGAATGGAGTCGGGGGAAATATATTTTATATTCCCTATGATCCCTCATTTATGCTAAATACGGCTAAAACAGGTTATTCAACTTGGGGGAATAAAGAATTACCCGATATTATTCTTTCTGGTGGAATTACAGAATTTGATAGAGCTATGGTAAGCAAAGGTGAAAATAGTGATTTAGGAGTGGATATAAAAAATTCTCCTTTCAGCTTTGACCTAGGAGATCAGACTAAAAGCTCCCTAGCAAGTATTACACTTGATTTTAACTTGATTGATTTTAGTACTTTTACAGGTATTCCGCATATGCAGGCAATTAACAATATCAAGGTTCATAAAGGCCTACGAGATGATAGCCTTGGTTTTACCATTTATGGAGCCTCCATAGGCGTAAAGGGAACAATGAAAAAAATACAGGGTCGTCATGCTGCAACCCGTTTACTTGTTCAACTAAGTTTAATTCAAGTACTCGGACGCTATCAACGCCTTCCTTATTGGAAGCTATTACCAGGTACTCAAGAAGATGCCATTGTTATTAACTTACTCACTGAAGATTTTTATGCTTTAAGTCAAAAAGGCCGTATCGCCAAAACTCAAGAATATCTTATTTTATTGGGTAAAGATGTTGATATAACAGGATCTCTTGACAGTAAAACTATTACAGCTTTGACCACTGTTTCTGGTACAAAAGATAGCAAGAATATCGGAGTCGAGCAGTTTTTAGAAGTATTTCGTCAGATTCCAATAGATGCTAGTACTCTAGGATATCGGTCTTTAGCTGATTCAAAACTAGCCACATACCGCGCCGCCTCCAAACCAACTCAAATTGTATCGACTCAATCTGAAGAAAACACAAAAAATAACAATAATGCAAATGCATATGCAACACCTAACCAAGAATCATTAAAACCCGGTTCAATTACTCTGACAACAAATCAGTCTGAATTTAATATTAATGATTATTTAGTTATCTCTTTTACTGTGGATAAGCCAATGTATGTTCGTCTTGTCACCGTTAATTCAGAAGGTAAAATAGCAAATTTATTCCCAAACCCATATCAACCCGATAATTATCTACAACCTGGGCGTCAATATCAAATTCCGCCTAAAAATGCAGAGTTCACTTTAAAAGTAAGAGGGCCAGCTGGTACAGACAAGATTAGAGCAATTGCAGGAATGAAACCAGTCACTGCTGAAGATGCTCAATTAAACCTTGATGGTAGTTTCAAAACTGACCCATCGAGTAATAATTTAACAATAGCAGAGCGTGACATCGTCATCAATAAACAAGTTGTAGCGGGGAAATAATATGTTAAAAATAGAAAACAACACAAAACAAACCTGTGCCATCATAGCATCAGTCCTTTTGCTAACAGCATTAACAGCTTGCGAAAATGCACCAACACGACGCGAAAACTTACTGACACAGCATCCAGAATGGGATTCTAAAACTATTAGTGTTATTCGCGACGGAAAAATCTTCAAGGGAATGACTAAAGAACAAGTAAGAGCATCCTGGGGTAGACATTGTCGCACCTGTCAAGGTACAGTTACAGGTACTTGGGGAGACTCTTGGGAGTATGCAACTCAGGTGGTATTTTTTGATACTGCAGGTAAAGTTGTTCGACATACACCAAAATAAATAATACAGTAGATAATAAAAAAGTGATTAATAAGAGGTAATAGTTATGACCATCAAAAATGATTTAGATAACCAGCATAATCGTCAGACTCGAAGTTTATGTAGTGCGGCTTTGTTAATCATGACAATGCAAGCTTCAGGTATCACTCTGGCAGACAATGTCAAAATGTATGATCATGTTCCATCAGCAAATGAAATGGCAAATGTGTTATTTCCTACAGCTTCAGAACCTTCATCAATATCCAAACGACCAAAAACGCGTTCAATCAGTTTTGACTCCATTAAAACTATCCCTGAACCTACTGCAAAATCAGTTGGTATCGGTCTACCTATTCAGTTTAATTTCAATTCTGATTCGATAACTCATGGTTCACGACCCTACATTGATGAACTTGGCAAAATGCTTTCATTTGAAAATTTTAACAAAGAAAAGATTGTTATTGAAGGACACACAGATGCTTCAGGCAGCGCACAATATAATCAGCAGTTATCAATGAGGAGAGCAAAATCTATCAAACGATATCTTTCCAACGAATATGGTATTGACCGTAATCGTATGATGATTTCTGGAAAAGGAGAATATAGCCCATTAAGTGGAAAAAACCCTTATGCTGCAGTTAATCGACGTGTAGAAATTCATAAACACGAATAACCACTGATAAATCAAACTTTGGGGAAACTAATGAATATTAAAAGAAATGTTTTACTTTTAGTGACGATTCTAACCGGATTTTCTGATATGGCCTTATGCAAATCAATAACTGGACAGATAATAGTTAACCAAACATATTCATCTGGATCTTCCGGTCTTATTCAGGGTAACGGTCAAGTTATAACAGCTAAACGTGTACTAGGAGAGTTCGATAAACTATCTGTTAGTACCTTGGTTGATGTTGAGTATTTTGCATCCGAAAGTAATTGGTTAGAACTCACTGCTGATGACAATATTACGCCTATTATTTCTTCACTCATTAATGACAATACATTATCAATTGATACTGATCAGTCTTATTCAACAAAAAGTAAAATTTACTTAAAAATTTATGGCCCCGCTACTCTGCAAAAAATCACGGTAAAAGGGTCGACTGATGTTAATTTAAAGGGAGTAACCGGTGACTTATTGGAAATCAACTTAAGTGGTACTAGCCAAGTTACAGCACAAGGAAGTGTACAAAACTTAATCATTAAAACCAGTGGTAGCAGTGATGCTAATACCAAAGAATTACTAGCAAATAACGTAACTATTATGACTAAAGGCTCGACCGATATAATAGTGACTGTTAAAAAAGAGCTCGATGTATCAACTAAAGGTATTAGTAATATCACTTACTATGGTCAACCAAAATCTATCAACAAAAAAATTGGTGGAATTGGAAAAGTTATAGCAGGAGATTAATATGTTAGAAACAATGATTACTACGGGGCTCATGCTTATTAGCATATTAACAATGTCCTTCTTCCCTCAATTACCTGACACACAACTATCTAACCAAACCACTTTATTAGCTGTAATTGATATTGTTGATATACCAGATAAAAAAGATTCCAAAGCAAAGAAAGGGACAGAGATTAATGCTGACACTCTCCAGAAAAAAAAATTAGTTAGAAAACCAAAATCAAGTAACAAAAAAATTAAAATGTCTGGATACAAAGGCGATACCTTTGTCTATGGTGAAATTAAACCATTAAAAAATGATGATGTACAAGGGTTTATCTATCACTCAGATAGTAGCAAAACATATGTTTACGGAAAAAAAACCAATAACACTTTGAACCTTTATGACACCGATGGCAATTTATATCAAATGAGAGATAAAAAATCACCTGATTCCCCATAGAAGCTTTCACCAATTTAAAAACTTGCTTGGTATAGAGCCGATTATATTACAATATAGAAAAAACAAGCTATTATGCCCTCTAGCCGAAGCTATTTATTATTTTATTTTTCACATTGACACTATTTCATTAATCCAGAGCAATTATTTTCGTAACACTTTCTAGAAATTATCAGCTCATCAGAGGCTGACAGCATTGGATGCAAACCACCAAGGTTCATGCCATTCAGTTAAATTCTTTTGGTAAGGTTTTATAACTGCTTTTTTATCCCGTGTCTAACACTTCAATGATTAATGGAAAATTATTTGGATTAACAGATATTTTTAATTTCAATTAGGAACGCCCACAAAATTAATGTGTGAACGCTCCTTAGTTAAAACTGAGAACTCCAAAGACCTGACAATAAAGCTGAGATTTTATCACTAACATTCAAAGTCAGGTGTTTTATAATTACTGAATATAACGCGGAAGCAAAGTCACACCAGAAAAGGCTTTAACTGCACGAATATGAATATAATTCCAGCTCCTTTGAACGTTATGAACCAGTATTCTTTCCTCATTACTCGGATTGACAGACATATGGTCGAATACTTTCCGAGTGGGTCTATTACCGTATCTATGTAGTAGATTACCGTTACCACTTCCATGACTTAAAATTATTTCCAGTGTTTTACCCACATGTTTATCTGACACATAAAAGCTCATTTGTCTTTGATCACCATTTGAAATGTCTTTTAAACAAACGGCTTCTCCATCAGTTAGCCTGACATTTCCAACAGGTGTAAACCCCTTCTTGCAAGCATCTACAATGTTCTTTGGATTCTCAGTTTCGGGATTCTCAGTTTCGGGATCTTTAGTCTCGGAATCCTTGTTCTCGATATAACGAACATGTAATGTTACGCCTGAAAATTCTTTATCCGCACGCACATGAATATAATTCCAGTTTTTCTGCACATTATTAACCAATATCCTTTCTTCATTTCCTGCGTTAGCAGAAATATGATCGAACACTGTACGAGAAGGTCTCCTATTATATCTATGTAACAAGTTAGCATTACCTGTTCCATGGCTTAAAGTAATTTCTAACGTTTTACCCACCTTGTCAGCTGGAACAAAGAAGTGCATTTGCCTTTGATCACCATTAGAAATATCTTGTAAACAAACAGCGTCTCCTTCATTTATCGTAACATTTCCGACAGGTTTCAGTCCTTTTTTACAGGCATCTTCAATTTTACCTGGATCTGGTTTTGGGTCTGGTTTTGGGTCTGGTTTTGGGTCTGGTTTTGGATCTGGTTTTGGAT
>JAGLDH010000062.1 GCA_023145835.1 Methylococcales bacterium
GTTTTGGATCTGGTTTTGGATCTGGATCACCTACAGAAACTCCTGGGTTCAACAAACGAGTGCTAAAGCCTCCATGCTTATCCCCATTAACTAATATCCAAAAATAATTAATATCAGTATCATAGTCCCATCGACCCGCATGAACTGGGTATCCGGAAAAACTTACATTATTTAAAGAACTAAATTCTCCATCTTGTTTTAGAGAAAAATGCATATGCGGTCCAGAAGAACCTCCTCCCCCACATAATGCTTGTTTTTTATTATTTGCATAAATAGCAATTGGAGTATCTCTTGAAATTACTTCCCCTGATGCTACCAGGATATTATCCAGATGATAATAGGAAGTAGACCAACCTGTTGGAGAAACAATTTCAATAGAACAGCTAGAGTTTATTTTGACAGTGCCACCATGCGCAGCACTAATAAAGGTATCCGAAGTATCAATACCCCACTTCCCAAATCTTTTTTGAAAATCCATCGATGAAAATATCGCATTTTCAGCACAGGTGAGATAAGAACTCTCCTTACAAGTATGTCCTGTTGTGTGAGTACCGCCAAAATACCATTCTTCACCAACTGGATAAGGTAATTGCAAAAAATTTTCTGGCAGTGCAGCCCCTTGATTTCCTCTGCCCGATGTAGATAATGCTGCTGTTTCTGGAAAAATTTGATGCAAAAGAATTGTAAATTGCTGTGCTTCTTGGTTGTTTTGAGATAACAACCCTTGAATGGCAACCCCCGCAGGATTTGGTAACCCAGCTTGTTTAGCTACATAATAGGCTTTAGAAAGTTTCTTTGCTACATCTTTAGTTTGCTCTGCAAACCCCGTTTTATCAGATAATGCTACGAAAGGATTATTGCTATTAACGCCAGTATAACTTCCATTAGTGCTATTCTGCATCACAATAAGCGTAATTAAAATTTTTGGACTTACACTTGTATACCCACTCCAATATGTTAATGTTTCCGCAAAAGGCATTAAATCGTTATAATTATCAGTAAGATAATCTTTAACATTAAAATTCAACATAACATCATTGGTATAGATGAAAGTGCTTTTTTTAACGTCTATTGGTGTACTTTCTTCAGCGCCTACTA
Source organism: Methylococcales bacterium (assembly GCA_023145835.1). GTDB lineage: Bacteria > Pseudomonadota > Gammaproteobacteria > Methylococcales > Methylomonadaceae > QPIN01. Next base: position 1,099 of record JAGLDH010000062.1, read on the forward strand.
CAGATTGCATAAATACAAGTGTAAGCACAGAAAGAAAGGTTGCTATGTATCTCACATCGAACTCCTTCAATTATTAAATGAAAAAACTATTGAGTAGAGAAAATTTAATAACTTCCGAAAGTTTGACGTAGTTGTCAGATCACATATGTGTGAATATAATTAAATACATATTTATATTCACACTTCTGAGAAAAAAAGCTAAGTTAATTATTAAATTTTTACTCTGTACAATCAGAATGGTCAGGTTATTTCTAAAGTAAAACCTGAATCATTCTTTCGTTAATTTGCACACAATGCTACAAATCAAACGTGGATCTATAGTACTTTTATTGAAGGTTAAATACAGCTACCCGAAAGAGTAGTTTTGAATCAAGTTGCTTAGTTTTTTTAAGTTGGTAACTAAAGATAGGGGTAAAAAAAGAGAGTAATATATAGAAAATTTTTAAACGGTTATGAGCTTATGACTTAAATTCATGATTAAAGAATCAACCGTTAAATTAGCAAATAAATAGATTTAGCTAAAAATAATAGCGATATGCCAATTCAATCTGATCAAAACCACCCTCTTCATTCCAAGATTTTTTTAGTGAAAACCTCAGAGCATGATTAGTGTTGACTATCAAATTATGCCGAAAACCTACGGAATAAAGGTAGGAGCCATCAATAAAAAGTTTAGAATCAAATTTTAATTGACTAGTCCCTAAATCAGATTCATAGAGCTGACCTAACTGTAGCCCCACGCCCGGCTCAACTGTATATTTAAAATTTGAGTTGTATTCTAAATGTAAATCCAAAAAACCATAGCTTAAGCTATTATCAAAAAACTGATAGGCAGTACCTGCGCCCCCATTGATAAAAGCGGAAAGCTTATCCTTTTTATAATTTTGGTATTCCACACCTGTATCCAAGTGCCAAGAAATAGGTTTAACAAAGTGATTACGGGCGCTTAAAGAGGTAATATTAAGGATTTTAAATTTTTGTAGTTTTACATTTCCTGTTTCATAGAGCCTTACATCAAGATCAAAAAAATTAATTTCAGCACCTGAAAAATAGCCTTTCGGGTTATCCAATAGGTCATGGTAATTTTGCCGATAAGAAATTTGTGTATACGCTTTTTTTCGATCATAACCTAAAGCTACACTGGTCATACGTGATCGGTGTCCTTTATCGGGTGAAATAGGTGTTATCTGTTTGTGTTGCGTTTTATTTTTTTTAGGATAACTATTAAGTCGTTTGAGTAACTGTAGTTTAGTTTTGGAAATTGCTGTCGTTCTGGCTTTCTTAATCGTTTTATTTCGTAGCAACTGATAAGACGTATCAACCAAGTTCCGTTTGTCTCGAATAGATAACTGTTTAAATGCCTCCGAAGGCATATAGTCGTCAGTCATTAATTGATCAATGAAAGTGTATTGATCAGAGGGAATTTCTGCAATTTGGCTATCGAGCTGTTTTGCTTGGGGTAGCCTGTAATGAATAGATTCGACAAAACCATGCTTAACAACAGCTTGAATAATGTCTGATGGAATTGTTACATTTTTAAACGGTTCTGTTAATTGAACACCAGGCCTTGCGACTTGCAACAATTCTAGTAATCTAAAAGAACAGTTTTCTGTTATATAATAATAAGCAAAGTTTATATTTTGCAGTTCCCATAAATGTAAAATAAGTCGCTTCGATTCTTTGGTCGAAAGGTTAAGCCTATACTCCCAAAGCTCCCTATTTTCCATAAAACTATACTCTTGTATTTTTTTATAGAACGGCATGATGTGGAAAAACCCGTCATATCCCCCTGTAATTCCCTTGTAGGCAAAAGAAATAGAGCCATCATCATTATTCGTATCAGCACCAAAGTTGACGGCATAAGATAACCAGTTAGTATCATCTTTTGCCAATGAATTATCCAGTCTTAATAATGTATGGCCAAACATTGATGAGGGGCTATTTAAATAGGCAGCGGCAAAAACCAGGGTAATCTGATCGGAATTCATTTCTGCATACCATTCATTAAATTCTGAACAATTAATTGTTGGTAGCTGAGATAAGTTAATTTGATTATGTTCTTTCAACCATTGCAACCGAGCAGGAAAGCGACAAAGTGCATGGGAATTAAGGTTTTTTGAAGATGGTTTTTTATAGAAGGCAGCAATCGTCGCTTGTAATTCAGTTGTTGGATTATTAGCACCATCCTGACTGAGAAAAAAAGCATCATCATCAATATAACTGCGATATGTGTCGGAAGAATAGCTTTCTTTATTGTAATGTAATAAATTAAGCCATTGCGGTTGATAGCCTAATTGATTTTCTGAACGGTTTTTTGCTGAAACAAATGGGCAAGAAAAAAGAAACCATAATGAGAAGAAGGAGAAGGAGAGTATTCTGTTTCTCATTTAGATGTTATAAGTAACGGATATTTAATGCAGAGGTTTTAACAATAATACGCACTATTAGCATATTTCTTTAACAAAAATGTAACCACAAAAGGATCCTTTAGAAAAGCGCTTTTAGCGACAACTTGTTATTTTAAATTGCAGCTAAAAGCCTTTCTGAGCAAAACTTAAATGTTAAACAACATATTTTGCTAAACGAGAATCATTTTTCATCACAGTAATAAGTGATTGAAAAACCTCTTCTGCACTCACTGATTCGTTTGGAAATAACGTGCTAAAATTTTGATGAACTGTTTCTTCAAAAATAGCGCGATCTTGCTTTTCAACGCCAAAGATGACAGCAACGGTTGTTAAGGCTTCACCCTCACCTTTAGCAACATCTTCAGAAAACTCTGTAATGATAGAGCTAAAAGCGATTAAACTTTTGCCTTTATAAGTTAATAGACCATCAGGACTACAGCCATTAGTACCGCTTGTCATACCAAAAGTATTGTTACCGGAAGTACCATTTACAGTGCTTGCTAAGATATGCGAGGGTAACCCTGATTGCCCTTCAAATAACATGTTTCCCCAACCACAATCAGGGCCGCCAGGTGCAACGGCAAATGCAGAAGAAGATGATATAAGTAGAATAGTGCTTAATACTATTTTTTTCATTATTGACCTTTTAGTTATAGTTAATATTTAACAATTAGAAATATAGCACAAAATACAAATACATACTGCAATTAACGTATAAATTGGATGAACAGGGTAGTATCTTACTTTTTTATAGGGTGGAATGTACTTCGGGCTTGTGAAAGTATTGATTAATTGGAGTAAAAAATATTTTTTACTCCAATTAATAATAATAATGAAAAAATAACTTATTTGAGGTTCACCGGTTATCTAGTATTCTTTTAAAATGCGAGTCAGTATGCCAGACCAATCATTATCCCAACAACAATGATGATTATATTCTGTAAATAAAACAAACTCAGCTTGGCTATTTTTTTTTGATATTTTCTTTACTATTTTTTTTGGGACAACATTATCATTCCCTCCAAATAAGTGAAATTGCTTAATATCTTTAGGAAGTGAATAATCAGCAGGATTTAATGAGCCAAACAAAGGACTGTAACCGTGTAACTGGCTCCAGTCAACGATATCCAGATTTGCTGCAATAGTTAAAACCGTATCAACAGACTTAATAGCTGGAGCCATCAACATAGCTAATGTCCCTCCTCCGCTATAACCAATTAACACAATATTACTGTACTGATTAGATTGTATCCAAGCATTTAATACCTGGGTCATACTAGAAACTACTTGATGGGAATAACGATGGGATGTCCAGTATTTATCATGGCAATCAGTCGACTGGCTAAATCCTAAATAACAAGGACGCCCTAGCAAAATAGCAGGAACGGGGTCTTGTTTCATCATTCTTAATACCAAATGATTTCTAGGGCTAGGGTCATCAGTAATCCATCGATGATTTTCCCAAGGTGTACCATCACTATCTAGATAGACATGTATGACAGAATTATCTACTTGTTGCTGAGCATATTTATTGATATAAATTCTATGGTTAAACTGGTCAGAATTAACAATAACCTCTTGAAACCCCATTTTATTTGCAGTTTCGATAAACCGTTCGGACGGTGTGGCACAGGAAAAGAGTATAAAACTACTTATAAAGAAAAATAAATATTTCATTAGTAAAAAAACTAATCATTAATTCAAAGCTTTATTAAGTCATTTTTTTATCATAGCCTACTACAAACATTACTAACTCATATATTTGCGTTTTAACCAGTAATCAATGCTAACAAGTTTACCACCACCCAGAAAAAATAAAACTAACAGCATAATAAAATAGGTTGCAGCAAACTCTATTCCATTATTAAGAATGACAACGCTTCCATTTTCAGTCAACCATTCGTAATTACCATGTTCTTTTAATAAGTTTTTTACCACATCCAATCTTTGTACTGCTCCTTCTGTTCTTGCATTAGCAAAAAAACCACTCCCTTCTGCAATAGCTAGCCAACCATTTTTTAGATGGACTGTAATTCCTGCTATTGCCATTGTGATCATCAATGGAATTGAAATTAGCCTCACACCAAAACCAAACAAAAGGAATATTGCTCCTAAGACTTCAACTAAGGCAACCAAGAAAACTAATAAAAAAGGCAAAGGTAACCCTAATCCCCATTCTGAATTTCCAAACCAATCAACTGTATCACTAAAATTGATAAATTTTTTACTACCAGCCATCCAAAATATAGGCACTAAATATAAACGCAGAATGAGCGGAGCAAGAAAATCTAATGCTTTTGCCTTATCACACAAAGTCACTAAAAATGTTGTTACACCAGGCGTTTTTTCGATTATATTTGAAATTATTTTATTATTCATTATAAAAACCTATTTTTATTATTAAGGGTTATATTACAACTGACATAGAAAAAATTCAAAAATTCAAGTTCTTATACTAAATTTGAATATTTTTTTTAGTTTATCTTTCAAGATAACACGAATGAGCAAGAGTTTACTTAAGGGCACCTCTATTAATTGATGAATGGAGACCCCTTTATGGAGCCTCTGATTAAGTCTTAAAATAACGATTTAACTAAATATAACTTATTGAATTAATTGTGTATTAATTTTAGGGAATCAACTTGATCAGAGGTTCCTTAAAGAAAGAATAAAAAAAAACAAAGTATTAGAAATGCTAAGAATGTTTATAATATTTTAAAACCTTACGAACATAATTTTGAGTTTCGGGATAAGGAGGTATTGAATTATGATATTTAATAACAGCGCCCTCACCTGCATTATAACTGGCAAGAACTAAATTGATATTTGATTTAAATTTTTTCATCAAAAATTGTATATATCGAGCCCCACCTTCTATATTTTGTGCGGCATTTTCTCTATCATGCACTCCAAAACGTACTGCTGTTTTTGGCATTAATTGCATTAACCCCACAGCACCTGCTGAAGAAACAGCCTTTTCATTATAAGCAGATTCTGTTCGAATAATTGCATGAAGGAGCTGTTCGTCAATATTATATTTTGCAGCCACTTTAGCAATCATAGATGAATATTTTTTCTTATTCTTACTTATATAATTATATTGGTTTTTTTTACGCTTCTTTTTTGTTTTTATAATTCGTTTATACTTATGCCCGTCATTTGGTTTGTCAGTATAAAAAACACTACCATCGGGTGCTATACGCTTAAATATATCTGCATAAGAAAAAGTTGAATACAAGACTAACACTAAAATAAACCCTGTTTTTTTCATCTCAGGTTATCCATTTATATTAATTAGACTAGCAGCCTTAACAGCTTTCTCTCTTGCCTCAGTAATATTGTTAGAAGTTGCTAACGCCACGCCCATCCTTCTAGTAACAAAAGCTTCGGGCTTTGCAAATAACCTAATTTCAACATCTGAATCAACCAATGCTTTATCTAATCCAGTGTATTCAACACCTTTAGCATCAATGCCTCCTAAAATCACAGCACTGGCACCGTTTCTATCTAGTATGGTAGAAACGGGTAAGCCTAAAATAGCTCTTGCATGTAAATCAAATTCTGTTTGCCTTTGTGTCACCATAGTGACCATACCGGTATCATGTGGCCTAGGACTTACTTCACTAAACCAGACGGTATCATCTTTAATAAACAGCTCTACTCCAAATATTCCTAATCCACCAATACCATCGGTTACTTTTTTTGCAATATTTTGAGAGTTTTGTAGGGCAACCAATGTCATTTCTTGTGGTTGCCAACTTTCTCTATAATCACCATCTTGTTGAAGATGACCAATAGGCTCACAATAATGAGTAACAACGCTCCCTTTATCATCTAAGGCACGAACCGTTAAAAGTGTAATTTCATAATCAAAATCCACAGCACCCTCAACAATAACTTTCCCTGTATCTGTTCTTCCCCCTGCTTTGGCATAATCCCACGCTTTCTCTAATTGATCTGCCGATTTAACCATTGACTGTCCTTTGCCAGATGATGACATCGTTGGTTTTATAAAACAGGGATAGCCTATGCCATTATCAACAGCCGTTTTTAATTCTGCATAGGTTTCGGCAAATGCGTAGCTAGAGGTTAATACCCCAACTTCTTCAGCCGCCATGGTTCGTATACCTTCACGGTTCATAGTCAGTTGTACAGCCTTCGCATTGGGAACAATTGTTGATAAGCCCTCTGCCTCAATTTCTGCTAAAGCCTCGGTCGCAATTGCTTCAATTTCTGGAATAATAAAATCAGGTTTTTCTGATGCAATTAACTGCTTAACTGCCTCAGCATCTGTCATATCAATGACATAACTACGTTGTGCAATGTGTTGAGCAGGAGCATTGGGGTATCTATCTACAGCAATAACCTCTACACCATAACGCTGTAGTGAAATAGCGATTTCTTTACCTAATTCTCCACTACCTAGCAATAGAGCTTTTGTTGCATTTGGGGTGAGAGCGGTACCTATTTTCATTTTATGTCTTATTATTTTTATTCGGTTATACTTATTTTAAATAGATATATTAACAATTATTTATTTTGAATCGGCTAAGTAACCCTCTATATCTTTTTTAGAAAAACCTATTTTTTTAGCCACTCTATCTGCATGACTCACTCTTGAAATTCCGTCTATCAATTTGTAGGTTGGTTGTTCATTAGCAAACTCAACTTGTTTTGCAATCCCATTACCTTTATCTACAAATACATCGACTAATTGATGATTATGAGTAATTAATACAGTGTTATTCCCTTTACGATAAAAACCATCTAATACATTTGTAGATGATTCCATCTTTTCTTCAAATGTAGTACCTTCGGAGAGTTCGTCAAGAATAATTAGGCTTTTTGCGGAGCTGTTCAAGAAAATATCTTTTGTGCGTTTTAACTCGGTACCAAACCGTCCTTCTCCATCATCAAGATGGCTGATTTCTGGAGCTTGGTAATATATGTTGTCTGCCACACTCAATGTTGCTGAAGTTGCTGGAATATAACAACCCACTTGAGCTAACACTTGAACTTGAGTAATTGTTTTACAAAAGACAGTCTTACCGCCACTATTTGGTCCCGTAACAAAAACTAATTTTTCCTTATCTAAAATAAAGTCATTCTCAACGTAATTTTCATTCTGTTTACCTAAAATAGGGTTTTTAACATCAGAAAAATTAATCATGTGGTGCTCGCTTTCAACCATCGTGGGTAAAAGAGTGGGACTGCTAAATTCCTCAGAATATTTAATATAAGCGAGTAATTCATCCATTTGCCCTAAAGCATCCAATGCATCACCTAATTCTTGTGATTTTTTAAATTCTTCACGCAGTGGGATAATGCAATTATCCCTGTCATAAGACCCAATGATAGGGAAATAAATTAACAGTAATGGAACTAAAAATATCCCCCAAATGGCAACACTGTTTCTGGAACCGTCACTAAACGTTCCATCTGGAATAAATTGTGCTACACCCCAAAATGATGCAAATATTAAAAAAATCAATAATGGTTTAAAAATTTTAGGTTTAAAAATAGTTGCAGGAACAAAAGATCCTTTCCGTTCTTCTTTACATTGAAAACCTTTTTCCGTGTTATATACGGGACCTTCCATTAATGAATAGACTCTACTTTGTGAAAAAGTATTTATTTTGCCAAAGATATCTTTAAGATAAGAGCTACTTGGCAATTCTGATGAATAAATAGCGCCCGTTAGCTCTAACATACAACGAACAGCTCGCCGATATTGCTTATATCCATAGCCTTCAATCTGATGGGTTTCTTTTGCGGTTCCCATTGAGCTTAAAAATTTACCAAATAATAACAAATGTAAAGATCCCTCTTTCTCTGCTGAATTCGCAACAATATGCTCTAGGTTTTCTCTAACGGCACTACTTTCTTGTATCTCTCTTATAGCAGCCTGTTTAGCATTAATATCCTCAAGCGAATCTAATGGTTGTACCAATGACCGATAAATAACAGATTGCCCTGCTAAAGTCTTAGCATAGTTAACAGCTTCAAAGACCTTATCAACTTCAATTGTATTAAATGCAGCTTGATCTAAAACACCCTCTCCTATTGGCAAAGGTTTTGTTGATTTTACAGTAGGCCAGTCAGTACCCCAGCTTTGTAAAACATTCTGTTTCATCACGACCTCCTAAGTTGTTATTATTTTCTACTCTTATTTTTTTTATCTAACATTCCAAAAACAATAATGGCAGAAACAACAATGCCTGACATCATAATATTCTGTTTATTTGCACCGACAAGATAAGCAGTACCACTGCCTATCCCCATACCTACACCTGTAAAAGCCAAGCTACGCATGAGTCGACAGAATGCACAATCTCTGTCATATCCTCTCATATTTTTTATCCTCTTTAATTAATTCAACCATTAATTCTACGTGTTTTTTAGAATCATTCAGTGCAGGAATATAATGATAGGATTTACCACCCGCTTGCAGAAAAATCTCTTTATTTTCAAGTTCAATTTCTTCTAATGTCTCTAAGCAATCTGCTGCAAAACCAGGGCAAATAATATCTATTTTTTTAATTCCTTGCTTTGGCAAAGATTGCAATACTTCAACACAATAAGGTTGAAGCCATTTAGCCTTTCCAAATCGTGATTGAAAAACAATTTTCCATTGGTTTTTGGATAATGACAGTTTTTGAGCAATTAATTCAGCCGTTCGATGGCATTGATAAAAATAAGGGTCTCCCCATTCGGTCAATTTATCGGGCAAACCATGAAAAGACATTAATAATAATTTATTTCTACCTTTTTTCGTCCAAGATTGTTCAATTGAATAAGCTATAGCATCAATATAAAGAGGATGATAATGATAATCACTGATCAAGCGTACAGAAGGAATGAACCACCACTTCATGACATGATTTATCACTTCATCATAAACTGAAGCTGTTGTTGTAGATGAATATTGAGGATATAAAGGAATAACAATCAACTCATCAATCTTGCCTTTTCTGTACTGAGCCAGTTGTTTTCGAATAGATGGCTTGCCATAACGCATCACACAATCAATTGAATAGTGTGGATCCCCCATCTCACCCTCAACTTTATCGACTAATTGTTGGGTTAAATAAACTAAAGGCGATCCTTTTTTCTGCCAGATTTTTTTATAGGCTTTTTTCGCTTTCCTTGGTCGAAAAGGTAAAACAAAAAAATGCAATATAATCCACCAAAGAAAACGAGGGATATTAACGACACGGGGATCCCAAAGAAATTCCTTAAGAAATCGTCTAACGGCAGAAGTAGTAGGCGCATCAGGTGAGCCTAAGTTGACTAACAATACACCTATTTTTTTTGAATCAGCGTTTTCACGCATCTTCATTATTTTGAGTTTCTATTTATAAGGTTTAAAAACTCCATCCGAGTACTTCTATCTTCTCTAAAAATACCCGTCATCACTGAAGTCATCATCACTGAATTTTGTTTTTCAACGCCTCGCATCATCATACAAAGATGTTTAGCCTCAACAACAACGGCAACACCTTTAGCATTTACAGATAGTTCAACCGCATCCGCTATTTGCTTAGTTAATTTCTCTTGAATTTGTAAGCGTCTAGCATACATATCAACAATACGCGCCAATTTTGATAACCCTAAAACCTTTCCATCAGGAATATAAGCGATATGACATTTTCCTAAAAAAGGTAATAAATGATGTTCACACAAAGAATACAGTTCAATATCTTTTACGATAACCATATCTTCAGTATCTGCCTCAAAAATTGCACCATTTAGAACTTCTTCTAGTGTTTTTTCATAGCCATTATTTAAAAACTTAAACGCTTTAGCTGCTCTCGCAGGCGTATCGACTAACCCTTCACGAGTTATATCTTCACCAATTTCTGTGATAATTTTAGAAAAAAGCTGATCCATTGTTATATCTCTTATTTAAAAAAACGGTTCAGTATATCATAGGGCAAACCTGTTTTAATGCATCTAAAACAACTGACTGATCAACACCATTTTTTTTTGCTTTTCCACACATAAATTAGTGTCATACTACTGGAGCCAGGGACACATAAAAAAGGCCTAGTCATTCTTTGCAATTAATCTGCTATAAAATATAGTTGAATATAAAAACACAACCAACCTTATATAGGTTTTAATGCACCATTTCTATCCAACGACAACGCTCATTGACAATCTCTGCTGTACGGCCTTTGCCTATACCCTTAGCAATTAATGCAACAACTCTTTCATCTGTATCATATCCAATATGAGCATCCATTGGGTTTGCTAACTTCCCTACACCAAAAACATCATACACATGTGCAACATTAATATTGATATTAGTCACATCTATACACAGACGTGAATCAAGGTATTTTTCAACGAAACCAGCTGGAATAGCATAACTCAAAATATCATTAGGATCACTGAATGCGATAATCCGTGTTTTAGCAAGAAATCGCTCAGTATAGTGTTTACCTTCTGGTTCACAGTATTCACCTTTTTGATTACTGATTTTTGGTAGTTTTCTTCCTAGTTGTAACATAGGAAGCTGGTTAGACATCATATAAATAGGGATTTTTTTATTTTTAAATTCCTTTTTAATATTGAGTAAAAAAGAAGTATTAACTGACGTTCCTTCTGTTCCCACTAATGATGTAATACTCTGAAATCCATCAATCGTTATTCTGCTACCAAGACTATGAGAGATAAAAGCATAATGATCATTGGTTATTGAAGTAATATCAGGTGCGTTGCAAAATTCATTACTGGAACGAGGTAATTTATCCCAATCACCATAAGTCATCCAACATACTGACTGATTAAAAGCCAGTAATATATCCGCCCTACTCTCACCTAAATAAATGATAGGGTCTGGCCCTGTATCATTAGAGAAAGTTTTTAACATATTATTGACTTCAGCTCTACGAAATGAATATTCACCTGAATTGTCGTACGCTAATACTTCTTTTTCTTTGGCTGTAATATCTGACCATGTTAATTCGTATAGCATTAACTCCTGATTCCTATCTTTACTCATAAATCGGTTAATACGTAAATTCCCTAATGGCTTATCTGTCGAACTTGAATCAGTAAGTTTGATATTTTTATGAGCTCGTGTTGTCACTGTCAAATCTAATTCTTTTGCAAGTTTTTCAAAAAATTCTGTTGCATAACCTGGTTTATGATCACCTACACCGTGAACCATAAGCACTTTCATAATTCCATTTTTACTATTCAAATAAGGTTGTAGTCCCTTAAACCCATTACCCCAAACCTCACACATGCGAGAATCTTTTTCTTCCTGTTGTTCCAAAATTGCTTCTGTAATCCCCTTCCCTAAACTTGAACATCCGGACAGGAAAACACTTACCATACTGAGAACTATTAACGTATTGTATTTCATTATTTTTGGTTTTCTATGTTGTAGAATGATTATGGGCAAAAAGAACTTGCAAAGTATATCGTAAGTTTTTCTAACAAATATATCTTTAAAAACATTAGAATAAATATAATAACAATTAAATTATTATCAATTTTTCTTTATTCATCCTTTTATGATGTCTATGCGCAGGTTTAAAAATAAGTTCAATATATAGGATTTACGTGCTTTAATGCGTCTAAAACGATCGTCTCATCAGCGCCCTTTTTTGATCCCTTTTCACTTAATATTCTGCGCCACATTCTAGCTCCCTGAACACCATGAAAAAGGCCTAAAATATGCCGAGTTACACTATGCAAACGCCCTCCTTCCAGCAAATATTGCTTTATATATGGGATTAACTCCATTATAACTTCCTCACGCGTTTTAATTGGAGTAGATGATGAATAATAATGAGTATCAATCTCTGCTAGTATATACGGGTTGTGATAGACTTCTCTCCCGACCATTACGCCATCAACTTGTCGTAATATCTCTGATGAACTTTTTAGTGATGTTACACCACCATTTAAAACAATATTCAATTTAGGAAAGTCTTTTTTTATTTGATAAACAACCTCATATTGTAACGGAGGAACTTCTCTATTTTGCTTGGGTGATAAACCTTTAAGCCAGGCTTTTCTCGCATGAATAATAAAGGTATGACAACCAGCCGAAGCAACAGTAGAAATAAAATGAGACAACTCTTCATACGAATCTTGCTCATCAATCCCTATTCTTGATTTAACTGTTACGGGGATAGATATACCTTGCAGCATAGAAGAAACACATTCAGCCACCAAATCTGGTTCTGCCATTAAACAAGCACCAAAACGACCATTTTGGACTCTATCACTTGGGCAGCCAACATTAAGATTAACCTCATCGTATCCAACCTCTTCAATCAACTGAGCGCAACGTGCTAAATCACCAGAGTCACTTCCTCCTAACTGAAATGCAACAGGGTTTTTAATTCTATTCATTGCTAAAAAACGTTGTTTATCCCCATAAAGAATTGCGCCTGTTGTCACCATTTCTGTGTATAAAAGGGCTCTTTGAGTCAGTAAGCTATGAAAATAACGACAGTGTCTATCTGTCCAATCTAGCATGGGTGCAACACTAAAAATATGACTTTCAGTATATCCTGATTGACCGTATTCCATAACTATATGCTTTTTTTTAATGTACTTAGTAAGACTAGAATATTAGACCATATTTCTTTCCGTCAAAGATACAATTTTACTACGTGCTATTAGAGAACAGAATAAAAATATAAGTACACTATTATCCAGAGTACCTCTATTAATTGTGGATGAGAAAATTGAGAACCAAAATATTCAAGATTCGCACGTAATAGCAGGCTATTGCGAAGGATTTCAACGCAGAGATTAGATGTTTTGGTTCTCAATTTCCATTCATCAATTAATAAAGGAGCCCTCCAGTCTAAAATATTTCAAATTCACGGCATCTTTACTTTTATTATTTGAAACAAATACAGAGCTGTATTTTTTAGCTTATTCCATTCTTATTTTTTTTCTTTTGCTAGAAAATACGCTATGATCCGTTTAAATAATAATTAAAGGTGAGTTCACTATGCTGATGAGAACTGGATTGTTTTTAGCAACTAATATTGCAGTACTGTTTGTCTTAGGTCTATTACTTAATCTTTTAGGTATGAATCAACCTGGAATGAATTGGAAGCCATTTTTATTGATGGCTGGCGTCATGGGGTTTTCTGGTTCTTTTATCTCTTTATTGATGTCAAAATCAATGGCAAAACGATCATCAGGGGCTAGAGTGATTACATCTCCATCTAATGAAACTGAAAAATGGCTGGTAAATACGGTTAGGACTCAAGCAGAAAAAGCTGATATTGGAATGCCAGAAGTTGCTATTTTCGACTCACCCGCACCTAATGCATTTGCAACTGGAGCCAATAAGAATAGTTCATTAGTTGCTGTTAGTGCAGGCTTACTTAACGGTATGAACAAAGATGAAGTAGAAGGTGTGTTAGCACATGAGATTACACATGTTGCCAACGGAGATATGGTGACACTTTCTTTAATCCAAGGTGTCGTTAATACTTTTGTTATTGTCCTCTCCCAAATTGTTTCAGCAATGGTTGACCGAGGGAGTTCTAACTCCCGAGGTTATGGTTATGGTCGTGGATTTGGGTATAGTGCTACGTATATGATTTCTCAAATGGTTTTCGGCTTTTTAGCAACGATAATCGTCCGTTGGTTTAGTCGCTGGCGCGAATATGGTGCTGATGCAGGTGGTGCAGACATAGCGGGTCATGAAAAGATGATAGGTGCATTAGAGCGCTTACAATCAATGCAAGAACCGGCTCAGTTACCGGTACAAATGCAAGCCTTGGGTATTAACGGCGGTTTATTTGGTGCTATGGGGTTTAAAAAACTAACCATGACTCATCCACCTCTTGAAGATAGGATCAGTGCTTTACGAGAAAGTGCAAGTCGTCGAGCTGTTGACCGTAGATAACATTCTAAGACCCAAGTAAAATAAATTTGACAATTTTACGCAGGATTTTTTTCATTTTAGGCACCGAATAAATAGGCGCATAGCAAGCTTCGCAACTATTTATTCGGTGCCTAAAATGGTAAAAAAGACAAGTAAAAAGTTAAATTAATTTTACTTGGGTACTTAATACAGCAGGCTCGATTAAATAAAGTTTCTTTAAGCTAATTTAGCCACAACATCTATTTCATACTATCCAACCATCGAAGACGGAGATAGAGTTCCTCAACTTTTTGTCTTGCCCACGGAGTCTTTCTCAAAAACTTTAGGCTTGAGCGAATACTAGGATTGCTAGTAAAACATTTAATTTTGATGCGATGACCTAGTTCTTCCCATCCATATTCTTCTTCTAATCGTGTCACTATCATTTCTAAAGTCACACCATGAAGAGGGTCTTGGTTTCGTGGTTTATTTAACTGCTCCATCTGCTCGCCCATTATTTTTACTCTCAGTCATCTCAGCCTTTTTAACTCTAATTATACTCCCTGCTATTTCAGAGTTATTCAGACTTTTCATTGCGGCCTTAGCCTCTCCAGTTTTAGGCATTTCGATAAATCCAAATCCCTTAGATTGCCCCGTTTCTTTATCAATGACGACCGTACAAGATTGAACAACACCATACCCTTCAAAAACTTCCTGAAGTTCTGGTTCTGTGATAGTACGGGCAAGGTTTCTTATCAGTAATTTCATAAGTAAAAGTATTTATATAAGATTTTCTATAACTGAAGATTATACTGCGATATTTGTTAAAGAGTCGTTTTAGTTAAAACAAGTAATTTCTTTACCGACTTGTTTTATTATTTGTGCAATCAAACACGGGTCTAATAATCATGGTTTTTTATTAATGAACTAAACTTAAATCTGGAAAAGCCTTACAAACCTTTAATTAAGGTAAAATAAATTTCAATATTTTAGTTAACTCAATATAACCATGGCAAACTTTTCACGACTTCTTGAACTTGACCGTGATTGCGTATGGCACCCCTACAGTTCAGTAGGTGCAGATTCTCCCATTTATTTAGTGAAATCAGCACATGGTGTACATATTAAACTTTTTGATGGATCAGAATTAATCGATGGCATGTCATCTTGGTGGAGTGCCATTCATGGTTATAATCATCAAGGAATGAATCAAGCGTTAAGTAGTCAATTACAGGACATGTCACATGTTATGTTTGGCGGTTTAACTCATCAACCAGCAATTGATTTGGCTGATCAACTTATTCAACTTACCCCTGAATCATTAAAAACTGTTTTTTTCTCTGACTCTGGCTCGGTTGCCGTTGAAGTAGCTTTAAAAATGGCAGTTCAATATTGGCATTCTAAAAATCAATCAGACAAACAAAAAATATTAACGATCCGTCATGCATATCATGGTGATACTTTTGGCGCAATGTCTGTCAGTGACCCTGAAAATGGCATGCATCATCTTTTTTCTAAAATAATAACAAAGCAACTTTTTGCTGATGCACCGTCTTGTAAATTTGACCAGCCCTGCTCTGAGTCAGATATTACTTCTTTAAAATTACAATTAATTAATCATCATCAAAATATAGCGGCAATTATTCTGGAACCTATTGTACAAGGAGCTGGAGGGATGCATATTTATTCCCCGGCATACCTCAAACGAGTGCGTGAACTCTGTGATCAATATGATGTATTATTAATCCTTGATGAAATTGCGACAGGTTTTGGACGAACAGGTAAAATGTTTGCTTGTGAACACGCTTCGGTTGAACCTGATATTATGTGTGTAGGTAAAGCATTAACAGGTGGTTATATGACTTTAGCAGCAACGCTCACAACTCGTCAGATTGCACAAACAATAAAAGAGGGTGAGCCAGGTATATTTATGCATGGCCCAACTTTTATGGCAAATCCATTAGCCTGTGTAGCAGGCATTAGTAGTTTAAAATTACTATTGGGTTCTCCTTGGGAGAAAAGGGTGAATCTCATAGAGACCACATTAAAAGAAGGCCTTGAGCCTTGTTTAGCCTATTCACCGGTCAAAGATGTACGCGTACTCGGTGCAATTGGTGTGGTAGAACTCAATAATCCAGTTGATATAAATAAAATACAACCTTTATTTGTTGAAGCAGGTGTTTGGATACGTCCATTTAATAATTTAATTTATATCATGCCGCCTTATATAATAAACAAAGATGATTTAGATGCTTTGATCCATTCGATTATAAGAGTCATTTCAACCATTTAGGAACAATCATGAATAGCAACATAAAACTTCGCTGGGGCATCCTAGGTGCAGCCAGAATAAACCAGCAATTGATGCCAGCTATTGTTAATGCAAAAAATAGCGAACTTGTTGCTATTGCCAGCAGACGTCCTGGGGCAGCAGCAGAAACCTTAGCCCAATATGCTCCTCAAATAGAAAATGCAAAAATCTATGATCAACCTGAAGCTCTACTAAAAGATGATAATATACAAGCAGTTTATATCCCTTTAGCTAACAATGAGCATGCGGATTGGGTTTTACGTGCCATCAATCATGGCAAGCATGTTTTGTGTGAAAAACCTATGGCATTAAAGGTTGCCGATATCGATGCTATCAAAGCTGCTGCTCTCAAAAAAAATGTTAAAGTAATGGAAGGCTTTATGTATCGCTTTCATCCACAACATGCTCGAGTCAAAGAAATCATTGACTCAGGTTTAATTGGAGATATTCGTTCTGTTAGATCATGCTTTTCTTATATGATGCAACCTGCACGTTTATACCGTATCGCAAACAGTATAGAAAATGGTGGGGGTGCTATGTGGGATATCGGTTGCTATGCCATACATGCTGCTCGCTTACCCTTTTACAATACTTCGCCTATTGCAGTTACAGCAATGGCAAAACATATTGAAACAGGCGCAGATATTAGTTGCAATGGTATTATTGACTTTGGGGATGGAAAGTATGCTCATTTTGATTTTGGATTTGAACATGCTCGACGTGCTGAATATGAAGTAATAGGCACCAAAGGTGGTTTAAAGTGTCATAATGTTTGGGCTAAACAAGAAGAAACCCCCATTATTTCATGGTGGACTGAAGCAGGTGAACAATTGACAGAAACATTATCTCTAGCTAACCACTTCTCTCTAGAGGTTGAACATTTCAGCCACTGTGTATTAAATAATAATAAGCTAGCTCTCTCCTTAGATGATGCCAGACATAATTGCCAAATAATTAATGCTGTTTTAGAATCGGTAAGAACCAACCAGCAAGTTAAAATATCTAAATAGTAAAAAAGTTGGATACAAAAATAAAGTTTATCACTACATAAAGTACTGTAAATTAGCATAAACTACTAATTATGAAAGCCACTTACATTGAATGATCCAAGATTCATTATCAAAAGAACGGAAAAAACAATTGGATAAAAAACAACAATTATTTGATTGCTCACTGAAATAATACTACTATTAACACCTTAAGTATTAGTATCAAACCCTATTCTTTATTAATAAAAAATATGCCATGAAAAAAATACTCCTTACTACAGCCATAACAAGCTTAGCTTTATCTGGCTGTGCAAACCATCCTATCAGTACATTTCAGCCATTTCAAACTACAGATTTAAATGCTGCAGTTAATTCAGGGCAGCTACAACAGAAGACTGATACTTTTTACATTATAAATGACTCCTCCTCGTCTATGAGTGACACATACTTGGGAGAAGGCTTTCCAGGACAATCAGAACCAACTAAATTTTCAGTAGCAAGAGAATTATTAGTACGAATGGATAAATCCATTCCAAATATCACTCTTTCTTCTGGCCTTCGTAGCTTTGGATCAGGCCCTTGTGTTTCATGGGGGTTTACTAAATTAAACCAGCCTATCCAAAGTTATTCATCAGATTCATTTAAAACGGCGATCAGTTCACTTGAGTGCTCAAGTGGAGGAACAACTCTCCATAGGGCATTTAAAGCTGCAACAGCAGATCTTTCATCAGCTCCTGGCAATATAGCATTGATTGTTTTAAGTGATGGACATAATCTACAAGTATCACCTCTCTCTGCTGCTCAGGAACTTAAAGAACAATTTGGTGATAGACTGTGCATTTCCACTGTTTGGGTAGGAAATAGTGATGAAGAAAGAGGCCAAGGATTATTACAACAACTGTCTGACATTTCAGGCTGTGGCTTTTCTACAACAGCAAGCGAATTAGCAGCTACAAAAGGTATGGCGAATTTTGTACAAAATATCTTTTTCGAAGCATCAACTTTGGATCCGACTATGGATGGTATTTTAGAGGGTGATTCTGACGGTGATGGTGTCCCTGATAACAGAGATAAATGCCCTGACACCCCTAAAGGAGCAATAGTTGATGAAGATGGTTGCTGGTCTTTCAGAGGTGTACACTTTGACTTTGATCAGGACTCAATAAAATCAAACAGCGGTGAAACAATTGAAAATTCAATCAATGTTTTACAACAAAACCCTGAAATATCCGTTGAACTCCAAGGACATACTGATGACACAGGAAGCAACGAATATAACCAAGACTTATCTGAACGTAGAGCTACGTCTGTTAAACAACATTTAATCAACAAGGGTATTAATGGATCACGTTTAACAACCCAAGGGTACGGAGAAAAATCTCCAGCTACAACAAATAACACAAGTGAAGGACGAGCTCATAACCGTAGGGTAATATACAAACCTACTACTACCAACGCTAAAGAAAAACAGAAAAACGGAGTCATAGCGGAGTAATAATCCTTAGCCTGCGGTTAGGCGACAGGTTTTTTTGCCAATCCTTCGCTTGCGATTGCAAGCGAAGGCAGCTAAAATTTTCTACCGACAGCCGTCAAAGCTTAACTGAGCGTCTTGTGTCGAGTTGAGCTTTACGCAGAACGAACTGGGCTTTATTTAATCGCTGCTCACTTTTTTGCATTCTGGGATAGGGCGTCCTTGCATCCTAGAAGTGAGAAATGTCGTGCTAGATAGCTATTATTTGTTCCTTAAGGTGTGAAGAGAAGTCATACTCCATTGCTTCCTTTCACACCTTTTTCATTCATTACAAATAACTTACATTATCCATAATAAATACAATTCATACGCCATCAAGAAAACATAGAAGGCTAAAATACCTTTCATCAATAATTTCACCGAAAAAACTTTAAAAATTATGAAGTTAATATGGACAAATGCAAAAAATACACATGAAATAGTAATAGCCATCTTACCTATCAGAAAAGCCTGAGTTCCATAGTTAAGTAACGCTAACATGAGAGGGTTAATTTCTGCCCCCCCTCCTTCAAGTATATTCAACGTAAAAAATGCATCAAAAGCACTTAATAGAATAATAGAAAGAGCGACCCCAACAATCCAGTTATCATACCTATCAACATAATATCCTTGCTCCATTTCCTCTTGTCTTCTAGCTTTTACTCGTTGCCCAGTATAAAAATAATTAAAAAAAGATTTAAAATTTTGCTCCCTTCGATCTGCACCTTTGCGTTGCAGCATTATCGACTCACTTATATTAATAAAATTTTGTTTCATAAAATGCTAGATTCCTAAGCAATAATAATTCCGCACTTAGTTTAATGTAAAAGTCATCTTTTAGTATATTGTACCTGCGTACAATAAAATATAATTTGTCAGCACTAAAAAAGTTATTTCTATTTGATATAAAAGGATATAAAGATTTTTTCTAATTAATATAATCGTGAAAATAATTTTTGGCGATTTTTCTGATTTTGTAACCTGAAAATTTGACTTTTCAGAGTTAATTAATTCTGAATTAATATGTTAGCTAACCGAGAGGCATTTCTCAATCCTTACTCACTTTTCTGCCGATAACAAACTTTAAAAAAATTACTGCTCGCTACGAACTAACCTAACTTGAAAAGAATGGCTAGCTTCTCTTGTACTTGTGTAACCATATTTAAAGTTGACATCCCACACAAAATACGAATAGACATCCGGTGTCGAAGACCATACAGCAGACAAGTTTCCAGGAAAAATTTGTATATTTATTGCAGGTTCAGTGCACTGCTTCTCTACAATACTTTGTAATTCTTTAATATTAGGTAATCGCCACCCTGGATTGTTTTCTGCTTCTTGCAAGGCCTGCTCCCAGGTTCCTTTAAAAAAAGTACCTTGACTACAGTTTTCACCTGACAATCCTTGTAAACAACGTTTCCAAATCAACTTGGTTTTTTTGTCTGTAACACTACCATCACCATGAATTTCAAAACGATCTGATGGTGTGGTCTGAGGATAGTCTGACTGACACTCTTGTGAATAAGCTAATTGAAAGGGTAATAATAGAAAAAGAATAAGGAAATACATAATAAACCTCCTAGATTAATATAAAGTTAGTAAATTTAACACTTAAGGAGCCTCTGATTAAGTTGATTAGAATTTAGCGAAGAAAAAACTGTTGCTATTTACTGAATAAAATCTGCCTGAAAACCTTAATAAATACTATCTACGATAAGCAAATAATTTTTTCCACATAAAAAATATCTCATTGCCCCTTCTCCATAGATACAAGTAATATCTATGCGATTATAATATCAACAACAATCAAATAAAAAATCACTGTTGGCTATGAACTAAAAGAACCTGAAGCATTTTTAATCGTTGTGTATGCCCTGTATTACCACTCTTAAAACCTACAATCCATGCAAGATTTGCGGAGTCAACTGCATACGGTTCTGAGGACCAAACTCCAGGTAGTGCATAAGAAAAATAATCTGTATCTATCGCTATGTCCTTACGACTAAAGTCAACGAGACTACCTAGTTCAGCGCTGGTGGGTACCCTCCAATTTGAAAAACCACAGAGTGATTCGGCATTGCTACCATTAACTAATATATCCCAGTCAGAATAATACCGTCCTTTTGTGCCACTTCCTAATGCGGTTACCCCCCCCCAACGATAGGTATTATCTTTGTCATGGATGCTGCCATTATCCGTTTTAATTTCCCAAATTAAGCCTGTATGATTGTCTTTAACACATGACCAATTGCTAGCTTTTGCATCGAGTGGTTGACCATTGCCATCAAGTTTAGTGAAATCAAACCCAGCACGCCCCCCACCTATTTTAGTTAAAGTACCTGCCGCAGCTTGTGCATCTAGTCCTTGGCTACAGTCTTGTTGTTGAATTATTGTACCTATACAGTGAGTGTTATTTTTCCTATTAGGGTAATCAGTCCCCCATGTTATACCTGTGTCATTTAGTTTACCTAACTTTACAGTTTTTCCTTTGTAGATACGAAAACCCAACCCATGCTTACTATGGTGTAACGCTCCATTGAGTCGATAACCTAGATAGATTTTAAATGAGCCAAGTATTGCCAGATCTGAAACTATATTTATATCTTCAATCCCCTGTAGAGCTTGGGGCTTTTTAATAGCAACAAGATGATCTATTCGACCATCCCATTTTTGCCAGCCTAGTTCGGATTTGATATAAAATACACCGTTGTAGCTGGCAACAACAATAATTTCGGCTTTTTTACCAACATCATCTGGAGCAACACGAATTCGACCAGTAAGCTGTATAGGTGTCAGATTAGAAAAATCATGACTTGATGAAATGCTATCCGCTACATTAGTTTGAATAAAAAATTTAGCTTTGCTTTTTATAAATTGTCCATTTGCTTTTAATTTTGATGCATCAAAGCTAAAAGCCTTGGGTTCATCAAATAAAATTTTTTCTTTATTGATGAGATTTTCAGCGTTTACAGTATTCACCCCGTTAAAAGTGCAGGTAAGTAGAACGATTAATTTGATAAAATGTATGAATTTCATGCCATTCCTAGATTAATTTATTACCGTACTAAACATACTAACACAGCTTTTCCATAAAAATATCAATTGAAATATATATTAAATACATGAACTTTCATGTTGATATGCCATCACTTTTTTTAAAAATTAACGCATCATAATTCTAAAATAACATCGAGTTGAGATGTCATTCACCCTGATAATCAGCCTAGCGGGATATAGTATCAGGGTGAATAGTCAGCTCAACTTGATTATATGGATAATCCCCCTCCTCTGTTTCAGGGTAAAGTGAGACCCAAGCTGTGGCGGCTTTTAGTTTATTAGTTTACATACCTAAACTCGGCAATATTAGCAACAGACAAGCTACAACTTTAATAGGAGTTGCTTCTTTTAATCGAGAAAGTGGTTTTTATAAAGGACAACGAAAAATCAAAGTCGGGCAGTATCAAATTCGTACTACTATGTTTATGACGATGATGTCAGCAATATAATGTAATACCTTTTTTAAAACCAAATATGAGCAATATGCCGCCTATGAAAAACCGAAAAAATTGCTTGTATGCCTGTGTTAAAAAGATAATTATTATCTTAAATTATAAGCTTCGAGACAATGTCAAATGGGAAGTAAACTTTGCTAAAAATTACCAGTTAACACCCCAGTCACTTGTTAGAAATTATTTACACTATTACTTTTATTCTAAAAAATATTATATTCATTCACCTAGTCATTCAAGAGCGTTAAATGTCTTTTCTACGATCTTTTTTGTTGACAAAGAAACCATGTACACTTCATCATTATTTTTCCACAGACCATCTGTCCCTGCATATTTCCAGTTATAGTTATCATCAACTTCATTGATTAATGAAATACTATTTTTCTTGACATGCAGTGTCATCATTCCATTTGGACTTCTCGCTTGTGCTACCATTTGGCCTCTCATTCCTTCAGGTCTGACAATAGACTGAGATTCTCTTGCTATTTCTGGTAGCTCATAATTTCCTGCTTTAAGATTACCATATTGGTCTAATAATAAAGCAAAACCACCACCATTATGATAAGCACCCATGACTAAAAAACGTTTGATTTTTGGTAAAAACTTAACACTGTATGTGTAATATTTTACCCAATGCTGAAGTGTGATTTGTTTTTTTAGAAATCGTCCTGAATAAGGGTTAAACACACTCATCATCAAATCAACGTGTTCATCACCATCCACATATCGTTGCCAGACTAACATCGCTGTTTTATTCGACCCTGCAAGAATTGGCCACCAATCTTCATTAGCGTCATCAGCTACTGACCGGCGCATTTTAAACTTTCCTTTTTCATCATACACGCTAAGATGAACATCTTCTCCCGTGCCAAGCCCATTAAACCCTTTATTATCATTCCAGCCTTCAGAATAAAAGACGACAAATCTGTTTCGAACAGCAGCAACGTGACCTGAGTGTCCACCATCGTAGACATCATTCGGATAGGCTTTAACAGCAATACTTAAATCTTCATTATAAACACCATACCTTTGTGATAATACATTTTCAGCATTATGACCATCCTCAAAACTCACCATAATATTGCCATTTTTTGTCATAGCAGCACTGGAGGGTTCTTGTGCTTCGGGAGCTGAAATTAAGAGCTGTGGCTCAATAGTTGGAGATGAAGGAGAGAGGTATGAGTAATAGATATCATGTTCCCATTCATCATTTCCCTGGACATTTATTGGGCTTTGTGAGCTAGACCATATCATGACATAGTCCCCGTCAGACTGTTTTAAAAGATCTATACCATGCTGAAGAACTCGTTCATCAGCTTTAACAGCAAGCCCTGAAAGAAGAAAAAAACTAAAAATAATTCGTTGGATGTATATAAATGTTCTAATATTCATAAGTAATTGATAAGTTAATTACAACCTGATCACTATATATATTATGTTTACAAATGTATACTACAAATATTGCTATTTCTAACCATAAAATAACTTGCTGTATTCACCTCACACCCTACGCAGGCGACTATTCTTCTTTTATCGAGATAAACTACGCATAAGAAGAACTAAGGCAAGTTATAAAAACCTCGATAGCTATCTAGTTTTGCTTTCCTTCTGCTATTTCAAGTTGGCTTGACCCATGATTTTTAGCCGCCAAATTTCCGACTAATGCTAACGCTTATCCTAGTTCTAAAATTATTAACACTTACTATAGTAATTTCTTACATCTCTCCTAGACTGAACCTATATACTTTCAGATTAAAATCGATAATATGAAATTACAGATAAGTAAGCTATTTGAACAAATCCATAGCGTCCCTCAAGTGCCTGAAGTTGTTAGAATATTGATCTCTCAATTAAACGATCCAAATACCGTGTTTAATGATATATCTAAAAACATCGAAAAAGAACAGATGTTATCAATGAAAGTTCTACGCCTGGTTAACTCTGCTCACTTTGGCTTATCGCAAAAAGTAGGTTCCATAGATAATGCTGTTTCTATGCTTGGCATGGAAAAATTAAAAACATTAGTCATTGCATCAGGTATAGTAAATTCAGTACCCGATATTCCTAATTTTGATATTAGCACTTTTTGGGCAGAAAGCTTTTGTACTGCGACTTACGCCAAGTGGTTAGCTGAAGAAATAAAAATTGGTGATAGTGATATGATCTTTACTGCTGGTTTAATCAGTGGATTAGGCACTATTTTATTACACTTAGGCGCACCTAAAGCCGCAAATGAAGTTCAACAGCATGTCAATGCAGGTGAAAACCGCTATGAATACGAACAAAAGCGGTTAAGTTTTAGTAGTCAAGAGGTTTCAGCAGAACTTTGCAATCGCTGGCATTTTTCTGAAGATTTAGTGAATACCGTTTCCCAATCTGGAAAGCCTTTATTAGCCGATAAAATATCTTTACCTGCCTGTATTGTATATATCGCAAGATATATTAGTGAATCCAATCATTCTGAAATAAGCGAAGAAAAAAGGCTGATCAATTTTCCAAACAAAGAATGGCAACAACTAGGCTTAAACACCGATGATATAGCCATAAAGCTATCTGAAATCATGGAAATTAAATCAGGTTTAGAGGGACTAGCAGACTAGTTTATTTGATATTATTATTTTAATTTCATCAGTGAAACATTGAATATTTGATCAATGAAGTGGGTCAGATCAAGTCTGAGTTAGTACAGTTAGGTTTTGATAAATACGCTTATTCAAACGGTTTAAGTGATATTTTTTACTCTAGCTATTTTTCTAAACAATACACCCACATTAAAAAGTTATATGTACATTTATAACTTGAATCGACCCTACTAGGAATTACACTTCAAGTATCAGTCTTTATATCAAGGCTATGAATGAGTCGTCCCCAGACTCTATCTGGGAACGGATTGCTGTAGATAGACTTTCGTCTTCTTGCCATTGTGTAATTTCAGCTTCTATTTCGTGCTTTATGTCAGCACGGGCACCTGTTTTAGAGCGCTGGTGAACACCGCCTTTGTGCAATAACGGTGACATCGCGACATAATTTCTGGCGCGCGTTCTAGTGGATCCGGGCATCATTGCCTCCTAAGTTAATAATATTCCACCGGGTGCCACCCAGCTTTTTTTCTAATTTCCGAAAAGCTCTGTTTTTGCAGAGAAATTCCGGCGCTTTATCTGTTTGGCTAAAACAAAATTTTTTTGGCAAACTGCTATACAGTGATCTTGGCGGCAGCCTATC
Source organism: Methylococcales bacterium (assembly GCA_023145835.1). Classification (GTDB taxonomy): domain Bacteria; phylum Pseudomonadota; class Gammaproteobacteria; order Methylococcales; family Methylomonadaceae; genus QPIN01. Next base: position 26,896 of record JAGLDH010000062.1, read on the forward strand.
TTTAATTTTTTTTACTGCCGCACCTGACTCTGGTGTATGCAGAAAGATGTTATCAATTCCTAGTTCCAAATGAATAAACTGAATAGTCGCCATTAACATGGCTTCATCCCATATTTTCCCATAGCTTAATAAAACATTTTGCAGATAAGTTTTTAATTTATCTGTAGTAGTATTGAACCCAGTTTCTCTAAATTGCGTTCTACCCAGATCAATTTGTCTTAGTAGACATCTAGCAATTCTTAACCAATCGGTTTGTAACTCTTCAATCAGAGCTTCATTAGTTTTAAAATCAAAATCAATTCTTGCCCATGCTAGGGTTTCACGAAACAATGCTCGTTCCCCTTGTTTCATAACAGGATGATCCCAATATTTAAAACTATGGTGAGTCTCTGGTTTAAGCTGTTTTCTAAACATTGCATCATGCTTGTTGCTAAAATTAAGCTGCAGTACCAAGTTATAACCGTTACGAGAAACTTGGTCCCAGTCTCTATCTTTATGCCCCCATGTGTCCAATGTTAATAAAAAAGGCTCTGTTGTTTTACCCCAAGCCATTTCTAATTGCTCATGTTGTAATTTCCCATTGCCTGACTTAGAGACAATGTCTTTAATGACTGACTTATTTAACAAGCCAGAAAAAGCGGATTGCTTTAAATCAGCAATCGCACATTCTTCCCCGATCACTTGCGATAAAATAAAAGCGGCATAACGGTCTTTGTAATAGTTAAACACTGTTTTACCCTCCGGCAAACAAGCAATCACTTCTTTTGCTGTATTAATATCCATTGTTTATCCTTTTACGCAAACGACTTGTTTTAAGGTATGTACGATTTCAACAAGGTCTGACTGATTTTCCATCACTTCATCTATGTTTTTATAAGCACTAGGAATTTCATCAATCACACCTTTATCCTTGCGACACTCAATACCCTCTGTTTGGCTTTCCATATCATCAGTAGTGAATACACGTTTAGCCTTGCCTCGGCTCATTAGCCGACCTGCACCATGCGAGCATGAACAAAAGGAAGTTGGATTACCTTTACCTTTAACAATAAAAGATTTAGCGCCCATACTGCCAGGAATAATCCCTAACTCTCCTTCTCTTGCGCTAATGGCACCTTTACGAGTAAGAAACACATTGGCGCCAAAATGGTTTTCAATAGATACATAGTTATGATGACAATTGACGGCTTCTTTCGTCGCCATAAAGCGAGGTAAAACCTTAGCTAAGGCATTGACAATCAACCGCATCATTTCACGTCGGTTAAACAAGGCATAATCTTGCGCCCAATGCACGGCTTCAACATAATCATTAAAATGCCTTGCATCTTCTGAAAAATAAGCCAAATCCTTATCAGGTAAATGACCAAGTTTTTGCCCCATATCACGCTTAGCTAAACCAATAAAATATTTACCTATTGCATTACCTACCCCTCGGCTACCTGAGTGCAACATAATCCATACATCTTGATTTTCATCCAGACAAATCTCAATAAAATGATTACCACCGCCTAAGGTGCCTAATTGTCTAACCCAGGTTTGATAAGGCTTTTTCTGCATTTTATTTAAGCGGGGATGTTTTTTTATTAAGCTTAAATAGCCTTTTTCTAATGCATCAATGGTTGATCGTTTTACCGAGTCTTTTTTATGCATATTAAAGCCAACTGGGATCGCAGACTCAATTGCAGAACGGATGCGATGTAAATTATCAGGAAGCTGTTCTGCTGTTAATGACAAACGAACCGCATTCATCCCACAACCAATATCAACACCCACGGCTGCAGGAATAATTGCACCTCGCGTGGGTATTACCGAACCCACTGTTGCCCCCAGACCATAATGTACATCTGGCATAACCGCAATATGGCTATGAATAATAGGAAGCTGCGCAATATTGGCTAACTGGTTAATAGCCGTGTGCTCAATATCATCGGTATAAATTTTTACCGGCACTTTTCCTTTTGAAATAACTCTTTTAATTGGCATTTTTTTTTACCCTTAAAAACTAAATATTTCATTAATACTTAGCTTCTTAAATTTCTTCAGGGCAAAAAAAAGCCCTGACCGAATATCTCCGATCAGGGCTTTTATCCTGATTGGAAGACTTCATATAATATGAGTCTTCCAATCAGATTTAAGGAAGACTCAATACAGTGTTTTGTTAGAACCACGGATGATCACTACGACTACCTGTGGCTCTTGATTTTGTTTTGTATTGATTTTTTGTTGCATTCGTCATCCCTCATAATTTGATTGGTTGTGAATTATAGAACTATAATTCATCTTGTCAAGAAAAAATTAAAGTGGTTTGTTGTTTTCTCATTATCATTCTTTGCTTTGGAATTAATCATAACAAAGCGGGGTTTGCTGATTTCTTTGAAAAAATAGAACCCTACAGAGTACAAAGTAATGGTGTAGTCTCTGTTGCAGGTATATTGGCCGGCTAAATAGGCTGTATTAACCGATTTAAAAAAGAATCCAGCTTAGTTCTTTATATCGGCATGGCAGCCTTGGATAATGCTTCAGGAAAATATCAGGGAAGCAAGCGTTCCAAGCAGATAAATCAGCATGCTAAAGCAGCCATGATGTCCGCCGTAGATCATCAACGAAAAGGAAGTGAAGAATCTCAGCGTTACTATAAAAAAAAGAGAACAGAAGGAAAAACTCATAACCAAGCTATCAGGCCTTTAGGTTGTCATTTGTCTCGTGCTATCTCTAGTCTAAAATTATCAGGGGCATGGTGGAAAGTAGAAAATGTAAGACCCATGTTGACCTTGCGAGTTGTCCGAGAAAACGAGGAGTGGGAGAACTATTGGGATAACTCCGCTAAAGCTGCCTAATATTTTGAAAAATCCCACACACTTTTAATCAGACCCTCCTTGGTTGAAGTTAAAGATAAAATTTACCTTGGCTCTGATGACTTTGTGGCGAATGTTCAGATGAATATATCAAGAAAGAACCTGTTTGAGATACTTAAAATACAGAAACAATCGACCCTAGGTCTCTTAAGGAATATGAAAAAAACTCTAGTGGAAGAAATGAGGCTATCGTTGTTTCATATAGAAGTGTAGTTTTACTTTAGCCGAAATGGGAGGGTATTATGCCTTACTTTACTCTACTGTGAGCAGGATAATTCATAATGCAAAAATAAAGACCCAAAATTTGCCTTCTCCATAAGGAGAAGGTGGGTGGGTACAAAATTATTAAGGATAAATAATTTTAGGCTCAAAATTTGCAGCGGGGTATTTTCGGTCAAAGGCTGATTTTTTGCTTTGGGCAGATGCTGTTATTTTATTAGCTGAACCTTCGTCAATATAAATAACTCTAGGTTCAAAATTAGCCGCTGGGTAATTAGCATCAGAAACAGCTTTGTTTTCAGGCGTAGCTTCTGTTTTATCAGTTGTAACAGGTTCAGCTATTGATTTACTTGTGCTTTCAACAGACTGGTTAGATTCTGCCATAGATTTTAAGTTTTCTAACCCAGCAAGAAAAACGGTTTGAATCGCATTCTTTGCAGCGTCTTCATTCAATTCTGCTGGCGGGTTATTATTCATATAGCCCCGATAATATGCGGCTTTCCAAGTTACTTCAGATCCTTTGCCATCTTCTTTGACCATAATTGTTGCTACGTAATCAGTGACGGGCAATACTTTAATGGGTTCATCCGCACCTGAGTGGTGTATTGTTTTAACGACCGTCATATCGGTAATCTTATACGAGTAACTCATTTTTTTTTCGTCGTATTTCTTTAACTCTTCAGAAATGGTTTTTCCGTCTTTTAAAGTTAATACTCGGCTAGCCCCTTTTTTATTTCCACCTGATGCGTCGACAGATTCAACCATTGGAAGCCAATTTACAACCCCAAAATCATGTAATTTATCCCATACAACATTGGTAGGAGCATTAATTTTTATACTCTCTTTAAATTTCTGTCGGACTGGTCCATGTGCACTAGCGTCCACCATCCACATGAGGCATATTGTAGATAGAAATAAATTTAACTTTTTCATGCTTTCTCCATAATAAAAAAACTTAATAAATAAGGATTATTCCTGACTTAATTTAGCGACTCTTTATGTGACAACTAATTTTAATGAAAATCAGCTCAATTTCGGATACTAATATATAACTTTAGAGCGCTCGTAGTAAAGTTTATTAGACATCTTTCTTAAATAAATGCTAGTAGGCAGGTATCTTAGTTTAATATTTATTCGGTTATACTCATTGGATCAAAACAATAATAAAAAGAGAATGAAAACCTTCGAGAATATCTGCGACGATACCGCAAAACAATTTAAACGTAAAACGGCTTTATCTAAAGAGAACTTTGATGTGCTCGTTGGCAAGGCAAGCGATCATATTGACAGAGAAAAGAAATGCTATCCCATGAGTAAACGAGGAAAACAAACCTCAAAACTGTCTTTAGAAAACCGCATACTACTTACACTCTATTACCTTCGTCACTACCCAACGTTTGAAAATCTAGCCAGTGTTTTCAA
>JAGLDH010000063.1 GCA_023145835.1 Methylococcales bacterium
GCTTTGGCTCTGGCTTTGGCTCTGGACCTGGACCTGGACCTGGACCTGGACCTGGACCTGGACCTGGACCTGGACCTGGACCTGGATCTATATTATTACTGATATCATCCGGCTCTAAAATAAACTCTTCAAGAGATTCAAAAACATTGCTCTCTATTCCTTCTGTCTCAAATCCACTTTCAACAACTATAGTTGGGTTTAGATAGTCAATATTGACGGTATGAATCTGACTAGATCCATCATTCTCGGTTTCCTTACCTGGGTCTTCCTGTTCACCTGCTGCTGTTGCTTCTAATTGAGATGGGTCAAAATCTTTATTTTTGGCTAATGCTTGTTGAATAGCAGCAATTTCCTGCTTTACACCCTCATCGGTTTGACTTGCTACCGAAGTTACCTTACCCAAATCAAAAAGATCATCATTAAGAATCACAACTGAGCTGCGACCTAAATCCATATGAGTACCATCAGAAAACTCAATAAAAACAGAACCATTTTCATCTGTTATTATTTTTTCATTTTGTGAGACTTTATCGCCTACTTTCAAAATTCGTTCTGAATCGTCGAGGACTGCTTTTACAACTCCTGTTAATGCTTTTATAATTCCTAGATTTGCCATAATGACCCTCACTCTCCTTCAAGAGTATATTGTTACCTAATTTTCTATCGTATTTATCAAACTATTTTGATGATACTCATTTAGTTTGATATGCTTTATTTATTACATCCAATCTTTATCAAATACAAATACAAATACAAATACACTTATATCGTTGAATCTATCTCCGTATCCACCATATATTGCAAATTGGAAATTGATACACCACTGATAGTCGAAGAATATATTATTGGAGTGCTTTCTACTGTTGTGACTGTCACCAAGGTATCATCACCTAAACTTTCAATTGAAAGTGAAAGGTATTCACTTAGCTCGTCTGCTTTTTCATCTACAAGCAAGTCATGTAAATTAAGTGATTCTTCCTGATTATTTTCTTTTAGTAATTCTGACATAATCATTTCCATTATATTTTAAGTTTGGCTATAAACGTCGTATAGATCCACATATAATTTGCTATCTCTACATTGTTAAAAAACTTGAATCAATAGAGATTATTTTAATACTTGGTTCAGGTTTTATTCACTTTTATGCACTGCTGATTAATATTCTAAGGTGATTTTAACAAATTGCCAACTGTACCAAGGTACTAATCGTCTATTTATCTTCTATTCCAATAACCTAGAAACCAGAATTATCTAACATATTCCCATCATAACAACTAATATATAAAATATCCCATTAATAACTTAAAAGACCCTAGCTCTACATTTTCAGTGCATTATGTAATAATTTATAGAAATTACATTACTTATCATTCTTCATTTAGAAAAGAAAAACTTTGATCCGATATAGGAAATTGCATGACAGAACCAGATTCAAATTCAACGCCACTCAATCAAAATTTTTCTGCACACCATAACAATGACCCTTTACTTCTGGCTCTACTTTCAATCTGCAAAATTCTACACACGCCTCATTCTGCTGAATCATTAACAGCAGGGTTACCCCTAGTTGATAATAAATTAACGCCTGCATTATTCACTAGAGCGGCTGAACGCGCAGGTCTTTCCACTGGCCTTATTAAACGATCTTTAGAGGATATATCAGGCCTTGTTTTACCTACTGTATTACTTTTAAAAGACAATAAAACCTGTGTTTTAATTAAAAAAAACAATAAAAAATATACTATCATTCTCCCAGAAACTATGTCTGGTGAAAAAACAGTTCATTTGGATAAATTAAATTCTCTATACACGGGTACCGCTTTTTTTATCCAAAAAAAACATACCTTTGATAATCGCACAGCCAACTCAGCAACACCAAAGGCAAAACATTGGTTTTGGGATGTTATTTTTAAATCATGGCCTATTTATACCGAAGTATTAGTCGCATCATTTCTTATTAATCTTTTTGCCTTAGCATCGCCACTATTTATTATGAATGTATATGACAGAGTTGTTCCCAATCATGCATTGGAAACGCTTTGGGTGCTGGCTATTGGTGTAAGTATTGTTTATATTTTTGATTTTATAATGAAGTCATTACGAAGCTATTTTATTGACGTTGCCGGTAAACGTTCTGACATTATTTTGTCATCAACTATTTTTGAGAGAGTGATGGGCATTAAAATGGAACATAAACCTGCATCAGTGGGTGCTTTTTCAAATGATTTTCATGAGTTTGAATCTTTCAGAGACTTTTTAACATCGGCGACTCTAACAACATTAATAGACCTTCCTTTTCTCTTCCTTTTTCTGTCTGTTATTTATATGTTGGGAGGGAACCTTGCCCTCATCCCTCTTTTTGTTTTGCCTCTAGCCGTTTTAGCGGGCATCATGGTACAAAAACCATTAAAAAACACAATTCAAGAGTTATTTAAATATTCAGCCCAAAAAAATGCTTCGTTAATTGAAGTGCTTACTAATCTTGACTTTATAAAATGTAACGGTGCTGAAGGACAAATGCAACGTCAATGGGAAGAAAATGTGGGTCAAATGGCACGCCTTGGTCTTAAAGCTCGATTTTTTTCTTCTCTCGCTGTTAGCTTTTCATCTTTTTTACAGCAAATGGCTTCTGTTTCTGTTGTTATTTTGGGGGTTTATAAAATATCAGAAGGAGAATTAACAACAGGCGGGCTTATTGCTTGTACTATTTTAACGGGCCGCGCATTAGCTCCAGTTGCTCAAGTCGCGTCTTTATTAACTCGCTACCACCAATCTAGAACCTCATTATCTTCATTAACTCGAATGATGTCTTTACCTGTTGAACGTGAACCCGGTAAAAAATTCCTGCATCGTCCTTCTTTTAAAGGCTCCGTCGAGTTTAAGAATATTTCTTTTAGTTATCCTAACCAACCCATTAAAGCGTTAGACAACGTCTCTTTTAAAATTAGAGCAGGTGAACGTGTTGGCATTATTGGTCGCATAGGGTCTGGAAAAAGTACCATTGAAAAATTGATAATGGGATTATATGAAGCCCAAGAAGGGTCTATTCTTATTGATGGTACCGATATTCGACAAATTGACCCTTCTGATTTACGCCGGCAAATTGGCTATATTCCTCAAGATATTTCCCTTATGTTTGGTAGTGCCAAAGATAATATTACTTTGGGCGCTCGCTTTGCTGACGACAATGCAATTTTACATGCGGCCGAAATAGCGGGGGTTACTCATTTTGTTAATCATCACCCAGCAGGATTTGATCTACCAGTGGGTGAACGTGGTTCAGCACTTTCTGGGGGACAAAGGCAAAGTATTGCGGTAGCAAGAGCTTTACTGTTATCACCTCCTATCTATATTTTTGATGAACCCAGTAATTCAATGGATAACAGTACTGAAGAAGGATTTAAGCAACGCTTTTTAAACCAATTAGAAAACCAAACCTTAATTCTTGTGACTCACAGAGCTTCTTTGTTAACTCTAGTTAATAGGCTTATCGTTATGGATGGCTCTAAATTGATGGCTGATGGTGATAAAAAAAGTGTACTTGATGCATTAAAACAAGGAAAAATTAAAGTCTCGAGCTAATAATGTTAAATAATCTTATTAAATTAAAAACAGAATATAAACAACAAGCAGAGGATCAAGCTTTTTTATCCGATGTTAATTCAGCCAACCTTTATGGCTCCTCTCTTTCCAGCCATATCATTCTCTGGCTAACATTCAGTTTTGTTGTTATTGCATTCATTTGGGCAAGCTTTGCTATGCTAGATGAAATAACCCAAGGGACTGGCAAAATAATTCCGTCAAGCCACATTCAAGTTGTTCAAAACCTAGAAGGTGGAATTTTATCTGAAATATTAATTACAGAAGGCGAACTTGTCGAGAAAGGACAGCCTTTGCTTAAGCTAGATGCGTTACAGTTTTCCTCTTCTTTTAATGAAACAAAGCTCAAATATTATGAACTGTTAGCAACTGTGGCTCGCTTAAGAGCAGAAGTCACGAAAAAAGAAATGGTCATTCCTGAAGAAGTATTACTCAATACTCCTCACATAGCAGATGATGAAAAAGAATTATTAGCGTCTAATCAAAATAAGTTACAAGCTAACAAAAGAATTTTAAAAGCTCAAATCATACAAAAAAAACAAGATTTAGTTGAGCTAAAATCTAAAGCTCGCCAAATTTATAGAAGCCACAAACTTTTGCAAGAAGAATTGAAAATGTCTAGACCACTTGTTGCTGAAGGAGCAATGTCTAGAGTTGAGTTATTACGTTTAGAACGAAGTGCTAATGATTTACACGGTAATTTATCATCGGCACAATTATCAATTCCCAGAATTAAGTCATCAATTACTGAAGCAGAAGATAAATTATCTGAACTAGAAATTCGCTTTCATACTGATTCTCTTAAAGAACTAAATCAAGCAAAAGCAGAATTGGGCAGAACAACAGAATCTGTTATGGCACTTGAAGATAGAGTGACACGGACAAAAATTGTATCCCCAGTAAAAGGAACCATAAAACGATTAAAAGTCACGACAATTGGTGGTGTTGTCCAGCCAGGGATGGATTTAGTCGAAATCGTTCCTATCAAAGATCAGCTTTTAATTGAAGCAGAAATCAGACCTGCTGATATTGCTTTTTTACATCCAGGGCAAAAAGCAATGATAAAACTGACCGCTTATGATTTTTCTATTTACGGTGGATTAGAAGCAGAGCTTGAACACATCAGTGCTGACACGATCACTAATACCGAGGACGGAGACAGTTATTATTTAATTCGTTTGAGAACCAATCAAAACTATTTAGAAAAACATGGGGATAAGTTAAATATTATTGCGGGCATGACTGCTGATGTTAATATTTTAACGGGAAAAAAGACAGTACTTACTTACCTTTTAAAACCTATCTTAAAAGCTAAGGGGCGGGCATTAAGGGAACGTTAAGTTTTGAATCGTAGAATTCCTTCACCCGATTATATATTAATTAGTTGCTTTCTAATAACAATCCACTGAAACAAACACATAGCAATCAATAACTATTTCAACCCCCTACATTATTAATTATCTTAATCATTAAAGAAGCTAAAAACTTGACTGTGTAATACATATAAACTAGCTTTTCTTAAATGGGGCCAGTAAAAGCACCTAAAATTTAAAAACATCAATTAAGGATGTTATTGTGAAACAAGTTTTAATTTTTTCAAAAAACAAACCATTAATAAACTTATGGTACAGTACCCTATCATCAATATATAAAGTTTCTGTATTGGATGATATTTATACAGATCTTAATGCCGATGCAATTATTATAGATGCTCAACAAATTGATAGTGATGATAATTTATTGTCCATTTTCCAAGAAAGCACTATTCAGTTTCTTGTGGTCGGCTCTAACTGGTCTGCAAACAGTCAAATTGAGGCTTTAACCCATGGAGCATCAGGCTATTGTGATGCGTCAGAGTCACCAAAACTAATACTTGAAGCGCTAAAACAAATTTTAAAAGGAGAAATTTGGATTCAACGTAGCCTTATTCCTAAAGTAATTGGTTCTCTGATAAAGGTAAAAGCGTCTAAAACTGAAGATATAAATCATTCTTCTTCAAAAAAATCTAAAGAAATTTTAGATTCTTTATCGAGCAGAGAAATGGATGTTGTAAAAATGATACAAACTGGAGGAAATAATAAATCCATTGCATCTACGCTTCATATCTCTGAAAGGACTGTAAAGGCTCACTTAACATCTATCTTTAAAAAATTAAATGTACCAAGCCGCCTCCATCTTGCGGTCTTAATTAAAGAATTAAGTTGACCTACTGTTACCAATAAGATACATTTTCAACTATAATTAATCAATCACATAATAGAAAACATTCGGGATAATGATGAAAATAACATCCATATTAAGTATAAGCAGTCTCGTCACTAGTTTCGCTTTTTCATCAGTACTCTCTGCTCAAACATTACAAGAAGCAATACAAAAAACCGTCAATGAAAACCCTGAAATTCAATCAGAAAAAAATGAACGGTTAGCGGTTGAGCAAGAAATAAATCAAGCAAAAGCAGGTTACTTTCCAACTGTTGATGTAGCTGCGGGAATTGGTTGGGAGCAATCTACCAATCCAACAACTAGAGCAAGAGGTGATGGAACTGTCTCGTTTGGCAGAGAAGAAGCGTCTATCCAGTTAAAACAAATGCTTTTTGATGGTTTAGCGACATCTAGTGAAATAAAACGGCATGAAGCAAGAACAAATGCAAAAGCTTACAATGTTTTTGGAAAATCAGAAATCACTGCTTTAAATGCTGTTGAGTCCTATATTAATGTGTTACGTCGTCAAGAATTACTCTCATTAGCTAAAGAAAATTTATTAATCCATTTAAAAACACACGATCAAATTTCTTTGCGTAGTGAGCGAGGGATTGGGAAAAAAGCTGATTCTGATCAATCAAATGGCAGATTAGCTCTTGCTGAGAAAAATACATTATCTGAAATAGGTAACTTAAAAGACGCTGAAACATCTTTTTTACGAGTTGTTGGAGAATTACCGACGAACCTAGACCAGATACAATCTATCAACCAAGAATTACCATCGAACCTTGAAGAAGCAACTGAGTTAGCTATTGCTAATCACCCTATTCTAAAGTCAGCCAATGCAGATATTGATTCAGCTTTTGCTCAGCATAAAACAGCAAGAGCGCCCTATATGCCAAGATTAGATATTGAGGCAGGTGCTTCACATAATGTTGATCTTGATGGTATTAAAGGTAAAAACGAAGATACGTATGCTATGCTACGCCTTAATTACAACCTATTTAATGGCGGAAAAGATATTGCTCGTCGTAAAGAGACTTCTGCACTGATTTATCAAGCTAAAGAAATTAGAGATAATACCTACAGACAAGTTGTAGAAAGCATGCGCCTATCATGGGTCGCTCGCGAAACGCTTAAAAGCCAAATGGATTTCTTTAAAATGCATAAACTTTCTAGCATCAGAAGTAATACTGCGTATCAAAAACAATTTAATATTGGCCAACGCACTCTGCTAGATTTGCTTGATTCAGCTAACGAAATGTTTGTCGCTAAAAGTGACTTCATTAATGCTAAATATGATGAGATTTTTGCTCAATACCGTATTTTAGCAAGCAAAGGGTCATTAAACAGTTACTTAGGTGTCAGCCTTCCAAAAGAAGCTCAAATATTAGATTAATCTGCTACCCTACTAACAACCAAGCTCTAAAATAATATAGGCATTATAAAAACATTATAATTGCCTATATTATTTCTTCCCCTCAAGGCCGTTTATAACGCTAAACTACTTCCATTTTTTTTAAGCCAATTTCTTTGTTCTTGGTATGATGGAAAATGTTTTTCTACTAATGTCCAAAACCTCATCGAATGATTTCTTTCTTTTATATGACATAGCTCATGAACGACCACATATGCCATAACATCAGAAGGAGCCAAAATTAAAAGCCAGTTTAAATTAATGTCGTTATGTATTCCACAACTCCCCCACCGGCTTTTCTGAGCTTTTATCTTTACATAACGTGGATATAAATTATATTTTTTAGTATATAAATTCACGTAGCTTTCTACATCTATAGACGCTTGTTTTTTCATCCACTCGATTAAAGCTGTTCTGATAAGCTCGCTATTATCACCCTTTGGCTTTAGTAGAGACACGCAAAACTCATTTCCATCAAACGCTACTTGTATCGTAGTAGATAAAGACTGTTCCAGCCTGATTCTTACTTGATTCCCCCTAAATGGCACAAAAACACCATGACTATAGGTATCAGGAGCTAATTTTTTTATATTATTCTTTATCTTTTTGACCTTATTACTAGCCACTTCTACCCAATCTTGGTTCTGACTAATAAAATCATGAATCATTCTTTCTGATACTCTTAAAGGTGCAACAACCTCAATTTTTTCAGAAGTAACAATAATACGTATTTTTTTTGCCCGTTGGCTACGCCGAATAGTGTAATTAAATGTTATTGTTTTTATCTTTCGTGTCATTTTATGTCTATCTTCTAAAAGCAATCTTAAAATTCATTATTTATCATTCGCTGCTTTAATTCTTTCCATAAATTTAAACGACTTGCTTCCCCTACTCTTTTACCACTTCCCTTAGATTTTGCAAGCCATAAACCTGATCCATTAAAACTATATACTGGCAATAAATCTTTCCGCTTATTCGCTGGTTTTATTTCTGGAATCAAATTATCCAAAACAACGGGCACTGCTCGTGGTGATGAATAATAAGTTAATACCATATGAGCCTGATTTATTCTTATCGCTTTAACATAAGTTATTCGCATTTTCTTCTCAGAAACGCCCATTTCTATTAAAGTAAAATATTTAGCAATTGAATAGTCTTCACAATCCCCTTGTCCTCTGGACAAAAATTCTAGCGGAGTTGCCCAATAATCTCTAACATTCCACAAATTAACATCATCAACAAATTTTATTCCATTATTAAAAAAATCATTTACCTTTTTCAATTTTTCTTCATCTGATAACCCTTCTGCTGACTGCATTAGTTTTTGCCATTGTGTTATTCTTGATGAAGCTTTTTTTCCGTACTTATTAACTATTTTCAATAATAAATCATCGCTAATCTCAAGCGATGCAGACACAGAAAATACTGTTAACATGCCGAAAAGGAATGCCTGAACCTGGGCTACTCTAACCCTGCGTAACAATAAAAACATTCTTTTCAGTAGCATGTTTCTATTTTTGTAGTAATCAAGGCTTTTCACTCACAAGTCTTACTGACTTGCTCCTGAAATTCCAATCCGTTTAAGACACTCATAATCAATTTCTGATTTAACATTTTCAGCTAAAATAATTATATCCAGCAGTTCTCCCATTTCTTGCATCATTTCTATAAATATCTTTTTCTCTTGTTCAGTTGAAACGTCGTTCCCTAACTCTCTTGCCAAGCGAATATAATCTGGTTTTAGATATTTTGTATTTTCTGGAGATAAAGACCTTGTTTCAAATCTTTTAATCATTACCTTCGAATTTAATTGATGTATAAAGTCTATAAATTCTTTATAAACAGAGACTTCTTTCGCTACTGCATAAGCAGATAAACTAAAAACAAGTTGCTTAGATAATTGTTTATTTTTATTAATCAAATCCTCCAACCAAGATCGAAAGCTACTGTTTTTAATCGTTCTGGTCGATAAATTAATAGCCAAAGCATACTGAATATTTTCAACTTTTATATACTCAATAACCTTCAAGGTAACACTCTTGTCTAGCTCTACAATTTGAGAAAATTTCTCAGCAATTGATACAAAAGTACCTACTGAAATACTGTCTCCCTTTTTATCAAATACTTTTAAAAAGGCTTCTTTCATTAATTTCTTTCCCGAGCGAAAATCCTCCACAGGGTCAAGATACGTTAATTCATAGTCCTTATTATTGACAACACTAAAAACGAGTGTTTTCCACTCAGCCATATCTTTAGCTTGATCATCATTTGTTCTAATGAAATAACTATTCTCACCAATGATCTGAGCTTGCTCATAAGCTTCATTAGCAGCAAGTAAAATACCATCAATAGTCTCAACAGGATTAAAAGGAACCACCCCTATATGGGCAATATCAGGCTTTTGATATCGTGCTCCCACCTTTGCAAAAGATTTACTTAATTTTTTTGCTATCTCTTCAACTTTTTCTACATTTCCATTCTTTATTAACAGAGCAAACTCTGAGCCGAAAAATCGATAAGCAAAAATATCCCCATTTTTATAGTCCTTAGATACATCTGTTAAAACTTGAGCAAAATATTTTAAAAACTGATCTACAGAATCGTTATCTAATTCTTTGACTAAGCTATTTAATCCATCAATTTTTATCATAAATACAAATGCTTCAATATCTGTTGTAAACAATTGTTTCAAGTCTGTTTCAAAACTGCTTTTCTTATAAAGACCTGTCAAATCATCTTGTTGCAGTTTTTTTCCTATTCCTGAAAGTTTTAAATTTAAATTCTTAATCACTCTCTCTATTTTCATGGACATTATATTCATAGAGTTAGCAACATTTTTGACCTCTGTCGTCCATGGTAAAGGCTCAATTGTTTCAAATTTCCCAGAAGCAATCGTCAATGCCATCTGGTCTATTTTTTTTAAAGAATGTAAAGTTATACTCAAGACTAAATGCAATAAAACCATAGATAAAATGAAAGCCCCAAGCGAATAATAAAAACTACTTTTCACCTGCTCAAATAATTTAAGATAAGCATAGCCAGAATTAATCGCAACATAGATCACTCCACTTATATTCCAACCTGAACTTATTTCACTTTCAGCTATGGCAGCTTTCATAGGTACAAAATTAACAAACCATTCAGGTACTCCTTCAATCACTTTGTCATTAGTTAGCTCCACCAAAACCTGATCTTCTACATTAACTAATTTTATGTCCTGATAATAACCTCTATCAAAAATAGCCTTCATCGTAGTTTCTATAATAGGATCCGTTTCTTCAACTAGATAAGGACTCAGAGATAATCCTAACGATGTGGCAGTATCCTGCGCATGTACTTCTGCCTCACCTTCTAAATAACTTCTAATATTATTGACACTTAAAACAAAGTTGAGAGTAAAAATCATTAAAAATAATACTGAAATAAGTATTAATAATTGCTTCGATAATGACATGCTGTTGTATCCTGTTTGTTTACCAAAAGTTTTATTATTGATTGATCATATGGGTTGCCAGTTGATCTAATGACTCTAATAAATTTGCTTTTAACTCCAAATTCATCGATAGTTCACCCATTGCTTTATTCATACAAAGCATCCATTGATCTCTTTCTAACTGCCCTATTGCAAAAGGAAAATGTCGCTGTCTAAGCCGAGGATGGCCATACTCTTGTACAAATAAATCAGGCCCCCCTAACCAGCCAGATAAAAACTTAAAAAGTTTACTTTTTGCACCAGCCAAGCTTTCCGCATGAACCTTTCTTACATTTTTTGCTTCCGGCAAGGTATCCATATATAAATAGAATTTATCGACCAATAGCAAGACTGTAGCCTCTCCCCCCATTAATTCATAAGGTGTTCTGTTCAAATTCTCTGTCATCTCTCTCTTTTGAAAAGTAGTTTAAAAAAACTGCGTGTTATAGTTATTATTACTTAGTTTTACAACACTATAGTAAACTCACTCTATTCATACCTAACTTTAATATTCATTTCAGTGATTTCATTCACATTCCGCACTAAAAAATACTTACAAATACGCTGAAACTCTTGTAGTATTATATTGTCTTAATTCAGTGTTATCTTTATATAGGAAACAAACAATGCGATTACATACGGCTACTTCATCTTCTGAAGCAAGTATTTTATCTAGTAACAAAGTACTAAAAAACACGTACTTATTATTGTCTATGACATTGCTTTTCAGTGCGGCTACAGCTGGCATTGCAATGCATTTAAACCTTCCTCCCCTAGGCATGATTATGACTATGGTGGGTTATTTTGGGTTACTTTTTCTAACGAGCAGGTTTAAAAATAGCTCTATCGGTATCATCTGTGTGTTTGCCTTAACTGGCTTTATGGGACTGACACTAGGCCCAATTATCAGCATGTACATGAATAATTTTAGTAATGGTCATGAATTAGTGATGACTGCATTAGGAGGTACAGGTGTTATTTTTCTTGGTCTTTCTGGTTATGCACTCACCACACGAAAAGACTTTAGTTTTCTCGGTGGTTTTTTAATGGTTGGAATTCTAGTTGCCTTTTTAGCCGGTATTGGTGCTGTTATCTTTTCAATTCCTGCCTTATCACTTGCAGTTTCAGCCATGTTTATTCTGCTCATGTCAGCAATGATCCTGTACGAAACAAGTGCAATCATTCATGGCGGTGAAACTAACTATATAATGGCTACCGTTTCTTTATATATCTCAATTTACAATTTATTCTTAAGTTTATTGCAAATTTTAGGTATATTTGGTGGTGATGATTAATAATAGACTATTTCCTCTCATAATCAATATCACCATTTTACGTATATATTTATGACAAGAGGCCACTCTATATCTTTTAAAAAACCGATAGCTTTTACTGTCGGTTTTTTATTTTTATTCTCACTCTCAGCGTGCGAATCTAAAAAAACACCAACGGAAACAGCTCAAGCATTTTGGTCTGCAATGGCTAAAAACAATGTGGATGTTGCCAAAACATATTGTAGTTCCCAGTCCCAAATACCACCGTCAACCAGTAATACTCTATTTAAAGAATCCACATTTTCCTACGGTAAAATCATCATTGATGGTAACGAAGCGACTGTTGAAGCCCAAATCAAGCCGCCCTTTAATAATAGATCCTCTTTTACTACTTTTTTAATCAAAGAAAATGAAACTTGGAAAGTTGACTGCAAACGCTCTGCTTCTAATTTAGCGGGGAATCATTTAGTTGAAGACTTCTTTAAAAGTCTGAATGAACTTGGTGAAAATCTAAATAAACAATTAGAAAAACAACTCCCCTTAATTGAAAAAGAAGTTGAATCCTTTGGCCAAGAGCTGGAGAAGCAAATTAATAATTTTGAAAACGAACTTAAGAAATCACACCCTAAAGAACAAAAAAAAACTTATAAAGATACAATCTAGCATTTATCCCGACAACAAATAAGTACCTAAGTAAAATTAATTTGGCAATTTTACGCAGGATTTTTTTTATTTTAGACATCGAATAAATAGGCGAATAGCAAGCTACGGAACTATTTGTTCGATGTCTAAAATGGTAAAAAAGACAAATAAAAAGTTAAATTAATTTTACTTGGGTACTTATTCAACTATGCAAACGAATAAGTAATTCAGCCTCATCTCGACTCAAACCACAATGAAGAATTAGCTCTTCTATACTTTCACCATTACGAACTCTCTGTATAGCGCTATCATAGGGTTGATTATACTGATGACCATTTTGATCAACCTCATCCGCTTTCTGAAAAATAGTTTTCAATTGCTCATTATTTTCTGAAATTCGATTGTCAACAGAGATTGCAGCAGAGCAAAGCCCTATAATATCCTTATTTATTCGATCAACACTATGTGTAAGCTGTTCATAATCTTGTCTGAGTTTTTTTTGCTCTAAAACCACCCACGCGAGTACTGCAACTATAATAAAAGTAATAACAATAAGACTAATTAATAAAAAATCAATCATTACACAATTTCATCAATATGTAGATCTGCTGATTCATTTGATTGTTTTTTATCTCCATGATTATTGTTCTCTTGCTTATGTTGTTTTTTCTCCGGTTGCTTCTTTCGATCCCCTTTAAATTTACTTGGCATATTGACCGGATAAACCGGAGGAATTATGTGTATTTCATTCATATTCACACCTCATTTCTATCATGATGAAAGTGTTCCAAACAAAATAAACCATATTTCCAGTAAGGTAGTGCTACTAGAGCATATCTAAATCTTGTTTTTCTTCATCACTTAGAAATTTATTTAAATCGACTAAAATTAGAAGTTCATTTTCTCTACTCGTAACACCTTGAATATATTTTGAGGACTCTTCATTTCCTACATTAGGTGCTGTTTCTATTTCAGAAGCTCTTAATTCAACGACTTCAGCAACACTATCAACTAAAATCCCAATAATGTGGTCTTCTGTTTCAATAATAACAACTCGCGACGCATCATCGGTTTCTTTAGACATCAATCCAAATCGATTACGCGTATCAATAACCGTAACAACATTACCCCTTAAATTAATGATACCTAATACATAAGAAGGAGCCCCAGGTACTGGAGCAATTTCAGTTATCCTAAGTACTTCCTGCACCTGCATAACATTGATACCGTACTTTTCATCACCTAAACGAAAAGTGACCCATTGCATAATCGGGTCATTGTTTTCATTATCTTCGCTCATTCTTATTTACCAACCTCATATAATAATTACTATTAATTCTAGTTGAAAGTTAAATCATTGCTTAAATTTATCCTTATTAGGGGTTTACTTACACCTTGCATTTCCCATAAGGTAACAAATGATTAACATCTAGCACTGCTGTTAGTTCTTCTATCAACATTCCGATTAACCAGGGTCTATTTTTTCGTACTACACGCCAACGTACTTTTTCTGGCTTCAGTGTTTCAATTGACAACACTTCATTACAGGCCAAGCCCCATTTCCCATCAAGTGTAATTAATAAATTATCAAATTGCTGTCTTTCATCTTTTTTCTGTTGTCCTTTGTTTTCTCCTAAAATCAATTGTTTTGTATCAATAACTCCCACTCGTTGCTCATTTGTATCAAGTAATCCGATAAACCAGGAAGGTTGCCCAGAAACTATTGTTGGTTTCTTATCATATTTTATAACTTTTAATAGTTGTATTGCAGGAGTAGCAAATATCAGCTTATCTATTTTAAAAAATATTGCCTGAAACTCTTTTTGTGTCCACTCTGGCATTACAAATAATGGCTTAACTATTGTTTCATTATGATTTTTAGTTTTTATCTGAAGATCATCAACAGACTTTTGTTTAGCTTCAGCTATTTCTTTTTTCTGAAGTTGCTTTATTCTCTCTTTTCTTTGTTCACAAAAAACATCATCTACGGGAATCTCCTCCAGTAACATGCTTAAATAAGTATCTAAAGCGAACTCCTGATGAACAATAGGCTGATCAGCATTTTTTAAATTCATTATATGACAGCCAAATCCTTTTTAGTTTCTACTTCCCTCTGCAATAACAAATCTAATAACGCGGTATAAGCGATAACCGATTTTGAATCTGGATTAATTATTGAGGCAGGTATTCCTTGGTGACTGGCATCCCTTATTTTTGTATCAACAGGAATAACTAAGTCCCAGAGATTTTTCGGATACCTCTGTTTTAACAAAACCAGGCTATCCCGAGCAGCTCTTGTACGCTTGTCAAACATAGTGGGCACAATCGTATAATCAGGTGGAGTTTTACGAGATTTAAATACCATTTGTAGGCTATGTATCATTCTTTCCAAACCTTTCAATGCCAAATGTTCAGATAAAGTGGGAACAATAATATGCTGGCATGCTGCTAACGCATTGATCATTAGAACCCCTAACATAGGAGGGCTATCAATAATGACATAATCATAGTCATCCGATACTTTTTTAAGCGCTGTAGATATTACTAAGCCCATTCCTCCTAACACAGCGACTTGTCTATCCAATGTGGCAATAGCAATAGAAGCAGGTAAAATAGACAGTCCATCAAATTTAGTTTTCTTTATATAAGGAACAGGACTAATATTTGTTTTTTTCTGCCCTGTATCATGAAATAAGTTATAAACACTTAACTCAATTTCATCAGGATTCATTTTAAAATAACTGGTTAATGAACAATGTGGATCCAAATCCACAACTAATGTTCTAAACCCTCTCGAAGACAATAAACCTGCTAAAGAAACAACTGTTGTTGTTTTCCCCACCCCTCCTTTTTGATTTGATACTGCCCATATTTTCATACTCACCTACTTTTCAGAGGTTTTTAAATTTAAAAATTTAGCCCTTTCTTTATCACTCATTCCATATCGTGAAAATGCTTGAGACATTAACACTAACGATACACGACGATTTTTAATTCTTCCTTTGTTACTATTGTTATCGGCAACAGGATGAAATTCTCCATAACCAATCGCAGATAATCGCTTAGGTGCAATGCCATTGCTTATAAATTCTCTAACAACTGCCGTTGCTCTTGCTGACGATAGCTCCCAATTTGATGGAAATTCAAATGTTTTAATCGGCATATTATCCGTATGCCCTTCAATATTAATTACATTTGGCATACGTCGTACGACATCTGATATTTTTTTAAGAACAGGGTTTGCTTTACTTGATAATTCAGCTTCACCACTTAAAAAAAGCAGCTCACTATTCATTTCTAATTCAATCCAAAAATCATTTCGCTTAACCTTAACTAAATCATTGTCGACATAAGGCTGTAAAACATCCTCAAATTGCTCGGCAACCATTTGTAGCATACGTCTTTCTTTCAAGATCTCTTCGCTCAAGGCTCTTTGTATATTGCCTTCTTCTACAGAAACAAGAGGATTGTCTAATATGATGGGTTTAATTGTTGTAGGCTCTGCTCCAATAGGTATTGGGTCAACAACCTTGATAGGTGTAGACTGGTGTTCTCCTGAAAAAGCATCACTCAATGCATCAGCCAATGTCTCATACTTAGCCTCATTCTTTGAAGAGATAGCATATAGAACAACAAATAGAGCAAACAACAAGGTAATAAAGTCTGCATAAGAAACTAACCAGCGTTCATGGTTATCTTGTTCATCAAAATAGTTTTTTTTGCGTCGATCTCTAGCCATCTGATTTATTATGGGTAATATATCCAGACAGCTTTAATTCTATATTTCTTGGATTATCACCTTCTGCAATGGCAATAATCCCTTCTTGTAACATTTCTTTAGCCTGTAATAACCCATAAGCCTGTGCTTTCAATTTATTTGCAATGGGTAAGAAGAGTAAATTAGCAAACCCTACCCCATAAATAGTCGCAACAAAAGCTGTTGCAATACCCGCACCCAATGACCCAGGGTCTGTTAAATTTTGCATCACATGAATTAACCCAACAACTGCACCAATAATGCCAATAGTAGGGGAATACCCTCCCATTGCCTCATAAACTTTAGCAGCTTGAACTTCCTCATGCTCTATTGTATTAAGCTCCACATCTAAATACCCCCTAATAAGTTCTGGTTCTCCACCATCAACTAAAAGTAGTAATCCTTTTTTTGCGAAAGGATCTTGTTCATTATTTGCAGCATTTTCTAAACCTAATAATCCATCTTTGCGAGCCACATGACTCCAACCCACAACTTTTTTGAGTTGTTTTTCAAGCAAAAACTGTCTCGGTTTTATAATAAGTAACAATACTTTAATACTATGAAAAATAACTCTTGTCGGAAAATGTAATAACGTTGCCCCTAATGTTCCTCCTAATACAATCAGTAAAGCAGGAAAATTAACTAACGATGCAAGACTTCCTCCTTCCAAAAAGTTTCCACCCAAAATGGCTGCAAAACCTAATAAAACACCAAGAACGCTTAAAATATCCATTAGCCTAGTTTAGTTAATTCAGCTGCAATTTCGTCTAGACTTAAAATCTTTTCAGCTAGATTTGCATCAGCAATGGCTTTGGGCATTCCGTATATAGTTGAACTTTCTTCATCCTGCACCCAAATTGACAATCCCTTCTGTTTTAACTCAGTAGCCCCTTGTTTTCCATCTGCCCCCATTCCAGTTAAAACTACCGTTAACACATTTTCTGAATATTGCTCTGAAACTGAGCATAGGGTTATATCCGCACAAGGGCTGTAAATTTCATCTGTTTGTTTTTCCCTAATAGAAACTATTTTCTTTTCTACACATGTTTTGACTATCATTTGCATGCCTCCCGGAGCTAATAAAGCTTCTCCAGGAATCAAGCAATCTCCATCAATTGCTTCTTTCACCTTGACGTTACAAACTTGATTTAGCCTATCTGCAAAACTTTTTGTAAAATCATGAGGCATATGTTGAACAATTAATATCGGAAATGGGCAATTGGAAGATAGTTGTTTTAATACCTTTTGTATTGCTACAGGCCCTCCTGTCGATGCAACTATCACTAACAATTCAATTTTCGTATTTATTTTTGATCTAACTGGATAATCAGATTTTTTTTGAATAGACTCAATCTCAGTAGATTGTAGCTGTGGACTAACATCTATTTTAACATCCTCCAGATTTGATCTGATTTTTGTTGCTTGCAAAGCAACCTGACGTACTCTACGTCTAAGTATGCGTTTAGCAAGCTCCTTATTACCATCAATTTGATCTAATTGTTTGGGCAAAAAATCAATAGCTCCAGCATAAAGTGCATCAAGTGTTGCTTGCGCTCCTACCTGAGTTGCAACAGAAAACATTAATATAGGAGTAGGACAATCTGACATTATTATTCTTACCGCAGTAATACCATCCATAACGGGCATTTCAACATCCATAGTAATAACATCAGGCTCTAATTGAGCTGCTAATGCTATGGCCTCTTTTCCATTTGATGCGACACCAACAACTTTAAGGTCTGACTCTTCCTCTAAAATTCCTCGAATGTTATTACACATGAAGTTTGAGTCATCAACAATGAGTACCCGAATAGTCATAGGAAAATATAAAAACTATCCCACATATCGTTGCATCAACCCAGGAACGTCCAAAATCAATGCAATTTTTCCATCACCCGTAATGGTGGCTCCAGCCAGACCACCCAGTCCTTGTAATTTAGCACCTAAAGGTTTGATAACAACTTCTTCCTGCCCTATCAATTGATCAACAACAAAACCAACCTGTCGTCCACCAGCATTAACTACAACAACATGTCCTGTTGTTTTTTTATCCGTACTATAATTAGGGTCATTAACCAACCAGTCGCTTAGAAAAAATAAAGGCAGCGCCCTTTCTCTAACCATAATAACAAGCTGCCCATCAACAATATTGGTTGTTTTTAAATCTAAATCTAATATTTCAAGGACACTTGCTAATGGCAGAGCAAATGCTTGGCCACCCAGTACAACCATCAGCGTTGGCATAATGGCAAGTGTTAAAGGTACTTTAATAAGAATAGTACTTCCTTTACCCTCTACAGAGTCAATTTCAACCACACCATTCATTTGAGTAATACGAGTTTTTACGACATCCATCCCAACCCCCCGCCCTGATACATCTGAAACTTCTAATTTAGTTGAAAACCCAGGCATAAAAATCAGGTTATAGCACTCTTTATCCTCTAATCTTGCTGCTGTTTCTTCATCCATTAAACCTTTATTAACAACCACTTTTCTAAGTACATCTGCATTCATCCCCTTACCATCATCCTTAATTGACAGTTGAATATGATCTCCTTCCTGCGAAGCTGTTAATACAACAGTACCTTCTCTCGGTTTATCAACAGCTTCTCTATCCTCTGGCAACTCTATTCCATGATCAACTGCATTTCTAACCAAATGAACTAACGGATCAGCTAATGCTTCCACTAAATTTTTATCTAAATCGGTCTCTTCCCCGACTAATTCTAATTTAATTTCCTTTTTAAGACTTCTTGATAAATCTCTCACAACCCGAGGAAAACGACCAAAAACTTTTTTGATAGGCTGCATTCGCGTTTTCATCACCGCTAGCTGTAAATCTGCTGTAACAACATCTAAATTAGATACAGCCTTTGTCAACGGCTCGTTTGCTTCAGCATCAGATGATGCCTTAAGTGTTTGAAATCTGTTTCTAACTAATACCAGTTCTCCCACCATATTCATAATATCATCAAGAATATGAGTATCCACTCTTACTGTTGTTTCTGCCGTTGGAGCTGTTACAGCTGATTTCGGCTTAGCAACTTTCTTTTTAATTTTTGGTGATTTTATCGGCTTCTTTTCTATTTCTTTTGCTACACCTATTTTTTCAGGTTCTTTGTTAATTAAGTTTTTTTGTGTATTTTCAACTTGTCCAGATGATACCTCTTTAGCCTTCGATGTAATCGCCTCTTTTTCTGAGTTACTCTTTGTTATTTTTCCCTTAAACTTACCCTTTCCGTGTAACTCATCTAATACCGTATCAAACTCGTCTTCTGTTATGTCTCCTTCTGAAACAACAGGCTCAAATTTCTTATCATCCAACATTTTTTTTGCTGAAAAAGATCCTTTCCCATGAATGTCATCTAATAAATTATCAAACTCTTCTTCAGTTATATCACCTGGATTGACCTCGAGTTTAGTTATTTCCTTTTCCTTCCCCTCTGTCTCAGACTCGCTCTTCATTTCGCTTGCTGAAAACTGCCCTTTTCCATGCAAATCATCTAATAAACTATCAAATTCCTCTTCCGTAATTTCATCACTGCTAGAAGATACTGATCCAGTATCAACAGATGTCTCAGAGACATCATCAAACATTGACCCAAACTCTTGTTCAACAATATCAGTAGCAGCAGAACCCAACTGTTCAGAAACAGGTGCATCAACAGTATCTACTTCATTATTTATTTCAACAACCGGTGTTTCATCAACAAATGGATCAGAAGGAGAAACCTCAGCAGCTTTTTTTTTGGCAGCCCCGGCACGCGTATACCCTTGCAGTCTTGATAATAAATCGTCATCAGCCTCATCAGGATCAACTCCCTCCCGAACCTGCTCAAACATCTCATTGACAACATCAACAACTTCTAGAATGACATCCATTAATTCTGCAGAAACTTTACGCTCCCCCTGTCTTAATATGTCAAAAACATCTTCAGCCTTATGACATACGGTCACTAAAGAATCTAAAGCTAAAAAACCAGCACCGCCTTTAATGGTATGAAAGCCTCGAAAGATTGAATTTAATAACTCAAAATCTTCCGGTGATTTTTCAAGTTCAACTAGCTGTTCACCTAGTGATTCAAGAATTTCACCCGCTTCAACTAAAAAATCCTGTAATATTTCGTCGTTAAGATCAATTGCCATGCTTTTTCCCTCAAAATCCTAAACTTGATAGAAGGTCATCTACATCATCTTGACTATTTGCCACATCCCCAGCCTTATCATCAACACCAGGAACTACCGGCCCTGGTAATACAGTATTAATTTCAGGTTTAGATACACTCCCTTTAGCGCCAGTAATCCGGACTAATTCAACCATATTGGTTTCTACATCCTGTACTAAATTAATGACTTTTTTGATAATTTGCCCAGTAATATCCTGAAACCCTTGCGCCATCAAAATATCATTCAGCCCTTCTTGAACTTGCTTTAAAGAGCCTTTTGAGTTTTGAAAATGCTTAGTCAACTCTGCAGCCATCCCTTTAAACTCCTCAAACGGCATTTCTTTATCTAAAAAACGTTCCCATTTTTCTGATAAATTATCTGATTGATCATTAAGCTCTTTGGAAATAGGCAATAGTTCCTCTACTACATTTAAAGTCTGGTTTGCTGCCTGTTCAGTCATTGACATAACATATTGCAAACGCTCTTTTGCATCAGGAATATCATTTTTGGTCATATCAGAAAGTCGTTCTTCATCAAGCCCCATTTTATTCATAGTGTCATGCAATTGACGAGTAATTCTTCCAACCTCATGAAATATTTCAGTTTCTCGATGACTTGAAATTTCATCTAATATACTATTGGCATCTGACTCATTATTTTTTTCTAACGCTAAAACCAATTTCTTTGCCAAATCTAAACGACTATCATTACTCATTAGTTATTCTCCTGAAAATATGCTTCAAGAACTTATATTAAATAATTTAAAAATATAGCGTAAATAGAAACTAAGCTCTATGCCACTTTGTCAATTATTAACTCCAGCTCTTACCCGTCTATACGCTCAAAGATTTTTTCTATCTTTTCTTTTAACGTCCCTGCTGTAAACGGTTTAATAACATATCCATTCACACCGGCCTGAGCTGCCATAATAATTTGTTCTTTCTTTGCCTCTGCTGTAACCATTAATACAGGCAAGTCGACTAAATCAGGATTAGCTCGAACGGCTTTTAATAAATCAATTCCTGTCATACCTGGCATATTCCAGTCAGTTACCAAAAAATCTATTCCACCTGCTTCTAAAATAGGTAGAGCTGTTTTTCCATCATCTGCTTCCACAGTATTGGTAAACCCAAGATCTCTTAGTAGGTTTTTTACTATTCGTCTCATGGTTGAAAAATCATCAACAACAAGAATTTTCATTTTTTTATCCAAGGAAAATCTCCACCCTATTTATGTTAATCATTGTTATATAGACCCAAAATAATTAAACCTGAAACTAAATTAGGAGTGTGTCTGGAATAAGTTCAACAACAAGTATTTACTATCCTTATGCTTAAATACCAATATATTGTCGATCTAATTTTTCACATTCAGCTGCCTCTCTTCAAGAGATGCTCCCTTCATCTAGCCATTCAGTAAGTCTTGATCGTAACCTTAATGTTGCCTGGCTACTAATTTGACTCACTCTGGATTCGCTTACATTTAATACTTTGCCTATTTCACGTAAGTTTAGCTCTTCCTCATAATAAAGTGAGATAACTAATTGTTCTCTTTCTGGCAGCTGTTTAATTGCTTGAACTAATGCCTGCTGAAACTTTTCTTTTCCAAGTATATTAGAAGGTTCTATAGCATCTTTTTCACCTTCTTCTAACACATCCCCACCAGACTCAACTAACTGTTCAACACTAAATATTTTACACCCTACTGAGTCTTGAAGAATTTGGTTATATTCTTCAATCGTGATACCTAAGTGCTCTGCAATATCACTGTCCTTAGCATCACGACCCTTTTTATTTTCAACTTCCTTTATTGCCTCAGACACCATTCTTGATTTTTTATGTACCGATCTTGGTGTCCAATCTGAACGCCTGACTTCATCAAGCATAGCGCCTCTAATTCTGATTCCAGCATAAGTATCAAAACTAGCCCCTTGAGAAGCATCATATTTTTTAACTGCTTCCAACAGCCCTAACATACCCGCCTGAATTAAATCATCAACAAGTACAGAATCAGGCAATCGCCCCATCAAATGATAAGCAATTCGCTTGACTAAAGGCATATGCTGAATCACTAAATCATTGGTATTTCCTGCCTGCATCGTTGCATAGATTGCAACTCCACTCATGCAGCATCTCCATGTGTACTGTATTCAATCATTCTTTCTATAAAAAATTCTAAGTAGCCACCCGCTTGTTTTTTTATCGGCCAATTATCTATTTCTCTTGCAAGGTCTTTAATTGCTAGCGAAGCTTTACTTCCAGGGAAAGCCGATACAACAGGCTTTTGCTTTTGTACTGCTTTCCTTAATGACTCATCAAAAGGAACAGAACCGACATAACCTAACGAAACATCTAAATATCTATCCGTTACTTTTGTAAGTTTAGTAAACAATTGCTGGCCTTGCTGAGTAGATTGAACCATATTGGCAATAATTTTAAATTTTCCTATGCCATAATCTCTATTAAGCAATTTAATATAGGCATACGCATCTGTTAATGAGGTGGGTTCATCGCAAATAACGACCATAATTTCTTGACTCGCTCTAGCAAAATTAACCACACTTGACGAAATGCCAGCAGCTGTATCAACAATTAATACATCCAGATCTTGATCTATATCACTAAATGCTCGAATTATTCCGGCTTGCTCTGCTGTTGCTAATTCAGACATATACTGTATACCTGAGGAAGCAGGTATAACCAATAAACCCTCAGGGCCCGTCAACATAATGTCTTGTATCGTTTTTTCACCTTGTAAAACGTGTGATAAATTATATTCGGGTGAAAGCCCTAGTAATATATCTACATTTGCCAAACTCATATCAGCATCAAGTAAAGCAACTCGCTTTCCTGATTGAGATAACGCCACGCCTATATTGACTGATAAATTAGTTTTCCCAACCCCGCCTTTACCACTGGTTACAGCAATAACTCGAACTGGTTTTATTTTTTTTTGTATCATTTTTCTTATCCCAGATGCTTGGTCCGATGCTTTATGCATAACCCTCTGCCACCCACTGGTCATGTCCTAATTCATAAGCAGAGTCATTTTCTCCATCAATATCCTCCACACATTGATTAATCAAAGTAATAGAATCAGGAAAATATATATCCTCAGGAACTTGCTGCCCATTTGTCATAAAAGCAATGGGTAATTGATGCTCTATGATTGATGATAGTGTTGAACCCAACGTGACCGTCTCATCAAGTTTAGTCAGAATACTGGCTGCTGGTTCAAATACACTAAAAACATTAATAATCTCATTCATTGCTTTGTGCTGAGTTGAACCTGACATCACCAAATATGTCTTAATTGGAATATCATTTTGTTGTAAAGTTTGAATTTGATCTGCCAAACGCATATCACGCTGACTCATTCCCGCTGTATCTATTAAAATCAATCGTTTATCTTGAAAACTATTAATATGCATGCTAAGTTCTTCTGCATTAGTAGCAATTTTAACGGGCACATCAAGCAATTTCCCATAGGTGCTTAATTGTTCATGCGCACCAATTCTGTAGTTATCAGTTGTGATTAATGCAACCTGATTAGCCCCATGTTTTAGTATGTATTTTGCAGCCAACTTTGCTATTGTTGTTGTTTTCCCTACTCCCGTAGGACCAACTAAAGCAACAATTCCTCCTTCGTCTAATAAATCATCATTTGAAATAGGTAAAACTTTAACTAACATGTCCTGAGCTTTTTCAAAAGCCTGTGTAAAATCTTGATGGCTATCTAATCGATTAGCTAGTTTTATAGATAATTTTTTTGAAATACCCATTTCAGCTAAATGATGCAGTAATTCAACCCGCACAGGATTATTTTGAACATCTTTAGCCCAAGACATTTCCGATAACTTGGTATTAAAAACTACTTTTAATGATTTAATCTCATCTCTCATTTCTTGCATAAACTGCTGAGACATTGCCGATTCAGACTTTTTTTCTTTCATCGTATCGATGTTAAACTGCTTAGCAGAAGCAGTGGGTCTTTGGACTGCTAATTTAGGCTTTTTTTCTACTACTCTATTACTTGAATTTGTTAAATTTAGTTTTTTTGCATATCCAACATATTGGTCAACATTCCGACGCGAAGGTTTTTTTGGGATTAATCCATCACCCCCTATTTTTCTTGCACTGCTCACAATATGTAAGCTATCTTTCTCTAGGTCAAAATCAGCTAATTTAATGTTTTTCTTTGCTTTATAAGGAATATTTGGCTTCGAAGGTTGTGATTTTAATTGTTTTTGAATAGCTTCTTCATCAAAGTCTCTTGCCGCAACAATTTCAACGCCCTCTTCAACAGATTTATTAGACATAATCACTGCATCAGCACCCAGCTCTTCCTTAACCATCTTCATAGCTTGACGAATATCTTTTGCAACAAATCGTTTAATTTTCATTTACTTCCCCATGTGCTTATTAAGCTAAGGATTAATAAACCCTAGCTACTATGCATTTTGCCCGACTGTTGAAATCACTTTAATCTGACGATCTTCAGGAATTTCATTGAATGCCAAAACATGCAATCCAGAAATAGAATGTCGGACGAATCTAGCTAACCAGGGTCGGATAAAAGAAGAGACTAATAGCACTGCTGCTTGTCCATCCATTTCCATTTTTTGAGCACTTTCATCTAATGATTTAAGCATTTGCTCTGCTAACCCCGGCTCTATACCAGCACCATTTTCGCCCGCCGTTTGCAAAGACTGATGCAACAACCGTTCCAACTCTGGCTCTAAGGTAATAACAGGGAGGTCTACTTGCACCCCATTGATTTCATAGACAATTGATCGACCTAATGCAGCACGTGAAGCTGAGGTTAAAATGTCGGGATCTTGACTTTTAGCACCATAGTCCGCCAATGTTTCGGCAATAGTTCGAATATCCCGAATAGAAACACCTTCTCGTAACAAGTTTTGTAATACTTTAACAACGATACCTAAAGCTAATGTTTTAGGTACTAAATCCTCGACGAGTTTAGGTGCTGATTTTGATAAATTATCTAATATATTCTGTGCTTCTTCATAGCCA
Organism: Methylococcales bacterium; assembly: GCA_023145835.1. GTDB lineage: Bacteria > Pseudomonadota > Gammaproteobacteria > Methylococcales > Methylomonadaceae > QPIN01. The sequence goes on from JAGLDH010000063.1 coordinate 25,565, forward strand.
AATAACTCATGCGCATTCGTTTGTAAAATATGACTTAAATGAGTGGCAGCCACTGTCCCTGGATCCACAACTGTATACCCTAACGTTTGTGCCTGATCTTTTTGATTATTTTCTATCCAAACAGCCTCTAAACCAAATGCCGGATCTTGAGTTGCCTCCCCTTGCAAATCTCCAAACACTTGTCCGGGATTAATCGCCATTTCTTTATCGGGCATTATCTCTGCTTCACCGACCGTAACACCCATTAGAGATATTCTGTAAGCTGTGGGGGATAAATCCAGATTATCTCGAATATGTACAGAAGGGATTAGAAACCCAAGTTCTTGTGATAATTTTTTACGCACACCTTTAATTCGTGTCATCAGTTGTCCGCCCTGGTTTTTGTCTACCAAAGGAATCAATCGATAACCAACTTCTAAGCCGATAATATCAACAGGCATAACATCATCCCACCCTAGCTCTTTTGTCTCATTCTTAGTCATGTGTTGTTGAGGAATTTCTGCTGCTTGAGCTAAGACTTCTTCTTGTATTTTTTTCTCTCGGTGGTCAATTAAATAAGCACCTCCAAGTAAAGCTAAGGCTAGCAAAATAAAAACAAAATTAGGCATACCAGGGATGATACCTAGCAACCCCATAATCGTTGCTGTAACTATTAATGATTTAGGGTCATTAAATAATTGACTTCCTACTTGCTGCCCAACGGTTTCATTACTTCCTCGTACTCTTGTTACGACAATGGCTGAGGCGGTTGATAATAAGAGAGAGGGGATTTGGGCAACGAGTCCATCACCAATGGTTAACAACACATAAATTTCACCGGCTTCGGCAAAACTCAGTCCATGTTGACCAACACCAATAGCTAACCCACCAATCACATTGATAAATAGAATAATAATCCCCGCAATAGCATCCCCTCTTACAAACTTACTCGCACCATCCATTGATCCATAAAAGTCTGCTTCAGCTGCGACTTCTGTACGGCGATCTCTAGCTTGATCTTGATCTATCAATCCGGAATTTAAATCTGCATCAATCGCCATTTGTTTTCCAGGCATGGCATCCAATGTAAACCTTGCGCCAACCTCGGCAACTCGCCCAGCACCCTTAGTAACCACAACAAAGTTAATAATGACCAAAATTGCAAACACAACCAAACCTACAGCAAAGTTCCCCCCAATAACAAAGGATCCAAATGCTTCAATCACTTTACCAACAGCATCCCCCCCTTCATGCCCTTCTAATAGAACTATTCGTGTGGATGCTACATTCAGAGCTAATCTTAATAAGGTCGCAATTAAAATAACAGATGGAAAAACTGAAAATTCTAATGGTTTAAGGCTATAAATAACCACAAGTAAAATAATCAGTGAAAAAGCGATATTAAAAGTAAAAAATAAATCCAATAAAAAGGGAGGGAGTGGCAGTACGATCATCGATAAAATCATAATGATAACGACAGGCGCTCCCAGCCCCATACTTGTAACTGATTTAATTTTTTCGACTATATTGGAAAAATCCATGGTGTTTTTTATTCTATCTATTTATAAATAAAGTGAGCTTTGCTCTACAATATTGCTTGTTACGTCTAATTAATGATTACTCTTGCCTAAACTCATCAGGTACGTTTAAATCACGCGGTGGTAATGGTTTTTCCCCATGATTTTCTGTGGCTGCTTTTAGTTGAAAAACATAGGCCAAAATCTGCGCAACCGCTAAAAAAAGCCCTTTTGGTATTTCTTCACCCAATTCTGTTGAATAAAACAATGCTCTTGCTAAAGGTGGTGCAGCAACCAAGGGAACATCAGCCCCCATCGCGCTGTTTCTTATTTGAGCAGCAACTAAATCAACACCTTTTGCAACTAAAGTAGGTGCTCCATTTCCATGTTGCTCATACTTTAAAGCGATTGCAAAGTGTGTTGGATTGGTTACTATGACGTCTGCTTTTGGTACTTCATTCATCATTCTTTGCTGTGCCATTTCCATTTGTTTTCTGCGTATTTGTCCCTTAATCTCTGGATTACCCTCTTGTTGTTTAGACTCATCCTTAACTTCCTGTTTAGTCATTTTTAGTTGTTTATTGTTATTCCATAGCTGATATGGCACATCAATTGCCACGATCAAAATTAAGGTAGAACTTAATATCAAAAAACCAAATAAAATAATATCTCCAGCTTGAACCACAGCAGTACTTAATGACAAAGAATTTAATGTCATAAACTGATCTAAATATCCCTTAAATAAACTTCCTGCAACCGTAAAAATTAAGACTACTTTTACAATTGACTTCAATAATTCAACCCACCCTTGAAGTCCAAACATCCTTTTTAATCCAGAAGCAGGGTTCATTTTAGAAAACTTAGGACTCATTGATTCAGCACTAAAATTCCACCCGCCCATCATAATCGGTGTTAATAATGCAACAACTCCTAGGCATAAAACCATGGGAACAATGAGCAAGATTCCATCCAATAAAACTTTATCAAAATATATCACTAAGCTAGCATCGTCAAAGAACACGTCTCGACTTAACTTAAATTGTTGCCGCATGATGTTGATAAGTCCTTTACCCATAGAATCACCTGTAGCTAACAACATGACAGCCCCTGTCACTAAGGCAACAAACGTGTTAAGTTCTTTTGATCGAGGAATTTGACCTTTTTTTCTGGCATCGGCAATCCGTTTTGCCGTGGGTTCTTCGGTTTTATCTCCTGAGTCATCAGCCATTGTGTTGCCCTATAACTTTAATAACTCTTCTATTAACCGATATCCATCGGTTAATACATTTGAAAAAACATCTAATGAATTGGATATAGAAACCCAAATTAATACCATGCCAAGCATAATAGTAATCGGAATACCGATGGCAAAAATTTGTATTTGTGGAGCAGCTCTTGCAGCAACACCAAAGCTTATATTAACGAATAACAACGCGGCCATAATAGGTAACGCTAATAACACGCCTCCTATAAAAATTTGACTACTCCATTTGATAATCAACCATAACTCATCCAGACCAATACCAATAAGCCCTACAGGTAATGTATTAAAGCTTCCCACAAGCATTTCTATTAGCAATAGATGACCATTGACACTCAAAAAAATTAAATTTGAAGTGACAATAAAGACCTGCGACACGACTGGTACTTGTATTCCAGAGGCAGGATCAACCATCGATGCGAACCCAAGTCCCATGCTAAAAGCAATACTTTGTCCTCCCAGTAACATCACAGAAAATACCATTTGTAAAACAAAGCCAGTGGATACTCCAATAAACAATTGTTGAAGAGTCACCATAAAACCCTGATAACTGAATAACGCAATCTTAGGTGAGTCTGGTAATAAAGGGATAACGACAAGTGTAATTAAGAATGCAGCAATAACTCTGATTTTTACAGGAAGTGCTCTTATACTAAAAACAGGAATAGATATAAACATTGAACTGATTCGAATAAATGGCCAGATAAATGATGCCAAAGCAGTTAATATCTGTGCCTCCGTAATGTTCACGTGTTCAGCCTATAAGAATGGGAATTTGATGCATCAAGTTCTGAAAATAATCGATAATAACTTGCAGCATCCACGGCCCTGCAAATGTTAAAACGATAATGACCATCGCTAATTTTGGTATGAAAGTTAATGTTTGTTCATTAATTTGTGTTGCTGCTTGAAACATAGCAACAAGCAAACCGATAGCTAAAGAAGATAAAAGGATGGGGGCTATTAATTTTACTGCTACTAATACCGTATCTTCAGCAATTGAAGAAATAACATCAGGAGTCATAACTCACTCTTTTTACATAAGAAAGCATCACACATAAAAGCTAGCTGCTAACATTTCCATCACTAAGGACCACCCATCAGCTAAAACAAATAACATAATCTTAAATGGCAAAGAAATAATCATGGGTGATAACATCATCATCCCCATTGCCATTAAGACGCTTGCCACAACTAGGTCGATCACTAAAAAAGGTAAAAAAATTAAAAAACCAATTTGAAACGCTGTTTTAAGTTCACTCGTTACAAAAGCAGGTAATAATAAAGAAAAAGGGACATCATCAACTGTTTCAAAATCTTCTCTTCCCGATATTTTCATAAACAACTCTAAATCTGTTTCTCGGGTTTGCTTTAACATAAAGGCTCGAAAAGGTGCGGAGGCTTTCTCAATCGCAGTTGTCAGCTGAATTTTTTCTTCCATATAAGGCTGAACAGCTTGAGAATTTACCTTGTCTAAAACAGGCATCATAATAAAAATAGTTAAAAACAATGACAACCCAAGTAAAACTTGGTTACTAGGCGCTTGCCCTGTACCGATTGCTTGGCGCAACAAACCTAAAACAATCATAATACGAGTAAATGACGTCATGGTTAGTAACATTGAAGGTAATACCGTTAATATTGTCATTAACGCTAAAATTTGAATCGTTACTGTATAGGTTTCACCTCCGTTTGGGTTTGTTGTGACAGTTAACGCATCAATTCCAGGTGCTGCTAAAGTTGATGCAACAGGTATTACACTCAACAATAAACAAACAGCAAGCTTATTCATTTAATGAACCGGCCATTATCTGTTTTAGGTTTTTAGCAAACTCACCTTCTGCTTTCTTATCACTACTTTCCTGTAACATACAATCTTCTCCCTCAAGTACTAATAAATTATTGACTCTTCCTGGAGAAACACCTAATACCATTTGCTTTTCACCAATTTGAACCAATACAAGCTTCTCTCGTCCTCCTAGCGATATACCTGCCACTACTTTCATTTTTTCTCTTGAGTTTATCGGCAGTTTTCCCATTTTTTGCATAAACCAAATACAGGCAATAAATAATCCTAAAACAAAGACCAAACCTAAAGACCAATTAAGTACATGATCATAAGTCACAGAGCTAATAGGTTTTTTACCTTCACCCCCTACCCCTGCATAAACAATTGAAGTAGAAAAAATAAAAACAACAATACTCGTGTTTAAAGCTTGTAGGTATAAACCAATAATTTTATTCACCTTAAGTGGTATTTCATTACCCTAATTTTTTAACTCGTTCAGATGGACTGATCACATCAGTTAACCGAATACCAAACTTATCATTAACGACAACAACCTCGCCATGTGCTATCAGAGTACCATTGACTAAAACATCCATAGGCTCACCAGCAAACCTGTCTAGTTCAATAACTGACCCTTGGTTAAGTTGTAATAAGTTTCTAATGTTTATTTTTGTTCTTCCTATCTCCATTGAAACTGTAACAGGCACATCAAGAATGACATCCAGTTTAATTTCATCTGTTGAAGTTTCTGTTAATTCTTGGGAATCGTCATCTTGAGCTTCTAATTCATTAAACTGAGCAGCTTCAAGGTTTTCAGAATCCTCTTGTTCTTTTAGTGCATCACCCCAATCAGCTTCTGCACTATCATCAGGACTGGTTTCAGAATTGGTCTCAGAATTAGCTTGCTCTTCCATAGCATCTCCCCAATCGTCTCCTATTTCTTCTTCGTTTTCACTCATTCTTTTACCTTACTGTTCAGACTAGCAATTGCTTAGCCTAATGAATCCTGTGTTAACTTTTCAGTTATCTGAATAGCATAATTACCATCTGACAACCCAACCTTTCCTTTAAAAATATTAACTTCTTCTGCTTGAACAAGGACTTTTTCTGGCATATCAATAGGGATAACATCCCCCTTCTGAAAATTAATGACATCTTTAATTGTCATTTCTTTTTCGATTAACATACTATTGACAGACACTTCACTACGGAGTACTTCTCTCCTTAAGTTTTCTTGCCAAGTCCCATCAACCTCTCCTCTATCGCTTGAAACGGCATCTAGCAAATCTCGAATAGGCTCAACCATTGAATAAGGCATAGCAATATCGATTTTTCCTCCACCCCCTTCTAGCTCTACCAAAATAGTCGAAATAACAACAATTTCTGATGGGCTCACAATATTGGCAAATTGTGGATTAACTTCAGAATTCATATATTCCATTTCAAGTTCCATCACCGGCCTCCATGCTTCTTGTAAATCCTTAAACAACATATCAATAATTAAACGAATAACTCGCATTTCAGTTGGCGTAAATTCTCGTCCTTCTACTTTGTTATAAAAATGTCCATTACCACCAAAAAAATTATCAACTGCAGTAAAAATAAGCCGTGGTTCCATAACAATTAAAGCCCTACCTCTTAATGGTGCAAACCGCACTATATTAAGGTTTGTTGGAACAAATAAACTTTGGATATATTCAGAGAATTTCTTAACCTCTATTCCCTCAATAGAAATTTCAGCGGATCGTCTTAAAAAGTTAAAGAGCGATATTCGAAAGTAACGAGTAAACCTCTCATTAATCATTTCTAATGTTGGCATCCTGCCTCTAACGATTCTTTCTTGGTTATTAAAATCGTATCCTTTAGCTACGCCGAAATCGCTCTCTTCACTTGCATCTATTTCTACATCACCATCATCTACACCATGTAGAAGTGCATCAATTTCATCTTGTGAAAGAAGATCTGCTGTAGACATAAACTAAAAACCTTATTAGAAAAATGATCTAGTAGTAAATATATAATTCACACCAAACAAATATTGTATGAATTTTCTTGTTAGACATAACATTGCCTCACTATTTTTAATGAGGCTGACCATAATTGAGTTTATTGCATTACGAAAGTAGTAAAAAACACATTCATTACCTTATTTGTCTTTGTCATTTTTTCCATAACATGACTAACTTCCTTTAACATTTCATCTCGAAGAGCTTCTTTTCCTTCTACAGTTTTTAAGTTTTTTGCACCTTTAGCACTAATTGCCATCAATAAATTATTACGTATCATAGGTTCATGCTTTTTTAATGCCTCTACTGTCTCCTCACCCTTAACTAATAATGAAATGGAAACTTGAATTAAGTTTGCTCCAGAACCTTTTGGAAAATTGACAACTAATGGTTGTTGCATATCATAATAAATTTCTTCATCTACCCCGTCTTCGACCTCCTCTTCCTCGTCAATAATTTCTTCTGTCTGATCACCTTCTGACTCTTCAGGATTACCCATAAAAAAATAATACCCTCCACCAGCACCTGCTAATAACAAAACAACCAAACCGATAATAATTATTTTTTTTGAAGATTTTTTCTCCTCGCCTTCCTCACTGTCTTCTACTTCATTTTCTGCCATTTTTCCTCCTATACTTCCTCTAACTGTAGACCATATTTAGGTTAATTTCTTACCATACTGTTATTCTTAGGAAAATTCACTTTTTCTATTTCATTACGTATCAAGCATAAATTTATATACTCTCTATAAATCTTCATTCATCTATTACAAATGAGAAAAATTTGTATTTTTTTCTATAATTTTAAATTAATTATGCTTTAGTCAGGTTAAAAGCAAAAAAAACACCAACCATAAATTATTCGTTTAATTCAATTACTTACAACAATTCCGGCAAATAATTGACTTTTCTTCAGACAAAAAAAAGGAGATAATCATTTGGATTACCTCCTTTGTTAAATTATTTTTAAATAAGATATAGTTCAAAATATCAACATTTCTTAAAATACATTTCCTGACTTCACCCCAAATCGCTTTAATATTACTGCTAGTGGGCAAAATCTTGTAAATGCGGCCTGAAATAAATTAAGTCCAACAAAACCAGTGAACCATAACCAATTCATTGAATGAATAAATGCCAGCCCCACACTAATTAGTATAAAACCCCCAGCAAAAGCCATTACCCATCGATCTATAGTCATAATTACCTCTCATTAGATTTCAACATCAAATACATTAGAATATTATTGTTTTATAATAATTATAACGACCTATCCTCTTTTCAACAACTCTTCCTTTCTAAACAGTAGAAATGAAAAAAGCCCAATAAAGGACTTTTAATAATCTAAATAAAACAGAAAGAATATACTTCGGTTGCTTCACAAATAGGAAATATATCTCCCCTTAATTTTACGACTGAATATCCCTCAAAGTAAAATTAACTAAGTCAACTGAAATAGCTGCCTATACAACTGTTTCAGTATCGCAATCTATTGGTAAAAAACAACCTATAGAAATATTTTATGAGATACAAAATATAATATCTATCAGCTTTTGTTATTCGTGTAAAAGCCTAGTCTAACAAATCTAATATATCTTTTGCAGCGATTTTTTGTTCATCATTTCCTTTCTCTAGAGCTTCTTGAGCAATAGTTTTAGCTGCATCGTAGTCTCCCATATCAATATAAGCTTTTGCTAAATCAATTTTGGTTTCCATTTCATCCATGTCAGATAAACCTGAAAGACTAAACTCATTCTCTTTATCTGGAGGAGTTGTGTCAAAATCAAAATCAAATGATTCTACCCCTTCGTTCTTATTATTTGAATCCTTAAATATTGGAGCATCTAAATTTAAAGAGTCTAAATCAAAACTAGCTGTGCCCTCATTTGACATTTTTTTAGATGTATCAGCCTTACCAGAATCAAATTGACTTAAATCGAAATCAATACCATCATCATTCTTTTTTGCCGTATCTGGAGTTTTCTTGTTACTATTATCATCTTCATCAAAAATAGATAAATCAAATTCCATTTCATGATTATCACTAACAGAATCCGATTCTGAGGCTTTTTTCTCAACATTTTCTTGATCTTTTTCTTGATCTTTTTCTTCAGCATCAAAAAAGTTTTTAGCTATATCTTTATCGTCCGAATCATCAATTGAATAACTAGCTTTATCTCCTGAGTCATCTTCTTTTGATGCTTCATCTGGAGATTTTATATCTAGCTCATCATTCATTTCAACAACTTTTGACCAAAACTTTTGATCCTTATTTTTTCCAGTTTTTTCTAATTCTTCAACATAAGTATCAAATGCATTTTTATCTTTATTTGCATGAAATATTTCTAACAGCTTTAGTTTTGCCTCATCTCTTTCTGGCTGATCGATAATCGCCTGACGCATTAACTCTTCAGCTTGTTGATATCGACCATAGGCTAAATAAACATCTGCTTCTAAAACAGGATCTACATCATCACTAATTTCTTTATCAAATGTATGAAAGTCACTAGATGCAAACTCACTTAAAAAGGAACTATCTCCCAAATCATCTGACAAGGAATTTGCTTTACTTAAAGAAGAACTAGTTTTTTCATCGGCTAAAGAACCTGTTGGAATAATTTCAGTTGCTGAGTCAAACATACTATCAGACTCATTCTCATTATCTTTTCTTCCTTTACGCCATAACACCCAACCAAGCAAACCCAAAAGAGGGAAAGCAATTGTACTCATCATTGCTGTAGACATACCACCATCAGACTCACTTTCTTCATCTGGCTCTACTATTATATCTTCATCTTTAGGTTCAATCTCTTCATTGATAATAGGTTTAGTATCATCTTTTTGATCTGCCGATTGAGTTTCATCTTCTTTAGGCTGCTCCTTTTCTAATTCAGAAGTAACTTCACCCTCTGTTTGTTTTGCTATTTCTAGTGACCCTTGTTCAAATTTTTTCTGGTTTTGTAATGCAGCAATTTCCTCGTCCTTCAATATGAGCATTTTTTGCATCATTTCTAATTGCTCTTCCAGTTTCTCCATTTTGGCCTGCAAAACAAAACTGTCTTCATTAATTGATACTCCAGATCCATCTGTTTTTGATTTACTATTCTTATCACTTGCAGACTCTTTATCAGAGACAACCATTGCCATTTCAGCTATTTCAGCTTCTGTTGGTGCTTCTAATTTTAGTTTTGCAAGGCTACTTTGAGAAGGCTTATCTTTATTTGATTTAGCGGTAGCTGTACCAGACCATGTATCAGCCTGTGTTTGAAAGGCCAGCTGAGCTTCTTTTCTTGATAATTTAAGTGCAGTTTCTTTATCGGGTATGTCAAGAACCGCACCAAACTTTAAAGCATTAACATTTTGTTTGTAGAAAGCATTTGGGTTAGTCTCATATATAGCCATCATCATTTGGGCTCGAGTAACACCACCATAGGAATTAGTTCTATCAGCAACTTTCCATAATGAGTCATTCCTCTTTGTTGGTCCATACTCTCCATTAGAGAATTCACTAACTATTTTTTTCGTTTTATTAGGCTTATCAAGCTTTGGTTTTTTAGGCTTATTATCCTTGGTTTTTTCTGCAAGTGATTTTTTTGATGGAACTGGCTTAACATCAGCTAATTGACTTGTTTTCTCAACAACTGGATCAGCCTCAGCGCTAATAGGTTGACTAGGTTTTTCTACAACAGGAATAACTGATTGAGCATAAGCAACAGGAGGATCAACTAAAACTGTAAACTCCCTATAAAGGTTTCCTTTATCCCAGCTCACTTCTACCAAAAAATCCAAAAATGGCTCTCTTAATGCCTCATTTGAACTGACCTTAATAATGGTTGCTCCATTTGCAGCCTTAACTGTTTCAAATTCTATTTTTGAAAGAAAGTAATTCCAAGGAACACCTGCTTCATCAAATTTTTCTGGGGGAGCTAATTTTACACGGAGATTCGAAATATTTTCTCCTGCAGAAACATGCAATGCAATCTCAGCCTCAAGGTTTTGATTAAGCGCTGAGTGCAACCTAATATCACCAATTCCTAACGGAAATGCACTTACTGGTGCTAATAATGATATTGCAGTTATAGCCTTAGTTAAATTGCGCACAACTCTCTCCTTTACAAATATTTACCACAGTGTTATACCAAGTCAGATGTGAATTACATTTAATCTTAGACTAGATGTACTTTTTTACTAGCTCTTCAGCGATTTGCACGCTATTTAGCGCAGCCCCTTTCCGAACATTATCACCAACCACCCATAAATTAATGCCTTTAGGATATGAAATATCCTCTCTAACCCTACCTACAAAAACATCATCATTTCCAGAGGATTCAGTTACTGCCGTTGGGTATCCCCCATCGACATGCTCATCTAAAACTGTGACACCCGGTGCATTTTCTAATAATTCACGAACAGCGTTTACATTAATCTTTTCTTTTGTTTCTATATGTACCGCTTCAGAATGCCCATAAAAAACAGGGACACGTACTGCAGTTGGGTTAACTTTAATAGATTCATCAGAAAATATTTTTTGTGTTTCCCACACCATTTTCATTTCTTCTTTGGTGTATCCATTGTCCATAAAAACATCAATTTGAGGTAGTACATTAAATGCAATTTGCTTAGGGTATACCTCTGGTGTAATAGGTTTACCGTTCAACAATTTTGCTGTTTGAGAAACGACTTCTTCTATAGCTTGTTTACCCGTTCCAGAAACAGCCTGATAAGTACAAACATTAATACGCTCAATACCCACAGCATCATAAATAGGCTTTAAAGCAACCAGCATTTGAATCGTAGAACAATTAGGGTTGGCAATAATACCCCTTGTTTTATAGTCTGCAATTTTCTCAGGATTAACCTCAGGGATAACTAAAGGAATATCATCGTCATATCTAAATTCTGATGTATTATCAATAACAACACATCCTAGCTTAGCCGCTTTAGGAGCAAACTCTTTCGATATACTTCCCCCAGCAGAAAACAATCCAATTTGTACTTTAGAAAAATCAAATTCAGCTAAGTCAGTAACAACTAAATTTTTTCCTTTAAATGAAATCCGTTTACCCACTGAACGACTACTTGCCAAGGCATAGACCTCACCTACTGGAAAATCACGTTCCTCCAAAATTGACAACATTGCTTCGCCAACTGCACCGGTTGCTCCTACAACAGCCACATCATACGTTTTTGACACATACACCCCTAACAAGTTTCCAATCTAATATAAAAAACAATCTCTTTGGGTTATCCATTACAAACAAGCTCATCTCACCCTAAAACTTCTAACATTTTTTTAGTAATATCACTCACATCACCGACCCCAGCAATTGAATTGAATTTCACTGACTGTTCTTTGGTAGAATAATAATTAACTAAAGGTTTTGTTTGCTTATGATAAACATCAAGCCGTTTCTTCACTGTTTCTTCTTTATCATCATCCCTTTGAACTAATGGCTCTCCTGTTAAATCATCTCGTCCATCCTGCTTAGGCTTATTAAATTCAATATGGTATGTACGTCCAGAAGCCAAATGGACTCTTCTTCCTGCCATACGTTTTATAATTTCAGTATCTTCAACTGCAATTTCTACAACATTATCAATTTTAACCTGCATTTCATTCAAGCCCTCTGCCTGAGCTATTGTGCGAGGAAAACCATCAAGTAAAAAACCCTTGGCACAATCTTCTTGCAAAATCCGTTCTTTAATTAAGCCTAAAATAATTTCATCAGAAACTAAACCTCCCACATCCATCACTTTTTTAGCTTCAAGCCCCAAAGGAGTTCCAGCCTTTACAGCTGCTCTCAGCATATCTCCGGTAGAAATCTGGGGAATCCCATATTTTTCAGTAATAAACTGAGCCTGTGTTCCTTTACCAGAACCAGGGCTACCTAAGAGAATAACGCGCATAGAAAAAACTCCAAAATGTTAAAAATGTTATTTAATTAAATTTAAAGTGGTTATAAGTCTCAATTATATAAAAAATGAGAAGTGGCCCACAAAATATCATTCTATATTGTTTTATATTATATAACAGAACTTTATATGATTTTATATGTAAAAATCGCTCTAAATCCCAGTCAATTTCTAAAGTATTTTATCTTAATTATCACTAAGATGCTTATCTAACCTGTGATTATTCTTGATTTTCAACACCTATTGAATCTAACTACTTGATTCTATTAACCCTGTTTTTAAATTTTTTTTATAAAATCCCTCCTTTAGTAATCGATATTTATTCAAAAATTGAAACTGACTTGTAAAAAGCTAATAGTTTCCTTATCCTTGTGTCTATTATTTTTTGTAACTCAAATTCAAAAGGAAAATTCATGCGCGTTAAAGAATTAATGACATCAAAAGTATTCACTGTTAACGAACACGATATGATCGATAGAGTCTTCTTCTTAATTAACTATGAAAAAATTCGTCATATCCCTGTGGTAGAAAAAGGTAAGGTTATTGGTATCGTTTCTGACCGAGATATGTATAAAACTTTAGGACCAAAAAGCAATTCAAACGTTCTTGAAAATAACAAAACTGGTACGGAACTACATGTTATTCCTAAAAAGGTAAAAAACATCATGCGTAGAGGTATTATCTCCATTTCCCCAGATGCATATGCTTCACAAGCTGCGGCACTCATGGCTGACCATAAAATAGGAGCATTACCGGTTGTTAAAGAAGGAAAATTAGTCGGGATTATTTCTGCTACAGATATTTTAATTGTTTTTTCAAAGCTAGAACATGCTAAAGAGGCACGAGAAAGACGAATTACAGAAGGGACAAGCCACTCATAATTGAGTAAATTAATAAAAACAAGATAAAACCCCATTAGTAGATTCTCCATTTTCGTTTCATAAAGCATACCATGACTTCAGAACAAGTAGTTGAGCGAACTAAAAAATGGCTAACCTCATTTATTATCCATTACAATATTTGCCCTTTTGCTAAACGTGAGTATGAGCGAGAAAGTATCTATTATTCTGTGATCAAGCCAGAACAACTAGAACTATGTTTAGAAGCCCTTTTTTCTGAATGCCAACGTTTAGATACTCATTCAGAAATTGAAACAATATTGATTATTTTCCCGACCCAATTTACTAATTTTAATGATTACCTTGATTTTCTTAATTTAGCTGAATCACTCTTAATCGAACAAAATTATGAAGGGGTATATCAATTAGCAAGTTTTCACCCTCATTATTGCTTTGAAGGTGAAAATATTATGGATCCTGCCAATTATACCAATCGATCTCCTTACCCTATGCTTCACTTGATAAGAGAGGCTAGTTTAGAGCGAGCCTTACAATCATATCCAAACCCCGAACAAATACCTGAAAGAAACATCATATTGACACGAGAAATTGGGCTTGCAAAAATTCAAGCTATTTTAAATAAAAAATAAAGGTTATTTACCTTTTAACGTAGTTGCAGTCACCTTTGAATCTTTATTATTATCATTTACATCTACCTTTGTTTTTAATGACCCTTTAGGTTCTATTTTTCTAATAATATTACCTTCTGCGTCATAAACCACCCCATCCACTTCATTTTCATATTGTTTTTTCTTCTTCTTTTTACCAATAACATTCCCTTCTGCATCATATTTCACCACGTTTTTGTCAACGACCTCGGGCTCTGGTGCAGCTGTCATTTTTTCCATAAAATCAGTAAACCATTTAGCTTTTTTTACCTTTGCCAGATCTACATCATTAAGAATATCTTCAGCTTTAGGTAAACTGCCATATTCCTTTGATAACTCTAGGGCATCTAAACAAGCATCATCTTTCCTCCGTAATGCATAAATACAAGCTAAGTTATAAGCAGCACTGCCTTTCTGAATTCGCTCTGCATTCAAAAAAAACTCTTCTGCTAAAACATACAGCTCGTCATCAGGGTTAACATTCATAATACGCGCTAAATCCATATAAGCTACACCGCCATCTATAGCGGCCCCTAAATGGTTTGGTTCTACTAATAAGCAAAAGTTAAATCTAGAGATAGCATCTAAATAAAGCTTAACACTTTCATTTTCATCTTTAGTTTGTGCTTGGTGCAATAAAGCAAACCCCCAATTAAAAAGTGCTTCACCCATAGCCAAATCACCTTTCACTACATCAGCAAAACCTTGATACGCACTAATAAATAGCTGATCTGCTTTAGCACCCTCATTCTTTCGAGCCTTTGTCGTTTGTTCAATCGATGCTTTTAAAGTTGATTTTTTATTGATTCCGCCAAACAATGCCATTAATTTTTTCCTCTTTGTAATTTTTTCAGGGTTATTACTATAGAATAACAGCTCAACTTTACAAGATCACCATCCAATGAGTAAAAAAGACATAAACTTAGAAACATCTCAAATACCATGGCATGAATTACAACGGTTTTTTGCTAGTGGACTCGCTATTACTGTATCCAAAGACATTGATCTAGTTGATGTTGCCTATCAATTTTCAAAAGATAATAAAGCGCAGGTTGAACAATGGTTAAAAGAACTGAAAGTAGCCCCCGTTTCTGATCAACAAGCTTTAAAATGGTATGAAGAGAATATAGACATGTGGGCAGTCGTGGTAAAGCCATGGGTATTAGTTCAGGAAAAGACTTAATGAACAA
This sequence comes from Methylococcales bacterium, assembly GCA_023145835.1. Taxonomy (GTDB): domain Bacteria; phylum Pseudomonadota; class Gammaproteobacteria; order Methylococcales; family Methylomonadaceae; genus QPIN01. The sequence continues at coordinate 40,726 of JAGLDH010000063.1, forward strand.
AACAAACGATAGCTCAAAAATAGGACAAGGAATGATTTATCTTGCTTGGCTTTTATTTTTAGCTCTACTTACCTTTGGTTTTAATAATTACCTAGAGCAGCAAAATAATCCAAACCAAGACATTTCTGTCTCCTGGGATAAAAATAGCGCGGTCGTTAAGCTAAAACAAAATCGTTATGGACATTACTTGGCTAATGGTCAAATTAATCATCTTCCTGTTACTTTTTTACTTGATACAGGTGCAACTCTTATTAGCATTCCTGAGCCAGTCGCCCAAAAACTACAACTAAAAAGAGGTCTTTCAGCTAAAAGCATAACAGCAAATGGGACTATTACTGTCTACAATACTCGCTTAAATTCCGTAAGCATTGGATCTATAGAGCTTAACAACATACGCGCCACAATCAACCCTCATATGAAAGGGGAAGAAATATTACTAGGCATGAGTTTTATGAAACATCTAGAAATGGTTCAAAAAGGCCAGGAACTTATTCTTAGGTATTAAATCATGTTGAAATTATTGTTAATTCTTTGTTTTACCACTGTCTTTTCAGATACTCTATATGCTCATGCTGGCTCACATGGTAATGACGAATGTATTGTTAACGTCGGAAAGTTTGAAATCCGCTTGAATGGTTATCAATTTCAAGGAAAATTTCCAGACAAACATTACTGTCGCCACTTCCCTTACCTAGGTCAAACGATAATAAAGGTAGATTCTGTCACTACTGATTTAAGTGAACTATCTGTAGAGTTACAATTATTAAAACGTAACTCATGGCTTGGATTAGTCTTTCAAAAAGCAAACGCTTTTTCTGTGATTAAGCAACGTTCATTACAATCTTTTTCTAATCAAGTAATCTCTATAAGCGGTGATTTACAAAGCTTAGATATTTATGCCGTACACTTAAAGCTACATGCCAAAAATGGCACAATAACTGAACAAAAATTCATGTTTATTGCCGGCTTACCCTTCACTAAAATTATGGTGGGTATTGCAACAATACTCCTATTATTTATTGTTTTTATTTTTATTAAGCAACCCAAACGGCAACAACAATAATTGAACAAACCCCAGTTCTTCCTGTTTTCTGTATTGAGGTAGCCCTATATCTAACGTTGTTTGAGTTTTTTCTGGAGTATCAACATAGGTTTTAAATAACCTGTCCCAAAGAGAAATTGAAAAACCATAGTTGCTGTCAGTTTCTGATTGAACTGTAGAATGATGAATACGATGAATGTCTGGAGTAATCACTATCCAACGTAAAGTTCTATCAATTTTGGTAGGTAAATTGATATTACTGTGATTAAACGTTGCAGTCGCATTTAAAATTATTTCAAATGCTATGACAGCAATAGGATCAGCCCCTATCAAATAAATACAGCCTATTTTATAACCCATTGAAATTACAATTTCTAATGGATGAAACCGAACCGCTGTTGTTGCATCAATCTCAATATCGGTATGATGAATTTGATGTAATTGCCATAAAAGTTTCCATTTATGAGAGATAACATGTTGAACATAAATAGCCAAATCAAGTAACAATATTGAGAGCCCTACCTTCAGCCAACCCGTAATTATAAATTGATTTAACAATCCCCACGACTGATTTGAGGCATTAATTGCACCAAGATAAGCCAATCCGCCTATTGTAAAACGCATTAAAACCATATTAAAAACAGCTAATCCTATATTAATCGGCCAGCGTTGTTCTCGTGGTGTCATTTGCTGGCGCCTAGGATTATAATATTCCCAGCAAATCATCACCGTAAAAATACCTATTGCAACTGATAGTCTAATTATTGTTTCCAAAACAAACCTCTTGAATAAAGTTCAGAAAGTACGTCAGGGTTTTCACCAAAGAAGTAACGAAGCCGTATACTCCACATTAATAAAATTGTTTTAAATACACCAAATTGCTCCCAACGACGACCAGAACTCACAACCTCAGCATTCAGGCAACTTGGTGAATGTATCTTTTTTAGTTTTATACAAAGATCAATATCTTCCATTAAAGCCATATCAGAATATCCACCCACAAGATCAAACATTTTTTTACTGACAAAAATCACTTGATCTCCTGTCGCTATTCCCGTTAACCGAGAACGCCAATTCATAAAGGTAGAAACAACTTTCAACATAACGAGGCTACTTTTAAGCTGAATATCAAACCACCCCCAATCTTGACCTGTCTGGTTTATGAGTGCTAATGCATTTTCTGGTAAAAAAGTATCTGCATGTAAAAAAACCATTATGTCGCCCGTTGCTTGCCTTGCCCCGGCATTCATTTGTTTGGCTCGACCTTGCATTGAAACTATTATTTTATCAACCAATGGTTTGGATATTTCAATCGTATCATCAAAACTCCCTCCATCAACAAGAATAATTTCAGTTTGATTTCTAGTTGATTGTAAGGCCAGCAAACATGTTTGAATATTATTCCCTTCATTAAATGTAGGAATAATTATAGAAATCATGATAAAGGTTTAAATAGTTCACTAAGGTCATCAGATGTAAGCTGCAGTGATTCTTCTTTCTTCCTTCCATTATAAATACTGTCAGCAAGTGCACGTTTTTTCTCTTGCATCGCTAAAATTTTTTCTTCAACCGTATTTTCTGTCATTAGTTTATACACAAATACAGGTTTATCTTGTCCGATACGGTGTGCCCTGTCCGCAGCTTGAGTTTCTACTGCAGGATTCCACCAAGGATCATAAATAATCACTGTGTCAGCTTCTGTTAAGTTTAATCCCACTCCGCCTGCTTTTAAGCTAATTAAAAAAACATCGACTTCCCCACTTTTAAAACGTTCTATCGCTTCATCTCGCTTTCTTGTTTGTCCTGTTAATTTACTATATTCAATATTATGAGCTTTGAGTTCTTTTTCCATCAAAGCAATCATTTTAGTAAACTGAGAAAAAACAAGAATGCGCCGCCCTTCTTCTAATTGTTCAGGTAGCATTTCCATCAGTAAATCCAGCTTTGCCGATTCATCAATTTTTTGAGCTTCTTTTAAAGATAACGTTCGTGGGTCACAACAAGTTTGGCGTAGCTTTAAAAGCGCATCTAAAATGGTAATATGGCTACGCGCCAACCCTTTATCTGCAATTGCATCCCGTACTTTTTTCTCCATAGTAATACGAATACTTTCATATAATGCGGCTTGTTTATCGTACAAAGGAACTGAGCGGATAATTTCTGTTTTAGCAGGTAGTTCAGTGGCAACTTCTTGTTTTGTTCTACGCAGCATAAAAGGTTGAAGTCGTTTGGATAATCGTTCTCTCTGCTGTTGATCACCATGTACTTCTATAGGCGTACGGTAAGTTTTTTTAAAAAAAGTACTGTCACCTAAAAAACCAGGCATAAGAAAATCAAATTGCGCCCATAACTCGCCAAGATGATTTTCCATCGGCGTTCCTGTCAAACATAAACGATAGCTAGTTTTTAACTCTCTCACTACCCTTGCAGCCTGTGAGCGAGGGTTTTTTATCATTTGTGCTTCATCAAGTACCAAATAATGGTAGTTTGTTTTTTCTAATACTTCCTGGTCTCTGGTTAACAATGGGTAAGTCGTTAAAATCAAATCATAATCTTTAATTTTGTCAAAATATTGTTTTCGATCTGCACCTTGTAGAATTAATACTTTTAAATTTGGTGTAAATCGCTCTGCTTCTCTACGCCAATTACCCATTAAACTGGTAGGCGCAATAATCAAACAAGGTTTATCCATCCGCCCGGCTTTTTTTTCTACTAATAAATGGCAGAGAGTTTGGATTGTTTTCCCTAACCCCATATCATCAGCTAAAATACCAGCGAAATTATATTCTCGTAAAAATTGTAACCAATTCAACCCTTGTTGCTGATATTCTCTTAATGTCGCATTAAGCTCTGTTGGTACAGGCACATCCTCAATACCCTCAAAGTTTTTTAATTTTTTACCTGTTTCAATTAATTCTTTTCCACCGTTAATACTAAAAATACCATAACTATGTAGATCTAATTCAGCAAGGCTAGCTGCATTAAAGCGAGACAGCATAAGTCCACCATCCTCATTGACTGACGCACTATCAAATAACTCAAAGACAATTTCAAGAAAAGGCTTAAGTTGACTGGATGGCATATTGACATATGTATGACCCTCAACAGGGATAGTCAGCATCTCAGGAAGCTCATTCAATGAATATTCTTCCAGTACAGGCATAATTAATGGTAATAAGGGCATCAGTTGTCCATTAATATTAATCTGAAAATTCATTTCAAACCAATCATTAGTTGATTCTTCTATATCTGCGTGCCATTCTTCAGCTTGTTGAAAGTTCAGTTTAAAATTATCATCTTTTTCTACAATCCATCCCTGTTCAGTTAATTGAGGTAGATTATTTTGAAGAAACTCAGACCAGCGATTAGCACTTTCAATAACAGAGGTCTCAGCAGGACTCAGGAATATTAACTCTTTATCTTTGATCAGGTCAGTTGGGTGGAACCCTAGCTCAATAACTTGTTTAACAGCAGCCATCTCTAATTTAATATCTCTTTGAACTCTAAAAATTCCTTGATTGGTTTTAACTGTACAAAAAGGTTCTGAGGTATAAGCAGATATAACGACCTCGTCATAAAAAAAATTCAACTGGATAAAGTGATTGTATTGTGCTGAATTTACTTGCCCACCAAATAATGTTATTTTTGGAATAGGTTTGGCTCCAGAGAGCTCAATCAACTCAATTTTTTTAGGTGCAGGCAAAGGAATGGAAGGGTATTCAATGGTTAACCGTTGGCTAAACTCTTCAACATGCTGCTTTGGAACTAACGGAGCAGATAATATTTTTTGTAGTTGATTATGGGATAGATTCAACTCTTTAATTGTTCCTAATGTATTTTGATGGGAATCAATATATAAAGGTGGGGCGGTAAGTACTAAGGTTGCTTCAGGCTCTATTTCAACCTTAAATTTATAATTTCCTTGTTCTGGTTGCCATAAAAACTGGAGTTCTCGTTCGTCTCCCTTACGCAAAGAAGCAGCTTGATGTGCTTTCCAAAAAAAACGATTTGTTTCTACTATTTTTGATAAGACAATAAATCCAAGACTCCCTGCTAATAGTGGAGCGCCCGTGTAATCAATCTCTAGGCTATAAAGAAGCCGAGCAATTTCTTGGTCTATCTCATCTATATAACTAGCATAACTATAACTATACCGCAGGTTATTTAGTGTTGTTTTTCTTCCTTTATTTAACCCTCCCTTTTTATTCACTTTTGTAATAACAAATTCCAAAGTAAAAATATACTTTGTTTTACTGGGCTGCAACACATAGACTATAAACTCTTTTTCTAGATCAACTGTGCTAGGTAAATCATCAAAATTATTAAGCCAATCTAAACATAAAGGAATATTATTTTTAGGTTGGAGGGCTTGTGGTGAAACATGCATGTATTCTAAACAAACAGCAGCAACATGCTTACAGTTATACATAATAGGACAAGTACAATCACCATCAATAATGACTGTAGTGAAGTCATCTTTCCAGTCAACTCTTACTTGTTGCTGATAATGTTTTCTACCACTCCCTTTAATAGTTGAATTAAAAATCACAAAAACATCTTCATCCTTTGTAATATCAAATTCTATAATACGCTCTTCTTCAAAATATACCTTTCCACGCCCAAAGTAGGTATCACCACAGCCATGACGAATATCTGATTGAATAATTCTTTTTTTATTGTTCATTATGGACATAAAAGGGTTGCAAAAATCTAGTAAGTTCACTGGTGGATAATTTTATTTAACCGTCAAAGTATAAAGAACATACCTATTAGATACAATTCAAAATACAGATGTAAATACTAGAGTTAAATTCTTAATGAGATATGAATGCTACCCCGCGCCATTAGACTGATTACTATTAGGACATCCATCAATTAAAAATAATGTTATTTTCATCACCCAATCAGGTGGTTCCAATTTCAATCCTCCCTTTTTTTAGTATAGAATACCGTCAAACTAGCTATTAAAAAAAAGTGCTATTACCACACATCCATTTTTTTTGAAATAAAGTCACGACTTTGAGTATTGCAATCGCCCTCTAACTAGCGGTAAAATTTGAAGTGATTTATTATTCTTAACTTTTTTCAGAAAATACAAGCTTTTATTTCTTGCCAAGTACGCTAGAAATAACCAAAAAAATTATTACTATGAATTACAAAGTCATTATTACAGGATCAGTAGGCTCTGGTAAATCTACCGCTGTAAATACCCTAACAAATAGAAATGCAATACTCACGGATGCCACCGTATCAGAATCAGATAAACTTACTCTTCAACGCAAAGATACCACAACTGTGGCAATGGATTACGATGTCATAAAATTAAATACTGGTGACATGGTACACGTGTACGGAACACCTGGACAAGATCGTTTTGATTTTATGTGGGATATTCTGTCCAAAGGCGCAAGTGGAGTCATTATATTTTTAGATATGACCCGAAACTATCCTCTTCTGGATTTAAAGCATTACACATCTCGTTTCTCAGACTTAATTCATTCTTCTCGCCTAGTTGTTGGTTTGACTCATTCCGATACACAAAAAAACCTCTCCATTGATGTTTATAAAGAATCCTTAAAAAGGATAAATATTGACGCAGATGTTATTCCTATTGATGCAAGAAAAAAGGGAGATGTGACCCGGTTATTTCATGCTTTACTCAAGATACCTTATAAAAAAACGACAGGAACTGTAGCTCCTTTATTTAAAGCTAAGCAAGAAACAAAAAAAGAGGAATTATCCCCATCAACTCAAGTAAAATCAACGCTCAGTTTTCTAGATACTACAACAAACAAAACACTTAAACCAGAAAAGACTATCCACTTTTCTGACCACATCTTGCAAGAAGTCACAAAGATAGAACATGTAACAGGTACTTCATTGACCACCTCAATGGGTGAATTATTACACTCTACAACCAATGATGAAGGGCTAGATGACTTTATTGCATTTTTATCAGGCCTAACACCTGAAATTGAAAAAAATTTAAACAAAGGAAAAATCAACCGAATAATGCTTCGTTCTCCAAAAGAAGATAATTTAACTGTTTTTGTAGAAAAAAAAGAAACATTAGGAGTGTCCTCTAACAGAACAAAATCAATTCAAGTTTTAAGTCAACAGATTGAAGATATATTGCAATGGCTATAATTTATCCACTTTTTGCCATAAATAATATCTACAATGCCCAAAAAACAATACCCAAAATATAAATTAAACACATGGTAGAAAATATTCTAGCAACGCTTGTCAGTCTAAAAGGAGTACAGCATGCCTGTCTTTATCGCGAAGACAAAGGCCTAATATCAAGCTTTCCAAAGAACAACCAAAAAACTGAAGCATTAGCACAAAAAATCGATCAAATATTTGCTGCATTACAAGCTACTGGTAAGTCCCATAATGAGTTATATTTTTCTGTTGAAAGCAATCTTCTTGCAGCCTACTTAATGTATGATTCCTATATTGCCATTTTATTAACTGATAAAAACATCAACTTTCCATTAGTTCGCATGGGAATTCGTTCAGCTTCATTAAAAATAGCACACCATCTAGAATTAATTTCGGAAAAAGGCAATCCTTTAGCTGAAAAAAACAACATCAGCTCCTTTATAAAAGATAAAAAAATATTACGTAATGGATCAGCATCAGCTAATAAAGAATTAGAATCAATATTGAAAAAAATATTTGAGGAGCTTAATAATTACTTTGGCTCTGCAACAAAATTTATTTTTGAAGATGCCCTGGTTCAATGGGAAGTTCATTACGTAATAAGCTGCGATAATATTCCTGAGCTCTGTAAAATATTAATAAAAGAAATGCGTACTATTAAGGAAAAAGAGGCTTTTTCTCAATTTGTAAACCGAATACTGCGGTAGCTTAAATTTTCTGTACGAATACAATATTATTAAGAAGATTCAGGATAAAGAACAGCAAACTTTTAGATCTAATCAATAACTCATCTAACTGCTTGCTAAATAACTCTATTACATCTCATTGCCCTTACTCCCCCTCTTTGTATCTTTCCAACCCAACATACTCTATAGCATAGAATCAGTTGAAGAACTGGATCTAAGCATTTGTTAAGAACTAAAAACAATCACGTTATTAAGCCCAAGAGATGATAAATGAGCCATAAAATCATATCAGAGTCTATAATTAATATTTTTATATCATCACTTAAAGAGAAGCTATTCTGGTATTGTGGTGGTATGTAAGCGTAGCAATTAATAGGGCTTACAATATTCGCTTAATAATAGAAAAGGAAACCTTATGAAGCAGCTACCAATAATTATAATCATCGGCTCAGTACTTTCTCATAATATTCAATTATCTCAAGCTAACCCTTTTGATTTATATATAGATACAATCAGAATGGAGAGCCATCAAAAAAGTATGAAATCAAATTTTTCAGATACTATCACTAACGAAGAGCCAAAATCAGTAGAAGCACCAAAAATTTCTAAGGATAAAAACACCCTATCTAAAGTTATTACTTATCGCTTAGAACAAATACTGACTGGATCTTCAAGCAAAAAAATAAAACAGAAAGAAATTACTCAGCTCATTTCCGCTGCTATTCATAAAGACCATAAAATCACAAATATTCAGAGAGCTTTTAAAAATGCATTAGTAGAGTTAAACAAGCAAACTAAACCCTTTATTAAGTCAGAATCACTAGCTTTTGCAAAAAAAACGATACATAGAGTAATTGAAACTAATAGGATTATTGCTCAAGATAATCTAATTGCCCCTTACATAAAATCCCTTAATTCCGATGCTGATAATACATCACCTATTACTCAGGAAGAAACAATCATAGCTCCAATAACTAAAATGGTAATTACAAAAAAAAATAGCTCTCCAAGAGTAAGAACAATCGAGACAAATTTATCACAACCAACAGTTGAGTCTATTATTGTAAAAAAAGGTGACACTTTATACAACATTGCAAAAAGACTCTATGGATCTAAAGACTTATACCGACTATTATATAAAGCAAACCGAAGCACATTAAACACGCCTAATCAACTTAAGTTAGGCCAAGTTCTGATTGTTCCCCCTTTACCTTTTAAGGGTATTTTCTAATTTCAATGGCAGAAGCTTAAAGAATTATTAATTCCTGGCTCCAAAACTCCAAAAAATCGACAACACTCAATATCCATTAGTTGAGCAAATAAATGATAGGCAGAATTGCTATTAGTAATAGGAAAACCAAGTACCCCAAAAGGAGAATAATTTATATCTCTCTGATTTAAAAAAACAATCTGGCTTACTGCTTTATTCCAGCGATCCAATACGTCATCTTTATCACCCTCGTAAACAGTCATAAATTGCTGAGTCTTAGAAATAAAGGTTGGGTCATTTTCTACTGTTTTAAACTCATAAAAACCAAGCCGGTCTGAGAAAAAACCTATTGGCTTAAAACAGTTATTTTCCCTATCCGTTGCAAGACCATGTAATTGAGCAACAACATCCCTTCTATCATTACGCAATACCCAGAAATTATGAGATGCAACACTCATTAGATCGTAACTTCTTGCTTCTATAGAATATTTTTTTTTCATATAAGGGCGATTTAAAATTTCATTTATTAATGAATACCATTTTACCTAGAAAAACAACCTATTTAAAACAGTACAAGTACTAATTAGAGCCTGCTCAGGAAGTATATTTAAGATGCTTCAAAAACAGATAAAATCATAAGTAGTTGTTTTGTTTGCATAATATTTATTATAACGGGTGGTTTATAATAAATTACCAGTTATTCATAACACTAAAATTTAAAAAAGGTGCACGGGTTTTTGCATAACTCCTTCAAAAACCGTGCACTTAAAACGCATTATTTTATTTTAAATATTTTTAAATCAATAAGATAGAGTTTCTGAGCAGACCCTAATTACTTTGGGATCTTATCTAAAGTAAAAAAATCACAATGTGTGGCATATCAGGAAATCTATCAATTCAAATATCTACAGCAAGTAGAGGTTAGCTGGCTTTGATATTTAGGTTTGTTAATTAAGGTTTGTTTGCTTGCTGTCTTTCCAGTAGTTGACTTGCAGCTATAGCCAGTAAACAATAACCTAAGAAAAAATAAAATCCGCTCTCTAGCGTGGCATGTAATTGGACGGCTCCAATAGATTGTTCATTTGCATTTACCATCAAAAAAGCAACCATAATAGCCATAACAAATACATCAGACATAGACCATTTACTTAGAAGGCTATTAATGTTCAACAAGCACTCTTTATCTTTTTCAGAAGTAAGTACTAGCGATAATAAAGAGAGAACTATCTTAACTAAGGGGATAACTACTCCAAATAAACCAATTATCACCCCTATAACAGGATGATCATGAGAAATTAATTCACTCATTGTGCTTAATAAACTACGAGTAGATTCAAAAACTTGAACAGAGCCTTCAAGACTAAGTTGCTGCATAATAGTTTGCAACATACTTTGTACAAATCCATTACCCTGTTCCGTAGAAGGAACTAGAACCGAAGTTGCTAAGTTAAGCATTTCTTGTTTGTTGATCGTTGCCTTAACAGACATTAACGGTTGAGTTATCCCTGGAATTAAGGCAATAACAGATAAAATAAATAAAGCTATTGGAATATGTTTTTTCATACAACTAAGTCTAACATTTATTAAAAGCGACACTCAGTACAAAATAATTAACATGCTTCTTTCTTGCTTTAGTTAGATTGAGATGCTATATATTGGATTCACAATTTATTTTTTAATTAGTCCGGAGAGAATAATGTCTATCGCAAGAGTCACAGAAATCATTGCTAGTTCAACAAAAAGTTTCGATGATGCAATGGAAAAAGGAATTAAAAGAGCCTCAAAAACGATTAGAAATATTGAAGGTGCTTGGATACAGGATCAAAAAGTTATCGTCAAAAAAGGTAAAATTTCAGAATACCGAGTCAGTATGAAATTAAGTTTTATTCTCGATGATTAAAAGATTTTAAAATCACTAGGCAAGAAATTCTATATTTGATTGCCTAGAGTCTTTATATTTATTTTGTGTAATCACGGATGAAGATTTAAAACGAGTTGGTTATTATCGGAAATAACCTACCAAATAGAAATCTGGATCCGAGATCACGAAAAATATATTTACTTATTTTTTTAGTAAGTCTCTAATTTCAGTCAATAACACTTCTTCATTTGATGGTGCTGGATCTTCCTCTGGTGCAGCCTCTTCCTCTTTTTTCATATTATTCATCACTTTTACCGCCATAAAAATAGCCATAGCGACAATGATAAAATCAACGATAGTTTGAACGAAGGCTCCATATTTAATGGCAACGGCAGGAATTTCTCCAGCAGCTTCCTGTATCGTGACGGAAAGATCAGTAAAATCAACACCTCCCATCATGACACCAATTGGAGGCATAATAATATCCTTAACAAAGGATGAAACTATTTTTCCAAAAGCAGCTCCAACAATAATACCAACTGCCATATCGACAACATTGCCTTGAACTGCAAACTCTTTAAACTCAGACATCATTCCCATTCTTTATTTCCTCATATTAATGTAATTAAATAAAACTCTAAGCTACGTGAAGTATAGAGAATACTGCATAAACCACAATATTTAAAGTTATTTCCGTATTCATTATTGTTAGAACAACCCAGTAATTACGCCATCATCTGTAATATCAATTCGTTCAGCTGCTGGTTTTTTAGGCAAACCAGGCATTGTCATCATATTTCCAGCAATGGCAACGATAAAACCGGCTCCATTAGCTAGCCTTACCTCACTAATTTCAACAGTATGTCCAGAAGGAGCTCCTTTAATTGTAGGGTCAGTCGAGAAAGACATTTGAGTTTTTGCCATACAAACAGGAAATTTCCCATATTTTTCTTGAAGTACTTCAATTTCTCCCCGTACTTTTGGACTAGCTGTTATGTTAGCAGCACCATATAACTTAGTTGAAATCGTTTCCATCTTTTCCCAAAGAGGTAAGTTTTCATCATAAACATAACTAAATCCTGGCTCACGATTATCCACTACATTAAGGACTTCTTTAGCCAATTCTTCCGCTCCAGCACCACCTTCTGCCCAATGTTTTGATACTACACACGTTACACCTAGTGCTTCACATTTTTCTTTTAATAATGAGATTTCTGCATCACTATCAAAAGTAAAATGATTGATACAAACGACACAAGGAAGACCATAGTTATTATTAATATTATTCAAATGGCGCTCTAAATTTACAAAACCTTTTTCTAAAGCAGCGATGTTTTCATTATTTAAATCATCCTTTGCAACTCCACCATGGAATTTCAATGCTCTGACTGTTGCCACCAAAACAACGGCTGATGGTTTTAACCCAGACATACGACACTTGATATCAATAAATTTTTCAGCACCTAAATCCGCACCAAAACCAGCTTCTGTTACTGCATAATCAGCTAACTTTAATGCTGTTTTTGTTGCTGTCACTGTATTGCAACCATGAGCAATATTGGCAAAAGGTCCTCCATGAATAATAGCAATATTATTTTCCAACGTTTGTACAAAATTAGGTTTAATAGCATCTTTTAATAACGCGGCCATTGATCCCTGCGCGCTTAAGTCACTCGCATAAACGGGGGTTACTCTGTCAGTTTTATAGGCTACAACAATTCGACCTAAACGTTCTTTTAAGTCAGCACGATTAGTTGCTAAACATAATATTGCCATAATTTCTGACGCAACCACTATATCGTAGCCTTCTTCACGCAGATATCCATTAGCTGGCCCACCCTGTCCAACAGTGATTTTACGTAATGCACGATCATTCATATCCACCACACGTTTCCATTGGATCCGTCTGGAATCTATTTCTAATTCATTACCATGGTTAATATGATTATCAATCATGGCAGCAAGCAAATTATGTGCAACGCCAATAGCATGAAAGTCCCCTGTAAAATGCAGGTTTATGTCTTCCATCGGAACAACCTGAGAGTATCCACCTCCTGCAGCGCCTCCTTTCATTCCAAAACAAGGGCCTAATGAAGGCTCACGCAAGCACATCATCGTTTTTTTACCCAAGCGGTTCATTGCATCACCCAGCCCAACAGTGGTCGTTGTCTTTCCTTCTCCTGCTGGAGTGGGACTTATAGCTGTCACCAAAATTAATTTACCATCTTGTTGTTTTGTTAAGCTATTAATATATTCTAATGAAACTTTGGCTTTGTAATGTCCATATGGATCCATATGTTCAGCTGGGATACCAAATTTTTCTTCAACTAACCCAATAATAGGTTTCATTTCCGCTTTTTGGGCGATTTCAATATCAGACATTAAAGCCTCCTGTGAGAATCAATTAAACGCAAAAAGCCTGATCCATTATGCTAATGAAACAGGCTTTGTAGGGTGGAAATGCGAAAGCACATCCGCCTTATAAATAGGATAATAGGTAAAGATTTAAATACAATGATGTAAAATAATACTCCTTTTATCCTACCTATACTTTATTCGTCGCTATAAACAGGAAAACGAGAACAAAGTAAACTAACCTTTTCACGAACTGAATCGATGACTCGATGATCATTCATGTTTTCCATAACGTCGCACATAAGATGAGCAATTTCAGACATCTGTGCTTCTTTAAACCCACGTGAAGTCGGTGCCGGTGTACCCACTCGAATACCACTTGTCACAAAGGGTGATTCAGGATCATTAGGTACCGCATTTTTATTAACTGTAATATTTGCTTTACTCAATGCGGCATCAGCTGCTTTCCCAGTAATTCCTTTAGGGATTAATGAAACTAACATCAAGTGATTATCCGTACCACCCGAAACAACATCAAATCCTCGGTTAATAAAAACCTCTGCCATTGCTTTAGCATTATTAAGTACTTGTTGTTGGTAAATAGCAAATTCTGGTTGCATCGCTTCTTTAAAGGCAACCGCTTTGGCAGCAATCACGTGCATTAATGGTCCACCCTGAATACCTGGAAATATATTAGAGTTAAATTTTTTCTCTAATTCAGGATTACTTTTACAAATAATGAAACCACCCCTGGGTCCACGTAATGATTTATGTGTGGTACTAGTCACTACATCAGCAAAAGGGACAGGATTAGGGTATAAACCCGCAGCGACTAAACCAGCGACATGCGCCATATCAACAAATAGATAAGCACCCACTTTATCAGCAATATCTCTAAATCTTTCCCAGTCCCAAATTCTAGAATAAGCAGAAAAACCTGCAACAATCATTTTAGGTTTATGTTCAAGAGCTAATGCTTCAACTTGATCATAATCAATTTCACCTGTTTTTGGATGCAACCCATATTGGATTGAATTATAGATTTTTCCAGAAAAGTTTGGCTTAGCGCCATGCGTCAAATGCCCTCCATCAGCAAGACTTAAACCCAAAATAGTATCACCTGGTTGAACTAATGCCATATAGACAGCCATATTAGCTTGCGACCCTGAATGGGGTTGCACATTAGCATACTCAGCTCCGTATAAGTCTTTTAGTCGATCAATCGCCAACTGTTCAGCTTTATCAACATATTCACATCCACCATAATAGCGTTTAGCCGGATAGCCTTCTGCATACTTATTCGTTAGACAAGAACCTTGTGCTTCCATAACTCGAGGGCTGGTGTAATTTTCTGATGCAATCAGCTCAATATGATCCTCTTGACGATGACGTTCTTCCTCCATTGCTTTAAAGAGCTCATCATCAAAACCTGCTATGGTCATGGATTTTTTAAACATGGTATCTCCTGTAAATAATTATTATTCCGGTTGAATAAGTAGTATTTGTAAATCGGCAACGTTAGTACCGGTTGCCCCAGTCATTACCAAACCTTGTGCTTCTTTTAGTGCTGTATATGAATCGTTATCTTTTAAGCTATTTTCTGGGTTTATACCTGCAACCATCATTCGAGAGTAAGTTCCTGAATCGACAATCCCTCCCGCAGCATCTGTCGGCCCATCTCGACCATCAGTTCCACCACTCAAAAACATCCATTTTCCTTTTAAATCGTATTGTTTGGCTACAATAGAAAAAGCAAGAGCCATCTCCTGGCTTCGACCACCTTGTCCAGTACCTTTAAGAGTCACTGTTGTTTCTCCACCCGCCAATATAGCAATAGGATGAAGTAAACCATCTCCAATTCGATTCTTAGTATATAGTACTAATTGTTCTGCGATTTCTCTTGCTTCACCACATAACTGCCGACTAAATACATCAACTTCAAAGCCATTTTTTTTAGCTATTTCTATCAATACATTAAGACTAATCGTGTTACTACCCACTAAAGTATAATTTGTTTTCTTAAAACAAACATCATTCTGTTTGGGTGTTTCTCTTCGACATCCTTGCTCTCCTTCTTCGAGAAATTGCTTAACATTTTGAGGTATATCATCCCAAATGTTTTTTTTCTTAAGTATAAGTATAGCGTCTGAAAAAGAGGTATTATCCGGTACCGTAGGACCACTTGCAATAGCACTTAAATCGTCACCTAAGACATCAGAGAGAATCAATCCATGCAATTCAGCTGGTAACGCCTGCCTCGCCAACTGACCGCCTTTTATTTGTGAAAGATGTTTTCTAACACAATTAATTTGATTAATATTCGCGCCACTTGCTAGCAACAAATCAGTTGTAGCAATTTTATCATCAAGTGTAATTCCCCTGACTGGAAAAGGAATTAAGGCTGATCCACCACCAGAAACTAAAACTAGAACCACTTCGTTTTCTTTAGTTTTTTTAAGCTTTTCAGCAATTGCTTCCGCCGATTTTTGACCTGCTAAATCAGGCAAAGGGTGTCCTGCACCGATCACTTCACAATCTTTTAAGACGGTTACATTTTCATAGTTTGTTACCACAATTGGCTTGCTTGCTAAATAACCCTGTGGAATAATTTCTATCGCTGCTTCCGTCATATGGCAAGCCGCTTTTCCAAAAGCAATTAAGTGTATCTTTGGCCAACATACAATTCGTTTTTCTTTATTACCCAGAAAGCCCAAGGTGATTTTTAATTTATTATCAGTTATTTCCAGACTGTTTTTTACAGCAAAATATGGATCAGCAGCATTAATTCCAGCTTGAAAAAGTTGAAGAGCATTTTGTCGCAATAAATCAATTGATCCAGTATCCATGCGGGTAAAATAACTGTTTACGCCATTTCCTTAGCTAAACTAAAAATATGTTCTGCATCAAAAACCTGCTTATTGTCTTCAAATAATTTGGCAATACAAGCTCGATGTAAAGCCAGTTTGAGCGCACCAAATCCAATAGCTCCCCAGATTATTTTGCCATGTCTCTCTTCTCCTTTATCGAGAACTTTTGTCCCCCCTATTCCGAGTGGTGGAGTGGCATTAGCATCAGCTATAACCTCAATATTCGAATTATCTCGCCAATGCTCTGATTTTAGTAATTCAATTCCAGCCGCCCCTGTTGCAAAAATAATATTTGCATCTTTAACAACATCCCCTCTAGCATCACAATCTTTAGCTTCTAGCGGTGTAATTTCTACTCCAAAGCGATTTTTCATAGCAAAACAAGCTTCTTCTGCGCCAAAAATATGCCTAGATGTTATTGAAACATTTGCGCCTTCTAATGCAAACATAGCCGCCGCACGTTGCCCAACAGGCCCAGTCCCCCCCAATACAACCACTTTTTTTCCCGCTAATGAACAGCTAGTCGCTACTTTTGAAACTGCAGCTGCGGACGTTGTATTACTGCCATTAGAATCCAACATAACTGAAACCTGAAAACCAGGAAAAAAATGCTTTTGAATGGCAAGGAAGAGCTCCTGGCCTGCAACCATGTTACTACCGCCAACAAAAATAGCCGTATTCTTTTTTTCTTTAGGAGCACGTGTAAAAATGGTGCCATCAACCAAAGATGAAATGTTTTCTGGTGTTAATCCACCATGCGGAATCACATGATCAGCACCACCATCATACCCTACAACTGTATCAAATGATGAAGGATGATAATCTGTATCAAACTGAAATAACAATTTTTTCATTCAAGAGCCTTACTACTATTTTTTTAGAAAAGAAGCCATCAAGCTAGCTATCCAAAATACATAAGATAGTTTAATAGAATAAAGAAACTAACCTTGTTTACCTTTTTATTCCGTTAAACCACATAATACGTATTAGAGAAACTACATTCAAAAGACTTATACAATATTACAAAAATTATACTTTATAATTATCGATCTTATAATCAACAAAATCGAGGTTATAAAAGAGAAAATATAAATGCTTTTATCAATTATTCATAAAGCCTTTCTGTTTTCCACATCTTGTATTTTTCTGAAGGAAATAGCTCAACTCTTTCTTTCTCTTTATACATTTCATATTCTTTTCGAAACGTCACTGCAGTTCTAAATGCATGAAATTCTTCATCTGCACTTACACTATCGGCTCGTCCCACATGAAAAGTTTTCGTATGTCCTTTTCCGCCCCTTCGCCAATGACAGCTATAGATCAAATAATACACACCTCTTCTTTTATCAAACTGAATAGATTTAGATACCCCAAGAACTCCTGTTGAAGATTTATGTGCAGGTAATTCCATGTCTTGACGATATTTTTTACTTTCCTTAAATAAAACCAGCATTTGGTCTCGCCAACTGATTGCACTTTTCAAGGACTTAGCTTTACTCCCCCACATTTTATGTGCAAAATAACGACTATATTCTTTCTTATTTCTTACAATTCTAACTTGGAACCCTCTTTCATCTGGCTCCGTAATTTGTTTATGTATTGCCATATATTTTTATAATTATTTAACATTATTCACATGCAAACCGCATTCTTTTTTAGTTGCTTCTTCCCACCACCATCGTCCAGCTCGTTCATGCTGATTGGGTATTACCGCACGAGTACAAGGCTCACAACCTATACTAATAAATCCTTTTTGATGTAACTCATTAAAAGGCACTTGATAAGCCTCGATATGATCCCATACTTGACCTGAACTCCAGTTTAATAAAGGATTAAATTTAATCAACTTTTTCCCTTCTGATGAAAAAGCTGCATCAATTTGCACTTCAGGAATATCTTGTCGAGTATCTAAACTTTGATCTTTTCGTTGCCCTGTTATCCATGCATCAAGCGTAGAAAGTTTTCGCCTAAGGGAGTCTACTTTACGTATTCCACAACACTGCTGATGCCCCTCTTCATAAAAACTAAACAAACCTTTTTCTTTTACAAAAGGATCTAATAATCCTCTATCTGGCGTAAGAATTTCAATATCAATTTGATAATGTTGCCTTATTTTTTCGATAAACTGATAAGTTTCTGGATGTAATCTTCCCGTATCTAATGAAAAAACCTGAATATCTTTTCGAATATTCAATGCCATATCTATCAATACAACATCTTCTGCACCACTAAAAGAAATAGCAATATTATCAAAATTTTCTAATGCTGTTTTTAAAATACTGCGTGGGTTTTTACTTTTCAGTTCAGCTTGAACCGTTTGGATATCGAATAAGGTCATTGTTATGTTATTTATTACTACTGGGAAAAATAATTAGTTAAAAACTCATCAAAAGAAACGCTATCATTAGCTTCAATTTCTTGTTGTTTTTTACGAGAGGCAACTGACATATCATCAAACTGTTGCGTTGTAATCTTATCCAGCTTTTGTTGTTCAAAATAGTGTTTATATTGCTCTGAAATATTTAATCCAAAACTCCCAAAAGGTTGCTTATTGTTACGCATACCTTTAAGAATTTTTGCAGATGGAGTTAACTCTGCATCGCATACTACTGCTAACTGTTGCTCTACGGCCTTACCATACGGTTTATCAATATTGCCTTCATCCAAAATATCGCATATAGGCTGCATCGACTTTACTATTTCAGCCGACCAGTCTTTTAATAAAACTTGCTTGCTATTTCTATTAAGCTCCAAACCAGGTTTTCGCCCCATATGCGCAACAGCTAATTGATTTATATTGTTGATATGATTTTCCTGCCCTCGGTACTTTGGGCTTTCTTGTAACAAGCAATTTAATAAAAAAACTTCTATAAAACGTGACTTTCCTTCATCAATTCCAATAGGATTAAATAAATCCAAGTCTAAAGAGCGCAGCTCTATATACTCAACCCCTCGACGTTTTAATGCAAGCGTTGGTTTTTCGCACGATTCTGCAATTTGTTTTGGTCGCATCGTACTATAAAATTCATTTTCAATTTGTAGTGCGTTACTATTTAACTGCTTGTACTGGCCATCAACTTTAACGCCTATTTTTTCATATTCAGGATAGGGTGTTTCAATCGCCTTGCCCAAACTGTCAACATATCCAGTTAAAGTATTGTAATCAATTTTAAGGTTTGCCTGGTTTTTGCTTTTATATCCAATATCGCTCATTCGCAACGACGTTGCATAGGGATGGTAAAGCGTATATTTGTCAAACTCATCAAATTCTGCCATTAAATGAGGACGGCTTTTAAAAAAGTTTTTACAAATTGCAGGAGAAGCTCCAAATAAATAAAGAATTAACCAGCCCTGGCGCTGAAAATTTCTAATCAAACCAAAATAAGATTCAGAAATAAAATCATTTAACTCAAGGTTACTTTTACTTTGCTCATGCAATACTGGCCACAAAGCAACCGGAACAGAATAATTAAAGTGAATGCCTGCGATTGCTTGCATTGTTCTACCATATCGATGCCATAGCCCATGCCTATATACATGTTTCATTTTACCAATATTCGAATTTCCATATTCAGCGATTGGTACACTTTTATCACCATTTATGCCACAAGGCATACTGGCAGATAAAAGCATTTCATCACCCAGGTGGTTATAAACATACTGATGAATTCGATGCATAAAACCTAGAGTTTCAGTAATATCTGCAAACGGTGGCGTAATAAACTCAAGCAATGCTTCTGAATAATCAGTGGTGATGTGTGGATGCGTCAATGCAGAACCAAGCGCCTGCGGATGAGATAATTGTGAGACACACCCCTCTCGACAAATACGCAGACTTTCTTTTTCTATGCCTTTAAGTCCACCAACAAGGAGTTGTTGTTTGTTATGTTCTAGCAAATAGCTAAGTTTAGGGGAATATTGTGTAGTCAAAATAGTCATAAAGGGGCATTTTACCCAGTTGATCTTGATATAATCTGGCTATTATAAAAGGTTATGCCTCTTTGGAGTAGTTTATCAACTTAGAACAACACACAAATACCAAGCTTCAGTCTGAAGAAGTGCTTAAAACAGTTTTTGGTTACGATAATTTCAGGGGACAGCAAAAAGATATTATTGAACAACTGATATCCGGTCAAGATGCATTAGTCTTAATGCCTACAGGCGGAGGAAAATCTTTATGCTATCAAATTCCTGCTATCGTTAGATCAGGGGTTGGTATTGTTATTTCCCCTTTAATTGCATTAATGCAAGACCAAGTCAGCGCTTTACATTTATTAGGTGTAAAAGCTGCCTTTCTTAACTCCACCTTATCTATGGATGAAGCAAGGCTAGTAGAAAACCAATTAAAAAAGGGGGAACTTGATCTTCTGTATATTGCCCCAGAAAGATTAACATCAGAATGGACTCAATCTCTATTCCAACGAATTAATATTTCTTTATTTGCCATTGATGAAGCACATTGTGTATCGCAATGGGGGCATGATTTTCGCGTGGATTATCTTCAACTTTCTTTATTGCACGAGAAATTCCCAGCTATCCCCAGAATTGCTTTAACCGCCACGGCGGATGAAAAGACTAGAGAAGAAATTATTAAGCGACTTGCCCTGGAGCAAGCAAAATCTTTTATTAGTGGATTTGATCGTCCTAATATTCGTTATCGAATTGTTCAAAAGCAAAATGCTAAACAGCAGTTACTTCACTTTATCAGAGCTGAGCATTCAGGTGACGCAGGTATAATTTATTGTTTATCTCGAAAAAAAGTAGAAGCAACAGCTGAATGGTTAGCAGGAAAAGGGATCAATGCTCTACCCTATCACGCACGTTTAGCCAATAAAGTAAAACAACAAAACCAACATCGTTTTTTAATGGAAGAAGGTATTGTTATTGTTGCCACTATCGCGTTTGGAATGGGAATCGACAAACCTAATGTACGTTTTGTTGCTCACTTGGATTTACCTAAAAGTATCGAAGGTTATTACCAAGAAACAGGGCGTGCTGGACGTGATGGAGAACCGGCTAACGCTTGGATGGCTTATGGCTTACAGGATGTTATTACATTACGCAAAATGTTGGGTGACTCCAATGCTGATGAAACACATAAGCGAGTAGAATTTCATAAACTTGAATCTATGCTAGCCTTATGTGAGCTTGTAAGCTGCCGTAGGCAAGCTTTACTCGCCTATTTTGGGGATGAACTCAAGGAAAATTGTGGCAATTGCGATACCTGTTTAGAGCCGGTACAAACGTGGGATGGAACTACCCCAGCTCAACAAGCCCTCTCCTGCATCTACCGAACAGAACAACGTTTTGGCGTTAATTATCTAATTGAAGTCTTACTAGGTAAACCATCTGAAAGAATGATTAGCTTTGGACATGATAAACAATCAACTTTCGGGATTGGTAAAGATATTGACGAAAAACAATGGCGTTCGGTCTTCAGACAATTAGTAGCCAAAGGTTATGTAGAAATTGATTTTGATGGCTACGGTGCATTTAAACTAACCGAACAATGTCGCCCTATCTTACGTGGAGAACAAACTCTCATGTTACGTAAAGATATTGCTCCAGAAAAAGGGCGGCGTAAAAAAGGTGATAAGCGGGTTATTCAACAAAATGAAAACAATTTATTGTGGGATGCTTTGCGAGCAAAACGTCGAGAGCTGGCTGATAAGCAAGATGTTCCACCTTTTGTTATTTTTCACGATGCGACCTTAATGACTATGATGGATGAAAAACCTAGTAATTTACAACAAATGAATGCTATTTCAGGTGTCGGTGAAAAGAAACTCGAACTCTATGGTGATGAGTTTTTACAAGTTCTTCAGCAATTTGAAAACGATGACTTAACCGACACAGTTGCTGAATCAATCTCATTATTTAGATTGGGCTATACCGTAGAAAAAGTATCAAAGCAGCGTCAATTAAAAGAAGACACTATATACAACCATTTGTCACAAGCCATAGAAGATGGAGGGATAGAATTAACTGAAGTGATTGATTTAGGTCAAAAAGAAATTGATCAAATAGAAGAAGCTATCATCAACCTACCAGACGATCAGAAAAATGCCCTAAAACCACTATTTGAGTTTTTTGATGAAACGTATAGTTATGGTGTATTACGCTGCGTAAGAGCAGGATTCCAGCTTAAAACAGAATAAAACTATTCCTGATTACCCATAACCTTCCGCCAATTTAGAGTTCATTGCTCGCATGAACTTTAGAGTCTATCTTGCATCAATATTTTTCGGGTTGAAAGAATGAATTAAAAAAGGGAAAAAACAGTTTTTTCCATCCGTTTAAAATTTTCTTTGTATTCTTGTTTTTTAAAAGCAATATTAATTCAATTGGTTATAAGGTATTACTCTTCATGGATTTGGCGGAAGCAAGTAAGTAATCAGGAAACTATTTACGATAATGAATCGTTGCTTAGACATACACATAATTACAGGAAAACTACAAAATTGCTTGTACGTGATACATAAAAATCAGCCATTGTTTATCCGTAGAAACTCAAACTAATAGTGACCCGTTTTTTCAGGGTGTCTGCTAGATTAGATTTGAGTTACTACAAATAAGAATCCTATTTATACCCTATACTTCGAAACTCATAATTAGTTTGCAGACAGTGATCTAACCATTTTTGTAAAAAATAATTTAATCGCCATTTATAATTCATTATTTCGACACTTTTACTTGGGTCTTTATAAACCATTGATACAGTAGGTCTAACATAATCCTTTAAAACTTCTGCAAGATTAGCATCTAAATAAATTCTTATTTTGACAGCAGGTTCCATAAAGCCATCTAGGTTTTTATCAAACTGGTGGCTAAGTTCAACCGTTAATGTATGCTTTGTACGGTCAATTATTTTCAAATATAAGGAAGGTTTGTTATTGGTTTTTCCTGTAGCCTGACTTTGGAAAGAACATAAATCTGGAATAAGACTAAATAGCTTTTTATAGTTAGATTCACACAGCTTCTCTAAACATAAGGATGTATTGACAGGGTGAACCAGACTCATAATATGGCTCTGTTAGCTTTCCTGATAGCAAGCATTAGCACTTGCAGTTTCCCAAAGCACAACTTTATCAACATTTAATCCTTGTTTTTTTAAATGTTGATAAATCATCTTACTTAAAACTTCTGCAGTAGGATGCTCATCAATGGCCATAAATCGTTCATTTTGTTGTTTTAACAAAGGAATGATTGGGTCATCTTTATGGAGTAAAAAATTATGATCCAGATGTTGGTCAATATAAGACTCAACACTTTCTTTTATTTCAGAAAAATCACATACCATTCCCTGATCATTCAGCTGCTCCTGCTTGAGAGAGATAGATGCTTTTACGCTATGTCCATGAAGGTTTTTACACTTTCCTTTATGGTTCATCAGTCTATGACCATAGCAGAAATAGACTTCTTTTGTAATTGTGTACATGATTATTATTCTCTTAAAAAAAGCCATTCTTTTAAGAGTAACTTTTTTACTTAAGGCTCTTTATTATTCCTGCTATTTCAAAAGAGCTATCTTCTTGTGGAATGCTTCTCACTACTTCTATAAAAGCAGTCATTGGCGGTGTAACAGAGTTTTCTGGCAATACATTTATTTCCATTGCCAAACCATCATCATAAGAGGTATCTGCAATAAAAGAAACACCTGATCCACTTAAAGATAAACATCGTCCTGTTTTTACATCATTTGAATCAATCAGTTTATAGGTCACTTTACAATCGACATCCATTCGAATATAGTCACGTTTTTCATCATATTCAAGCATAAATTCATCCTCTTTAAAGTAGTCAATAAAAACACCATCACCTTAAAGTTAAAGTCTACTATAAAATAAAAAATTTGCTCATCATTTATTTATTTTATAGATAAAGAAAAAACAACAACTTGATTGTTATTCATATTAGGGCACCTCTATAAATTGATGAATGGAAGATTGAGTCGAAAATATCCAATCTCTGCGTTTAAATCCTTCGCAATTGTCTGCTATTACATTACGTGCAACAACGTCTTGATTTTGAATATTTTGGTTCTCAATTATCTTATCCATAATTAATAGAGATATCCATTAAACAGTCTTAACTAAAAGTTACTTCCTAACACACAATATATTTCAGATTATCTGGTGATAATTTAAATTAAATAAAACAAATAAACTTATTCATTGCTCTAGAACAGACTGTTCCGCTTTTTTTGTGTAGAATTTAACAATTTTGAGCAACATACAGTCGTTAAACTGGATAAATAATATGAGTAAACAGATTGTCCTTACTGGCATCACAACAACAGGAACCCCCCATTTAGGTAATTATGCAGGGGCAATTCGTCCAGCAATCAAGGCAAGTAAAGATGAAAATGCCAGACCTTTTTATTTTCTTGCAGATTATCATGCACTCATTAAATGCCAAGAACCCGAAAGAGTTAAGCAATCTAGCTTAGAAATTGCAGCAACATGGTTGGCTTTAGGCTTAGATACCTCTAATGCTGTTTTTTATCGTCAATCAGATATCCCAGAAATATCAGAGTTAAGCTGGATGCTGTCCTGTGTTACTGCTAAAGGTCTGATGAACCGAGCTCATGCCTATAAAGCCTCTGTTGCAGAAAATGAAGAAACTGATGGCAATGACCCGGATAAAGGAATTAATATGGGATTATTTAGCTACCCTATATTAATGGCCGCCGACATGTTGATGTTTAATGCAAACAAGGTACCTGTTGGTAAAGACCAAATTCAGCATATTGAAATGGCAAGAGATATTGCTTCACGTTTTAATCATATTTATGGCGAGCACTTTGCCATACCTGAAGCTGTCGTTGATGACAATGCAGCCACTATCTTAGGCCTTGATGGTCGTAAAATGAGTAAAAGTTATAACAATACTATTCCATTGTTTGAGCCCGAGAAAAAATTCAAAAAATTAATAAATAAAATCAAGACTAATTCATTAGAACCCGGCGAACCTAAAGAAACTGAGGGATGTACTTTATTTGGTATATATCAGGCTTTTGCCAGTAAAAATGAAGTTGAAGACGTTCGTCAGCGTTATGCGGAAGGAATAGCGTGGGGTGAAATGAAGAAGGTTTTATTTGAAAAAATTAATGACGAAATAGCGCCTGCAAGAGAACGTTATCAAGCATTAATGGAAGCGCCAGAACATATAGAGGAACAGTTACAAGAAGGGGCAAAAAAAGCGCGTGAGATTAGTTCTCCTTTTATGCAAACAATACGCGAGTCTGTAGGGATTTCTCGGATTAACAACTAAACAACCACCAGCTAAAG